>JACCWH010000165.1 GCA_013697735.1 Trueperaceae bacterium | reverse complement strand
GGCTGAGGTCGGGGTCCACAATCGCACCTCCGCGCGGGCGGCCGCCCTCGTCGCAGCGTGGCGCCACGAGGGGTCGATCACTGAAGTGGTGCCCGAGCAGCTCGTCGCCACGTCGCGCGCGGCGCGGCTCGTGGTGAACACCACCAGCGTCGGGATGCTCGGGGGGCCGGCCGGCTCGCCGCTCCCGGCGGGCGCCCTGCCGGTGGTCGGCCTCGTGGTCGATCTCGTGTATCGGCCGCGCGTCACGCCGCTCCTCGCGGCGGCGTCGTCGGCTGGCCTGCGCGTGCAAGACGGGCTCGCGATGCTCGTCCACCAGGGAGGTCTCGCCTTCGAGGCGTGGACTGGGAGCGGAGCGCCGCTCGACGACATGCGGCGCGCACTCGGCGAGGCGCTGGCGCCGTAACGCTCAGCGCGTGTGCGTCTTGACCGCCTTCGCCAGCGACGACAACAGCATGAGGCTCCGGCCGCGAGGGGCGTGCGCGGCGAGCACCTGGCCGTCGCGGTAGACCACGATCGCGAACGCGTGCGACTCGGCCTCGACGCACAGGTGCGTCACGCCGCTCACGGTCGCCTTGACGGCCTCGACCAGGGCGACGCCGCGAGCGAAGGCAGCGACGCCGTCCCCCTGCGTGCGCGTCGGAGCGTCGTTCAGGAGGTACCCGGTGGCCACGCCCAGGGCGTCGGGGCAGGCCGTGATGACGGCCTCGAGCAGCCGCCCGTCGCGGCGCTGCTCGTCGATGACCCGTGCGGCCTCCGTGAGGGCGGCTGCCGTCGACACGTGCAGCGTCCGGCGGCTGGGGTGGCGGTAGGGGAGCACCTGGAACGGCGTCTCGGGGAGGTCGAGGAGGCGGCCGAGGCCGCGGATGCCGACCACGTCGGTCGCCTCCTCCACGTAGACGGCATGCTCGATCTGGCCGTCGGTGAGGTAGACCCGACCGATCCGACCCTCACCGAGCGTGATCACCGCACTGGCGCTCGTCAGCGCGAGCATCTCGATGAGGTCGCCGAGCGGCACGAGTGCGGTCGTCCCCTCGAGCGGGAGGTCGCGGAGCGCGACGGGCGGGCCGTCCCAGAGGCTGGCCTTCGCCGGGCGCGGTAGGTCGGCAGCGATCGGCGGGAACGACATCACGCGATCGGGCCGCCCCTGGACGCCGAGAGCGGCCTCGTCGCCCTGCATCGCGATCACGTAGAACGGGACGTCCGGGTTGAGGCGCCGACTCCAAGCGAGGAACCCGCCGGCGCTCGCGCCGCGGAGGTACTCGTCGCAGAAGATGGCCGAATACGGTCGCTCGCGCACGTGAAGCAGCGCTGCACCGACCTCGTCGTAGACGGTGAGCGACCACCCGGCCCTCGTGAGCGCCTTGTCGAGCACGGCACGACGGTGCTGCATGGTGACGATGAGGAGGGCGTCGGGGGCGGTGGCCATTCCCCCCGAGTCTACCGGGAGGGGCGCCTGGCCGACGGTGGCACCACAGCCATACGCACGCAGCAGGGCGGCTGCTAGACTCCGGACATGCGCATCGCCGTGCTGGGCGACATCCACGGCAACCTTCCGGCGCTCGAGGCCGTGCTCGCAGACGTCGAACTGCACGCGGCCGATCGCGTGATCGTGAACGGCGACTCCGTGAATCGGGGGCCGCAGGGAGACGCCGTGATGGCGAGGGTCGAGCTGCTCGCTCCCGAGATGACCCTCGGCAACCACGACGATCTACTCTGCCGACTCGTCGACGACGACGGCGGACTCCCGGACGATTTCCGACGCCGGCCCTTCTGGGAAGCGAACCGCTGGTGCGCTCGCCAGCTCGTCGACTCCAGGCATCTCGAATCGCTCCGCGGCCTCCCCATGACGATCGCCATCGACCCTCCCGGGGCGCCGCGCGTGCTGGTGAGCCACGGAAGCCCGCGCCACTTCCGGGAGGGGTACGGCCGCTTCACGACCGACGAGGTCATCTCCGAGATCGTCGAGATGCACCCAGCCGACGTGCTGGTCGGATCGCACACCCATCGGCCGCTGGCGCGTCGCTGGGGCCGGGTGTCGGTGCTGAACACGGGCGCGGTGGGATCGCCCTTCAACGGTGACCCACGCGCGCAGTACCTGCTGCTGACGCTGGCGGGTGGAGTATGGGTGCCGACCTTCCGCCGCATCGTCTACGACGTCGACGCAGCGCTCGAGGCGTATTCGGCGACCGGGTACCTCGCGGCGGGTGGTCTGTTGGCGAGCCTCTTCCACGACGAGGTGCGCGATGCACGCTCGTACCTCGTCCCGTTCCAGATGTGGTCGGAGGAGCGCGGCCATGCGCTCGAAGACGAGTCCTGGGAGCGCTTCCGGCGTGCCGTTCCCGATCGGTTCGGCGCCTCCCGTCCACGTCCGACCGTCTCGGAGAGCGTGCCGGCGGATTCCGACACGGCTTGACCTCCGGCGGCGCACTACACTGCGTCGCGACATGCCTGACCCAGCGACCACCGACGAACGACCCACCCACGCGCTGCGCTGGCGCGACGGGGGAGCGATGCTGGCGGCGACCCTCGGTCGCTGCCCCGCCTGTCGCCGCGGGTCGGCGTTCCGCGGTCCCTACGCCGTGGCCGAATTCTGCCCCGTCTGTGGCGTTCGCTTCGAGCGCGACCCAGGCTCGTGGCTCGGTGCAGCGGTGATCGCCTACACGATCGCGATCGTGGTGGTGGCGGTCGTGGGCGGCCTGGCGATCGGGCGCCGTGGGCTCTTCGTGGGGTTGGAGTGGTGGTTGGTCGGAACCGCGTTGGCGACGGTCCTGCTCGTGTACCGCCCCGTGAAGGGGTGGTGGCTCTGGGTGATGTGGGCGGCGGGGTGGATCCACCGCGACCGTGAGGACCCGGAACGGCGCTCGTGAAGCGGCCGGATCCGCTCGGGCACGGGGCTCGGGCGTCGACATCGATGGCGACCCCTCCGCCGCCTCCCGCCGCGGCGCCGGGGGGTGCACTCACCCTCGGTCTGGTACTCGGCGTCACGGTCATGGCGTTCGGCGGCTTGGCGGTGGTGACGATCGCACCGCGCATACCGGCCGATCTCGGGGGGCTCGAACTCTACGGGTGGATCTTCTCGGCGTACCTGCTGGCGTCGCTCTTCGGGACCGTCTGGGGCGGTAACGAGGCCGATCGACGCGGACCCGCCCGCGCCTTCACGCTCGGCCTCTTCGCGTTCGCGGGCGGACTGGTCGTCGCCGCGATCGCCCCGTCCATGGCCGTGCTGATCGCCGGACGCGTGCTCCAGGGCGCCGGCGGCGGGGCGGTGATCACGTGCATCTACGTCGCCCTTTCGCTCGCCTACCCCGATGCGGACCGGCCCCGCGTCCTCGCCTACCTCTCGAGCGCGTGGGTGGTGCCGGCGCTCGTCGGTCCGGCGCTCGCAGGCGCAGTCGCGGAGGTGGCGACGTGGCGATGGGTGTTCGCCGCCCTTGTGCCCCTGACGGTGCTCGTCGCGGTGCTGACGCTCCCGACGTTCGCACGGCTGCCGCAGCGTCCCCCCGGCACGCGCTCCGGGCGCGATCGTCTCCTGAACGCCGGGACACTGGCGCTCGCCGTCGGGCTCGCGATCTGGTCGATCGGTGGCTCGGGCGCCTGGCCCCTGAGGGCGTTGGCGTTCGGGATAGCGATCGCGGCCGTTCCGCGCGCCCTCGCCGCCCTGACGCCCCCGCGGACGCTCCGTCTCGGACCCGGACTCGGCGCCGTGATCGCGGCTCGCGGGCTCTTCTTCGCGGCCTTCATCACCGTCGAAGTCTTCCTGGCGCTCATGCTCACCGACGTGCTCGCTCTCTCGTCGGCAGTGACCGGCGTCGTGATCGCCACGGGCGCGATCAGTTGGAGTACGGGGGCCTGGACGCAGGCACGGCTCGATGCCCGTCGCGGCCGAATTGCGACCACGACGGCGACTGCTCGCCTGCTGGCGAGCCTCGCGGAGGGGCGCGACGTCCGAGTCCGGCTCGGCGTCGCTGTGATCGCAGTGGGCCTCGTGGCCCAGATGGGCGCTCTCGCTGCCGGTCCCGAGCGCGCCGTGCTCGCGCTCGTGGTCGCCGTGATGGGATGGATGGTGGCCGGCCTCGGGATCGGCTTCGCCCACGCGAGCTCCTCCGCGCTGGCGTTCGTTCGGGCCGAAGACGAGGGCGTGCCGGTCGGCACCGTGTCGTCGTCGCTGTTGCTCGCCGACAACGTCTCGGCGGCCGTCGCCACGGGCGTCGGTGGTGCCTTGCTGGCCACCGCCACGGGAGCCGGTGCACCGCTGGGCACTGGTGTCGCCCTGGGCTACTTCGCGGGCTACGCCGCGATCGCGCTCAGTGCGGTGGCGTCGCAGCGGATCGGCGCTCCACCAGTGCAACGGAGACCAGCGCCACGCCGATGAGCGCGAATGCCGTCCCCGCCATGAACGGGATGGTGACGAAACCGAAGTAGTTCACGTACTGCCCCGTGCAGGGGACACCCGCCGCGCACATGGCGGGCGGCGCCAGCGATGGGACCTTCTGGATGAGGTAGTGGTAGGTCGAGAACGCGAACCCGACGATCGCGAGGGGGAGCGCGTAGCGCCACGCGCCGCGCTCCTGGCGAAAGGTGGCCACACCGAGGACCAACACCAGTGGGTACATGAAGATCCGTTGCCACCAGCAGAGCACGCACGGTACGAAGGCGCGCACCTCGGAGAAGTAGAGCGAACCGACCGTCGCGACGATCGCCACCACCCACGCTCCGTAGAGCGCGAGCGTCGGTGCGGGTCGGGAGGCGCTCAGGGGAGCGCGGCGTCGATCGCGCGCCGCACCGAGTCCAACGTCGGACTCACGGAGACGCCGTCCACGAGGACGGATGGCGTGCCGGTGAGCGAGAGTCGTTGCGCCAATTGGGTGTCGGTGCGTACGACCTCGAGGCTCGACGGATCGGCCATGCAGGCGTCGAGCTCGCCGGCGTCGATTCCGGGCGCGTACGTGAGCGCGAGGTCGCGTGCCCCACGCGTGTCTCGAAGCTCCCCCTGGGCACGGTAGAGCGGCCCTTTCATCTCCCAGAAGGCGTCGTTGCTCTGCCGGTAGACGCATTCACTCATGCGCGCGACCTGCTCCGACCCCTGGATCACTTGGAAGTTCACGAAGGCCATTCGTACCAGGCCCGTGTCGACGTACTCACGTTTGATCGTGGGGGCGACGTTCGCCTCGAAGTTCGCGCACGCGGGGCAGAGCCAGTCCTCGAAGATGGCGACCGTGACCGGAGCGTCGGCGCTCCCGATGACGGGCTGGTCGGAGAGGTCGAGGTCGGCGGTGGTCGTCGCCTGTGTCGTCCCGCCGATTCGCGGAATCACGAGTATGGCGGCCACCGCGAGGACGGCGACGGCCACGGTGATGATCGTGAGGCGTTGTGGGTTCATGGACGCATCGTACCCGAGCCCTGCGAGGGTGCCACGTCGCCACGTGCACCTGGGCCGAGCACATGCAGGTCAGTCGCCATCAGAAGCCGGGGTGATGGTCGAGGCCGTGGTACGCCTCGGCGAACTCGCGCATCCCCTCGGGGTCGATCTCCTCGAAGCGCTGCAGCCTCGTCCAGGCAGTGAGGGCGTACGTCGTCTCCATCCCCTCGCGGGGCACGATCACGGTCCGCGACCAGCGGGTGCCGAGTACGTCCTGAAGCGCCTGTACGTGCGCCTCGTTCTCCTCGCGGGTGCCGGCCGCGTACCACAGGATCACGCCACCGTCCTCCATGTTGTGGATGAGCTGCTGGTCGTGCGGTGGCTCCTCGACGTACGCGCCCCAGCCGGCGAGTCCCGGCGTGTGCCACCCCGAGGTCGGAGGGTCGCTGTTGTACGCAGGCGTCTGCGTCCCGAGCGCCACGTGGACGTTCCCTTGGCTGCGGAAGCGTTCCCCCGGCTTGTTCGACTCCTGCATCACGTTGAATGCCACGGTCAGTCCGACCACCAGCGCGATGCCGCCCACGCCGACGATCCACGGGAGCGGATTGCCGCGCTTGCGCTTCCGGGTGGTGCCGGGCCGCCGAGACGGATCGCGGCGTGGCGTGCCCGCACCTGCGTTCGTGACCTTGGCGGCCGTCGGCGCCGGCTCGTGAGGGGTAGCCACGGGATCGACCGGGACATTGGACTGCGGACGTGCGGTGGTGCGTCGCTTCTTCTTACCCATGATGGCTAGGCTATACCGGTCGAAGCGACGTGCTCCGTATCCTGTTTGGCTGCTCCCCTCGGTCCGACCGGTATGGTCGCGGCGGAGGCGGAGCGGATGCGCGAAGGGCAGATGAGCGAAGAGCAGAGGTATCGAGCGTACGTGACGCGAGGCGATGGCGTCCGGCCGTGGGGGCGCGTCGAGGAGCGCCCCTTCGGTGATCTCCCCGACGCCGGCGTCACCGTGCGCGTGGAGGCGAGCTCGCTGAACTACAAGGACGCGCTCTCCGCTGCCGGTCGCCCCGGGGTCACGCGAGCCTACCCGTTCACCCCGGGCATCGACGCCGCTGGTCGTGTGATCGCGTCGGACGACGACCGCTGGCGCCCCGGCGACCCCGTGATCGTCACCTCGTACGACCTCGGCATGAACACCCTCGGCGGCTTCGGCGAGGTGGTGCGCGTGCCGGCGGAGTGGCCGGTCGCGATGCCCGCGGGGTGGGACGCGGCGGCGGCGATGGCGTACGGGACCGCGGGCCTGACCGCGGCGCTCGCCGTGCGCGCGCTTCGGCACCACGGCGTCGACGTGAGCGCCGGCCCGATCGCCGTCACCGGCGCCTCGGGTGGTGTGGGGACGATCTCCGTGGCGCTCCTCGCCGCCGCCGGCTACGACGTGATCGCCGTGACCGGCCGTGCCGCGGCAGCGGAGCGCCTGCGGACGGTCGGAGCCCGGGAGGTGTGGGGGCGGGACGCGCTCGAGGCGGGAACCGAGCGTCCACTCCTCCGGCCCGATCTCGCCGGGGCGGTCGACGTGGTCGGTGGAGGCCCGCTCGCCCACCTGCTGAAGCGCATCATGCCCGCGGGCGCGATCGCCGCGGTCGGCAACGTCGCCGGTGGTGACGTGCCGACCACCGTCTACCCGTTCATCCTGCGCGGCGTCGCCCTACTGGGTATCGACAGCGCCGGCTGCGCGCGGAGCGAGCGCGAAGCGGCGTGGGCGCAGCTAGCGGCGTGCGGACTCGACGAGGCGCTCGCCCCCGCCGTCCACGACCTGACGCTCGACGAGCTCGAGGGGGCGCTCGAGCGCCTCCTCGACGGCGACGTCGACGGCCGCTACCGCCTGCTGCACCGCGCCGTTCGCCGCTCCGTTGACCCGCTCGCCGGGGTGGGTTCGACTTCGGTGTGAACAGGAGCGACTGCGAGCGCCTCGGAGCGTCACCACGGGGCGCCGTGGCTGGCACGTGTGCGCCGGGGGCGCACGAGCGGGACCCCCGTTGCTACACTGTCGGCGTTCAGCCGTCGCGGTGACGTGCCCGGAGACGGCGCGTGGCCGACGTCGTGCACGAGAGGGGACCACTCATGGCTTTCGAGCTTCCCGCACTTCCGTATCCTTCCGCCGCGCTCGAACCCCACATCGATGGGCGCACCATGGAGATCCACCATGGCAAGCACCACGCGACGTACACCAACAACCTCAACGCCGCCCTCGAGGAGCACCCCGAGCTGAAGGGGAAGAGCGCTGAGGAGCTGCTCCGGGGTTTCGACAGCCTGCCGAGCGACCTGCAGACGGCCGTGCGCAACAACGGCGGCGGATTCGTGAATCACAACCTCTTCTGGGAGATCATGGGCCCCGACGGCGGCGGCCGACCCGAGGGTGAGCTCGCTGCGGCGATCGACAACGCGTTCGGCTCCTTCGACGCGTTCAAGAGCGCCGTCGCCGACGCCGCCGCCAAGCGCTTCGGATCGGGATGGGCGTGGCTCGTCGTCGATGGAGAAGGTTCCGGCGGACTGCAGGTCTACTCGACTGCGAACCAGGACTCGCCGCTCATGGCCGGGCACACGCCGGTCTTCGGCATCGACGTCTGGGAGCACGCCTACTACCTCAACTACCAGAATCGGCGCCCCGACTACGTGACGGCGTTCTGGAACGTCGTTCGCTGGGACGCCGTCGAGGCGAAGTACACCGAGGCGATCGCGAGCCGCTGACGCCGGCGAAAGCGAGGTGCGCCTCTTCGAGGCGAGGCACGGTTCGAGGCCCCGGCCGCATCGACGCAGGCCGGGGCCTCGTGCGTTCGGGCTCCAGCCCACCATGGTGTACCTTCACGAACCAGGCGCGCTAGCGTCGTGCATGTCGCCCGTCCAGGAGAGGCTCGTCACGCTGCTGCTGGTGGGCGTCTGTCTGATCGCGGGCGGCGCCACCACGTACGCGCGGCTGGCCCCGCGCCCCGCGCCCGTCGCCAGAGAGACGCCCGACCTCGTGGTCACCGTCCACGGGGAGATCGTGGCGCCCGGCACCTACGAGTTGCCGTGGGGGTCGCGTGTCGGCGACCTGCTCGCGGCAGCCGGAGGCGTAACGCCCGACGCCGACGTCGCCCTCGTCGCCGAAGCCGCTCCCCTCACCGACGGCCGCACGGTCGTCGTCCCGTCGACACGTTCGCCGGAGGGGGACGGCCGCATCGACGTCAACAGGGCCAGCGCCCGCCTCCTCGGAACGCTCCCGGGCGTCGGTCCGGCCACCGCGGAACGCATCATCGCGGGGCGGCCCTACCACCGGCTCGACGACCTGCTGCGCGTACCGGGCATAGGTCCGGTCCGCCTCGAGGCACTCCGCGCGCGGGTCACGCTCTGATCGCCGGTGCCGATCCCGACGATCGCGTGGCCGGTCCCGCTGGCGCTGGGGATCGTGCTCGGAACGGCGGTCACCGCCGTGTCGACGCCGCATCCCTCCGCGCTCCTCGTGGCCCTGCTCACGGCCGCCGTCCTCGGCGGCGCGGCCGTGTGGGTCGTCCTCGATCACCGCGCGCGGCGCTCGGGGCTTTCGGCTGCCGTGATCGCGCTCCTCGTCGCGACGGGGCTCACGCTCGGATCCCTTCGTGGCGAGGCATGGGCCGCGCAGCCCGATCCCTGGGCGGCGCGCATGCACACGACCGTCGAGATCGAGGGACGGAGCGACGGCGTCGTGCTGTGGACGCGCGGGGAGGGGGGGCTCGTACTCCGTGGCGTGGGCGTCCCCGAGGGGCGCGTGCGGCTCCTCGGTACGCTCGAGGAGCTCGCCGTTCGGCGCAACCCCGGGGGCTTCGACGCGCGTGCGCATTGGCGGCGGCGCGGCGCCCGGGCAGCCTTCCGGGTGGAGCAGGTGGTCGTGGCGCCGACGGGTGTGAGCGCGCGCGCGGCGCTCCGCCGCGGGGTCGTGGCCGGCCTGTCGCCGGCGGCGGCCGGGCTCGTACAGGCGATGACGCTCGGCATTCGCGACGAGCTCGGCGACCTCCGCGAGGTGTTCTCGGCGTCGGGTCTCGCCCACGTGCTGGCGCTCTCCGGTCTCCACGTCGGGGTGCTCGCCGCCGCACTGAATCTCGTGGCGAGACCGCTCGCGCGTGCGGCGCCACCCTTCGTGGGGATGGGGATCGCTCTGTACGTGGTGCTCGTCGGTGCCAGCCCGAGCGTGCTCCGTGCGGCGCTCATGGTCGCCGCCGTGGTCCTCGCGGGCGCGCTCCGAGCCGGGTCACCGGCCGTCGTGGCCGCCCTCGGCCTCGCAGCGAGCGCGTCGCTGCTCCTGGCGCCGGGATGGATCCACGATCTCGGCTTCCGACTCTCCTACCTCTCCGTCGCGGGGATCGCGGTGCTGCTGCCGATCACGATGGGCTGGCAGCGGCGCGTGCCGGCGTCGGCGTCGGCGCGCGGACGCTGGCGGAGCGGCGCAATGCGCGTGCTCGGCGGCGGCGTGGCCGTGAGTCTCGCGGCCCAGGGAGCGACGGCGTCCCTCGTCGCATCGACGTTCGGTGCACTGCCGCTCGTCTCGCCCCTCGTCAACCTGATCGCGGTCCCGCTCGCCTCCTTGCTGGTGCCGATCGGCTTCGTCGCCGGCCTGGTGGGCCTCGTCGGCGAGGAGCCGGCGCGGTTGGTGAACCTGGTGACGGCGCCGCTCGCCGAAGCGCTCATCGCGCTCGCGCGCGTCGCGGCTCGAGCCCCGTCGCTGCCGTGGGGGGAGGTGAGCCCGATCGGGCACGTCACCTACGCCGTGGCCGCCCTCGCCGCGGTGCTCGGCCTCGCTCGGCGCCTGGCGCCGTGGCGCGCGCTGCTCGTGGTGGTCGTCGCGGCCGGCGTCAGCGCCTCGACGCCCGCCCCCCACGGGACGCCCGAGCTCGTCGTCCTCGACGTCGGCCAGGGCGACGCCGTGATCATCCGGACGGGCGGCGCACAGGCCGTGCTGATCGATGGTGGCGGCTCCTTCGGCGCAGCGCACGACACGGGTACACGCATCGTGCTGCCGGCGCTGCGGGCCCTGGGCGTGCGCGCGTTGAGCGTCGTGATCGCGACGCACGCCGATCTCGACCACATCCAGGGACTGCTGCTCGTGATCGGGAGCATTCCGGTCGGCGAACTCTGGATCGGCCATCGCGAGGACGAGCGCGCGATCTTCCGTGACCTCGTGCAGGTGGCGGCGCTCGCCGGCGTGCCGGTGCGCGAGGTACGACGCGGCGAGTCGGCCGAACTCGGCCGCGTGCGGCTCGACGTGCTCCACCCCACGGCCGAGCGTGGCCCGGTCGCCAACGACGACTCCGTCGTCGTGCTCGTGCGCGTCGACGGTGCCCCGTGGGTGCTGCTCGCCGGCGACGTGTCGGCCGCGATAGAGGCGGATCTGGCGATCCCTCCCGTGCCGGTCGTGCTCGCACCGCACCACGGCTCTGCGACCAGCACGTCGGAGGCACTCCTACGCGCTGCCCGACCGCGGCTCGCGCTCGTCTCCGCAGGGCGCAACCGCTTCGGGCATCCGGCTGCGAGCGTGCTGGAGCGGCTCGAACGACACGGCGTCGCCGTCCGGACCACGCTCGAGGAGGGCGCGCTGCGCATCCAGCACCCCCCGGACGCGCCGGTCATCCGGGAGCGGCGCGCGGCTCCGCGCGAACCCGTCGAGCACGCCCTCGACTGGTGACGGCGTCGATGTGATAGCGTATATACCGTGCTGGAGCCAGTACGGGTGCTGTCGCAGCGAGGTTTCGTCAGGGTGGAACTGGCGCGCTGGGACGACAGGCTCGTTGTGGTCAAGCGGCTCAGCGGATTCTCGCCCGAGGCGACCCGACGGCTCGAGCGCGAAGCGGATGTCGCTCGCAAGCTCGATCACGAGAACATCGTCGCCCTGCTCGCGACGATGGATGGCAACCTCGTCTACGCGTACGCCCCCGGCATGAATCTCGCGCAGGCACTCGAGCGCGGGCCTCTGCCCGTCACACGCTCCCTCAAGATCCTTCGGGACATCCTGCGCGCCCTCGACCATGCCCACGCCCTCGGAGTGATCCACTGCGACGTCAAGCCGTCGAACGTCCTCATCCGGGGCGAGCGAGCGTTGCTCAACGACTTCGGCTTCGCGAAGGACCTCGCGCTCGCGTCGATCACCGGCGATCAGCAGCTGCTCGGGACCCCGAACTACATGGCCCCCGAGCAATTCCTCGGTGTGCGGACCGACTATCGCTCCGATCTCTACGCGGCGGGTGCCGTGCTGCACCACATGCTCACCGGCGCGCCTCCGTACGGCAATCAGGTGCTTCGCTACCTCACCGGAGACGACAGCCTGGTGCTCGAACCGCTCCCGCGTGAGGCGGCCTGGCTCACGCCCGTCATCGGGCGCGCCCTGATGCGCGACCCCGAGGGGCGCTTCTCCTCCGCTCGAGAGATGCTCGATGCGGTACTCGCCGTCCCGGCTGCAGCCTGATCGGCCGCGAGAGCCGGTCGGTCACGCCTCGTCCCGCACTCCGCGGTAGCATCCCCCGATGATCCGGACCTTCAGCGGCGACCCGTTCCTCGCTGGGCGCGCGTTTCGTTCGGCGATCGCGGCCGCGGTCGCGCAGGGGATCGACGTGCGACGCCTCGGTGAAGGGATCGACGCGAGCGCAGTCCACGACGCGCTCGCGCAAGGCGGGCTGTTCGGTGCGTCGTCGGTGGCGATCGATCTCGACGAGGCGTTCGCCGGGGGTGGCGCCGCCGCGACCGCACCGCGCAACGCCGTGATCGACGCCGTCGAAGGCGGCGCTGTCGACGGCGACGTGTTCCTGTTCGACAGCGGCGCCACCGCGGCCCGGCAGAAGCGGTACCGCGCCATCGGCGAACTCGAGCATGAACCGACGCCGCGCTACGCCAACGTGGTCCGGTGGGTACGTGGTGAGATCGCCGCGCGCGGCCTCACCACTGCGGGTGACGTCGCGGGCACGCTCGCCGACCTGTTCGGCGACGACCTCGCCGCGATCGCCAGTGAGATCGCGAAGCTCCGTGCGCTCGGCACGACCCTCTCACCCGACGACGTTCGGCGCATCGCCAACCGCCCCGCCACGCGGTCTGCCTTCGACCTCGTCGACGCGGTCATCGCGGGCGACGCCGCGGCGTCGCTCCGGATCGCGCGCGCCCTGGTCGAGGCGGGCGAGCCCCCCGTGCGGGTGATGGCCACGCTCGGCTGGCAGCTCGACCTCATCGCCGGCTGCGTGGCGATCGAGGCGGCGGGCGGTCTCGGTGTCGAGGAGACCGCCCGAGTGCTCAAGGCGAACGCCTTCCCCG
Organism: Trueperaceae bacterium; assembly: GCA_013697735.1. Taxonomy (GTDB): domain Bacteria; phylum Deinococcota; class Deinococci; order Deinococcales; family Trueperaceae; genus SKWV01. Next base: position 13,831 of record JACCWH010000165.1, on the reverse strand, counting down.
TGCGCAAGGCACTGGCGGTGGCCGCACGGCTCGACGAGCGATCGTTGCGCCGACTCGTCGACCTCTTCGTTCGCGCCGACGAGCGGATCAAGGGCGGCGGCGATCCCGAGTGGATCCTCGAGGCGTGCGTCCTGTCGCTGGCCCACGCCCTCGAAGTCAGCGCTCGGACGCCGAGCGTTCGCGACGAGGTCACCTCGGGAAGGGCGCGTCGCTGACGTCGGGCGAGCCTCAGGTCCGGTCGCTGCGTTCGAACGCTGCGTCGAAGCGTCGTCCGCTCGGCGGGAAGTCGAGCGCACGGCAGTAGGCGGCCGCCTCCGTCGCACCATGGATCCGATCCATGCGGCTGTCCTCCCACTCGACCGAGAGCGGTCCGTCGTAGCCGACGTCGCCGAGCGCGACCACGACCTCCTCGAAATCGACGTCGCCCCGCCCGACGGAGCGGAAGTCCCAGGTGCGCGACGGATCGCCGAACGAGGTATGGCCGCCGAAGACACCGACGCGACCGTCACCTCGGCCCCACCAGACGTCCTTCATGTGGACGTGCGCGATGCGATCGCCGAGGTCGCGAATGAAGCGGACGTAGTCGACGCCCTGATACGCGAGGTGGGATGGGTCGTAGTTGAACCCGAAGCGCGGGTGGCCCCCCACCGCGGCGATCGCCCGCTCGGCGGTGGCGATGTCGAAGGCGATTTCGGTGGGATGCACCTCCAGCGCGAAGACGACGTCGGCCGCCTCGAACGCGTCGAGAATCGGCGTCCAGCGGCGAGCGAAGTCCTCGAATCCGGCGTCCCAAACGGCCTGCGACGTGGGAGGAAAGGCGTAGAGGGTGTGCCAGATCGACGATCCCGTGAAGCCGGTCACCACCGACACGCCGAGGGCGCTCGCGGCCGCCGCCGTGTCGATCATCTCCTGCGCCGCGCGCTTTCGTACGCCCTCCGGATCGCCGTCGCCCCAGACGCGGTCCGGGAGGATCGCCCGGTGTCGTTCGTCGATCCGGTCGCACACCGCCTGGCCCACCAGATGGTTCGATATGGCGTAGAGCTCGAGATCGTAGCGCTCGAGCAACGCGCGCCGCTCGGCGGCGTAGTCGGGCTCCTCGAGGACCCTGCGCACGTCGACGTGGTCGCCCGAGCACGCGAGCTCGAGGCCGTCGTACCCCATGTCGCGCGCCAGCGGCGCGAGCTCCTCGAGCGCCATGTCGGCCCATTGGCCGGTGAACAGGGTGATCGGTCGTGGCATCGGGGGCCACCTCCCGTGGCCAGGGTACCCGCTCCAGGAGTCCCGGTGGAGCGATGGTAGGCTCGCGCGATGAGCCTGGAGGAGCGCTTCCGCGCCGGAGACGACCGTGCCCTGGCGCGTGCCATCACCCTGGTCGAGGCTGGTGGGCCCGAGGGGCGCGAGCTGCTGCAGCGGCTCCGACGGGGGGCCGACCCGGCACGGATCGTCGGGATCACCGGCGCCCCCGGTTCGGGCAAGAGCACGTTGGTCGATCGCCTGGTCGGCTCGGCGCGCACGAGTGGGCGCACGGTGGCGGTCGTCGCCGTCGATCCGAGCAGCCCCTTCACGGGCGGAGCGATCCTCGGCGACCGTGTGCGCATGACCCGATGGCACGACGACGACGGCGTCTTCATTCGCTCGATGGCGGCTCGGGGGCATCTCGGTGGGCTGGCGGCAGCCACGCTCCAGGTGGTGGCGCTCATGGCCGCCTACGGCTTCGACGACGTGATCGTCGAGACGGTCGGGGTGGGGCAGGGCGAGGTCGAGATCGTCGGCGTCGCCGACACCACCCTGGTGGTCCTCACACCCGGTCAGGGCGACGGCGTACAGGCGGTCAAGGCCGGCGTGATGGAGATCGCGGACGTGTTCGTGGTCAACAAGGCCGATCACGACGGCGCCGGCCGCGTGGTACGCGACGTTCGCGCGATGCTCGAGCTGGCGCATCCCGCCCAGGGTGCCTGGCTGCCGACCGTGCTCGAGACGGTCGCCAGCCAGGGGCAGGGCATCGACGCGGTGGTCGCGGCGATCGCGGCCCACCGCGATTGGCTCGGTGCGACGGACGCCCTCGAGGCGAAGCGACGCGGCCGCGCACGCCACGAGGTCGGCGCGTTGGTGTGGGGTGCTGCGCGAGCGTCCCTCCGGGCGCTCCCCGAGGGGGCGGTCGACGACGTCGCCAGCGGCCGCTCCTCCCCGGAGGCGCTCGCTCGGCGCGTGATCGCGCACCTCGCCGGGAGCGACGACGACGCGTTCGCGTCGCCGCGCGACGGATCGCCCGCCGACGCGTAGAATCGACGAGATGGTCCACGCGGTGTACCCGGGCTCGTTCGACCCGCTCCACAACGGTCACGTCGACGTGATCCGTCGTGCCAGCCGCCTCTTCGACAAGCTGACCGTCGGCGTCACGCACAATCCGCTGAAGTCGACCGCACTCTTCGACATCGAGGAGCGGCTGGCGATGGTCCGCGAATCGACGAAGGGCTTGTCGAACGTCGACGCCGAATCGTTCGAGGGGCTCCTCGTCGACTACATGCGCGCGCGGCAGGCGGGCGTGATCGTCAAGGGGCTGCGGGTGATCTCGGACTTCGAGTACGAACTCCAGATGGCACACCTCAACCGCCAGATGAACGCCGACGTGGAGACGCTCTTCGTGATGACGGCGACGCGCTGGTCGTTCGTGTCGAGCACGCGCGTCAAGGAGATCGCGACCTACGGGGCGGACGTGACGAAGCTCGTACCGCCGGCGACGCAGCGACGCATCCTGGAGCGTTTCGGGGCGCTCCAGGACGACGTCCCCGGCTGACTCGGGCACGTATGATCGCGGGCGCGCTGCGCCCGAGGCGACGGCGCGGAAGGAAGACCATGTCCCATCTCCTGCGCGGCGTGGCCGCGGACGGTACCGTCCGCGTCATTGCTGCAGACACGACCGATCTCGTGCGCGACGCGCTCGCCCGCCACGCCATGGGCGCCACGGCGGGCGCCGCGCTCGGCCGCACGCTCACCGCCGCGATCCTCCTCTCCCACGTGCTGCTCAAGGACCATCGCGACCGCGTGACGCTCAAGCTCGACGGCGGTGGGCCGCTCGGTGGCGTGATCGCCGATGCGGGACTCGACGGCACCGTTCGAGGCTATGCGAAGGAGCCGAGCACGGAGCTGCCGTTGCGGCCGGACGGCAAGCTCGACGTCGGCGGCGCGGTGGGGCGCGCGGGCGAGATCGAGGTCATCCGATCGACCGCTCCCTACGGCGACCAGTACGCCTCGTCGGTCCGACTCGTCTCCGGCGAGATCGCGGAAGACGTCGCGGCCTTCCTCGTCGGATCCGAGCAGGTGGCGTCGGCCGTGCTGCTCGGCGTCTCGTTCGGTCCGGGTCCCCTGCACGAGGTGCGCGCTGCGGGTGGCGTGGTGCTGCAACCACTCCCGGGAGCCGACCCCGCGGCCATCGATCTGCTCGAGGCGAACGTGGCGGCCTTCGGCCAGCTCACGGACGTGCTGCACGAGGGGTCGCTGCTCGCGGCGATGACGGAGCTCACCTGGGGCCTGGGGCTCGAACTGCTCACGCGCGACGCACTCCCGCTCGTCTTCGCGTGCCGCTGCAGCGACGAGAAGGCACTCGAGGCGCTCGCCTACTTCTCGCCGTCGGAGCGCGACCAGATGATCGACGAGGACGGCGGCGCCGAAGTGATCTGCCACTGGTGCGGTGAGCGCCGCTGGGCCGATCCCGCGGCGATCCGGTCGTTGGTGCACCCCGAGGTCCGCTGCCCGGACTGCGACGCCCTCTGGTACCGGGTCGGGGTCACCACCATGGTGCGCGACGACGAGCGGTGCGCGTGCGGCCGCACGTTGGTGCTGCCGTCGTGAGGGCACGTTCCGTAGCGACGCCCGGGTGACGACGGGCACGGTGGCGGCTCTGGGCGTGCTGGTGGTGTTGTGGGCCTCGGCGTTCCCGATCATCAAGATCGGTCTCGAGGAGCTCTCCGCACCCCACCTCACGCTCCTTCGGCACCTGGTGGCGTCGGCCGCGTTCGTCGTCTTCCTGCTCGTCTTCCGCCGCCGGCGCTGGCCGGACTGGCGCGACTGGCCCGCACTCGTGGCGCTCGGAGGCGTGGGGATCTTCGTCTACCACCTCGCCCTCAACGTCGCCGAGTTGCGCGTCTCGGCGGGCGCGACGAGCCTGATCGTGGCGACGGCGCCGCTACTGACGGCAGTGGTCGCCACCGCACTCCGCCGCGACCGACTGCCACCGTTGGGGTGGGTGGGTTCGGTGCTCGGCTTCATGGGTGTGGCGCTCATCGTCGTGGGCGACGCCAGTGCGAACGGCGCCTCCGCGCTCGGTCTCGTGTTCGAGCCCTACGCCGCGTTGGTGCTGCTCGCAGCGTTCGCCACGGCGCTCTTCGCGGTGCTGCAGCGACCGCTGCTCGAGCGCTACCGGCCGCTCGAACTCATGGCCTTCGTCACGTGGGGTGGCACACTGCCGATGCTGCTCTTCGCGCCCGGTCTCGCGGCGGCCGCCGTGGAGGCGTGGCCACGCTCGCTGCTCGCTGCGGTGCACCTCGGCGTGTTCCCCTCCGCGATCGCCTACACGCTCTTCGCCCTGGCGCTCTCACGCGCCCCGGCGACGCTCGTGACCACGTACCTCTACCTGATTCCGCTGATCGCGCTGCTGCTGTCGTGGTGGTGGCTCGGCGAGGTGCCGACGCCGCTCACGGCGGTCGGCGGTGCCATCGTGGTGATCGCGCTCGTCGTGGTTCGTCACGCCAAGCGGCGTGACGCGCTGCGCGCCATCACGGCGCCGCGAGCGGTGGGGGACTGACGCCTGGTCGACGTCGGCGCTCAGCGCACGGGCGGATCGTCATCCGGAGCGGTGGTGGGATCGACCGCACCTGCCGGCGGGGGGCGGCGTTCGCCGATGCGTCGCTCGCTCCCCGAACGCAGCTGCTCGATGTTGGCGCGATGACTCCAGAGGATGAGCGAGGCCAGGGCGAAGGCGAGGAGCATCTTCGGCAGCGGCGCCTCGCCGCGCGCGAGCAGCATGAGCGGCCCGGAGCAGACGGCGACCACCGACGCGAGCGACACGAAGCGTCCGGTCCAGAGCGTGATCGCGAACAGGAGTGCCGCGAGCAGCGCGACCGCCGGGTCGACCACGAGGAAGACCCCGAACGTGGTCGCGACACCCTTTCCGCCGCGAAAGCGGAGCAGCACGTTGAACGTGTTGCCGACGACCGTCGCGAGCGCGGTGGCGGCGACCGTCCACTCGTCCATCCCGAGGTACGTGGGGAGTGCGACCGCGAGCACGCCCTTGAGCGGGTCGACCACCACCACCACGAGCGCCGCGAACGGCCCAACGCTGCGGAGCACGTTGGTGGCGCCGATGTTGCCGCTGCCGACGCTGCGGATGTCGACGCCACGCCAGCGCGAAATGAGGTACCCGGTCGGAATGGTCCCGAGCAGGTACCCCAGTACGACGAACACGAGGAAGAGGAGGAACGAGGGCATGAGGCTCCAGGGTGGCGAGGGTCGGCGACCGCAGCTCTGGATGCGCGGAGGGGGACGGGTCGGGCGGACGCGGCTCCATCATAGCGGCGCCGAGACCGCACGGGCGCGATACGCACGATAGGCTGGCGCCGTGACGCAGGAGACGCTACTCATGATCGGCATGACCGTGATGGGCGTGTACAGCGTCGCCTGGTCGCGGCGCCTCGCCCCCGGCTGGAGCGAGCTGCCGCTCAAGACGACGCTCGCGACCGTCGCCGCCGGTGCACTCGTCTTCCTCGACCTCTCGGGCGCGACGCCGGGTGGACGGACCTCGCCCCTCGCGCTCGTGCTGATCCCGCTCTACGTGCTGGCGCCCTTGGCCGTCACGGCGCTGGCTCGCGCCCGGGCCTACGGTGCCGCCGACGCGCTCACGTCGGTGCTCTACTGGACCTCGGCGGGACGGGACGCGGTCCGGCGCCTGACGGTCCAGGTGGCGCTGCAGCGCGGCGACGCCGATGCGGCGCTCGGTCGGCTGCCAGAGCGTGAGGGGGAGGTCATGCGGGCACAAGCCCTCGCGACTCGCGGAGCGTGGCACGAGGTCCTCGAGGTGCCACTGCCGGAGGAAGGCGACGGCGCGTTCCTCGGCTCGCTCGCCCGGGTCGAGGCGCTCGTCGCACTCGACAGGCTGCGGGAGGCCGACGTCGAGGCGCGCGACATGCGCGAGCGATGGGAGCGGGAGACGAAGGGGCCGATCGGGTACCGCAGCGTGACGCTCGCGGAGGCCCGGCTCGACGCCGAGCGCGGAAACCTCCGCCGCGTCCGCGACACGCTCTCCGATCCACTCCCGGGAGTCGCACCCGACGTGCTGTACGCGATCGTGGCGCGCGCTGCCGACGTGGCCGGCGAGCTCGACACCGCCGCGCGCCTCTACGCCGAGGCGTATCGGCACGCACCCGAGGGGCGGCGGGGGCCGCTCGAAAGGGAGCTCCGACGGCTCGACGAGCCGCTCCCTGCCCCGATCCGACGGGGCCTGGGCGGCAAGGCGACGATCGGGCTCGCCGCCACGCTCGCCGCCCTCTTCGCGGCGCAGTGGGCCCTCGACGCCGCCTTCGGCCCCTACCTCGCAGGCGGGTTCGCGGTCTCGGCGAGCAACGTCGCGTCCGCCTTCGTGCTGAATCTGCCCATCCCCGACGGTGACGCCTGGTGGCGCTTCCTCTCCTATGCGTTCGTCCATGCCGGCGTGATCCACGTCGGGTTCAACCTGTGGGTGCTCGTCGACATCGGCAGGCTCTACGAGGGTCGGCGTGGTGCCGGGAACCTGCTCGGCGCCTTCACGCTCGGCACCGCGATGGGCGGCTACCTCACGAGCGTGGCGCAGGCGAACGAGACGGTCGTCCTCGTGGGCGCATCGGGCGGCGTCTTGGGTGTGGCCGGGGCGCTTCTCGCCGACGTGGTGCGGAGTCGCGCGTCGGGCGATCGCGCACTCCTGCGCGGACTCCTGCAGTGGATGGTGCTCATCGCGCTCCTCTCCGTCGCGATCCCCAACGTGTCGCTGTGGGGGCACGCCGGCGGCGTGGTCGGTGGGCTCCTCTGGGGGTTCGCCCGGCAGGGTCTCCCCGCCGGCGGTCGCATCGACGCCGTCGCCGGCGGGCTCGCGGTCGTGGCCCTGGCGCTGGCCTTCTCCTACGTGGTGCGGGTCGCGCTCGCGCTCCCGTGACGCCTCCCGTCGCTCAGCGGACGCCCGGTTCGAGGGTACAGGTGGTCGCGAGGCCGAGCGCGGCGTCCGGGCAGACGATTCCGAAGCCGTACTGCTCGACGCTGTAGTCCGGTGGCCTGTGTGCCGAGGCGGCGAGACGCTCCACGATCGCGTCCGGTTCGCCACGATAGCCCTCGTTCGACGCGATCAGGAGCGCGGCGGTGCCTGCCACGAAGGGTGACGCCATCGATGTCCCGGTGAGGCACGCGATCGCCCGGGTACCTGGTGCGCCGGCGCCGACGACGGCGTGGCGGTCACCGGCGAGCGTTCCGGAGGCGCAGACCGGATCGGTCGCGGCGGCGAGCGGCGCCGTCCCACCGGGGGCCATGAGGTCGAGGCCGGCACCGAACGTGCTGAATCGCGATCGGGTGAACTCCCAGTCGACCGAGCCGACGCCCACCACGCGCGCGAGCCGCGCCGGGTAGGTGACGCCGCCGCCGCCGAACGTGTTGCCCGAGGCTGCGACCATCAAGATGCCCTCGGCGTGGATGGCGTCGACCGTCGCCTGCAAGATGGCGATCGCACCCTCGGAGAGCGACGTGCCGAACCCGAGGCTGAGGTTGATCACGTCGGCCGCCGGTCGCTCGTCGCCGCCGTCGAGCGCTCCCGCCCAGCGCATCCCACGGATCACGCTGTCGAGCGTTCCCCCCATCTCGACGTTGTCGGGGAAGACCTTGACGGCGACGAGCCGAGCGCGCTCGCCCTTCGCGACGCCGACCACGAGACCCTCCGCCGAGCTCCCGGCGGCGGCGATGCCGGCGACGTGCGAGCCGTGGTCACTGAAGGTGCGGACGTCGTCGTCGTCGCAGTAGACGTCGCGGCCGGGGAGGGTCTTGCTCCGCAGGTCGACGTGGTCGACGTTGAGCCCGTCGTCGATGACGGCGATGATCACGTCGGTACCGGGCTCGCTCGCATCCTCGACCGACCACGCCGCCTCGAGGCCGAACTCCGAGAGGTACCACTGTGCCCCGTAGTGCTCGTCCGGAGGAACCGCGAGGCGCTCGGCGACGTAGTTCCGGGCCACGAACTCGACGCGCGGATCGCTGCGCAGTCGAGCCGCGGCCGCGTCGAGATCGTCGTCGATCACACGCACGAGGTCGTGTGCGTGACCGCTGCCGCGCCGGAGCACCGAGACACCGGCGGTCGCCGCCACGTCGTTCGTGAGCGCGACACGAGCGACCGCGTCCGAGGCGCCGGTCGCGGCCCGAGCGGGGAAGGCGCGGTAGCTGACGAGCAGCTCCCCTGGGACGTGCGCTGCTCGGCTCGACGTGGAGGCGACGGGCGCGACCGCGCTCGTCCTGGCGATCGTCGCGCCACCCTGCATGGGAGCGTCGGGATCGATGAAGCAGAGGGGGGCGAGCACGACCTCGATCACTGCGTCCGTCGCCGGCTGCGAACTCTCGAGGCGGATCGTGGCGCCGAGCGTCCCGGCGAGCGCGGCGAAGTCGCCCCGCACTTCGATCGTGACCGTCCGCCCGGCAGCGACGGTCACGACCGTAGGCACGACCTCGAGGCGCTCGTTGCTGGCGACCGCGCGGATCGTCGTGTGCGTCCCGAGCGGCCCGTCGTAGCGAACGCTCACGCTGCGACTGGAGATGCGCTCCGACAGCGTCAGCTGAGTCGGTGAGACCGAGAGTTGACGCGGACCTGGCACCGCGCACGCGACGAGCAGTGTGAGGAGCGCGGCAATGAGCAGGGGGGAGCGCACTGCGCGCCGGCGGGCGCGGGTGGTTCGTCGCGTTGGTCCATAAGGCATCGACACGATTGTAGGCCCACGGGACGCGAGTGGCGGCCTGCCCGAGGGGGCAGGCGGTGGCGCGTACACTGGCGCGTGTCGAGCGGGTCGAATCTGATGCGCCGTAAAGGGCGGCACCTCGAGGTCTGCCTCACCGAAGACGTCGAGTATCGGACGCGTCGCACCGGGTTCGAGGCGCTCGACCTGCCGTACCGCGCGCTCCCGGAGACGGACCTCGCGCGCATCGACACGACCTGCGCCTTCCTCGGCAAGACCTTGCGCGCCCCGCTCCTGATCGGCGCGATGACGGGTGGTGCCGAGCTCGCCGGGCTCATCAACCGCCACCTCGCGGAGGCGGCAGCCCGCGTCGGTGTCGGCATGATGCTCGGCTCGCAGCGCGTGATGCTCGAGCGGCCAGCGGCGCGGGCGTCGTTCGCGGTGCGCGGCGTCGCCCCCGACATCCTCCTCGTCGGGAACCTCGGCGTGGCACAACTGCTGCAGGGCTACGGCGTCGATGAGATCCGCGCTGCGCGCGACCTCGTCGACGCCGACGCCGTGGCGCTCCACACCAATCCTCTTCAGGAGGCGCTGCAAGACGGCGGCGACGGCGACTTCCGCGGCCTCATCGAACGCCTCCGTGTCGTCGTTCGGGAGGCGGACGTACCGGTGCTGCTCAAGGAGGTCGGGCACGGGATCTCTGGCGAGGTGGCGAGGGCGGTCGAGGGGATCCCCTTCGCGGCCATCGACGTCGCCGGCGCGGGCGGGACGAGCTGGGCGAAGGTCGAGGATCTCGTGCGCTTCGGTGAGGTGCGCCACCACGACCTCGTGGAGTGGGGCATTCCGACGGTGACGGCGCTGCGCGACGTGCGGCGGGCGCTGCCACACATGCCGCTCGTGGCGTCGGGAGGGGTCCGCTCGGGCCTCGACGTCGCCAAGGGGCTCGTGCTCGGCGCCCACGTGGCGGCGGTGGCACGGCCGCTGCTGGCGCCGGCGCTGGAGAGTGCGGACGCCGTGGTCGCCGTCCTCGAGCGGTACGTCTACGAACTGCGCGTGGCGATGCACGGCTGCGGCGTCGCCGACCTCGCCGCGCTGCGCGCGCTCACGCTCGAAGAGGGTTGACGGACGCCGACGCCCGCCACGGCGTGTGCGTAGACTGACGCATGGACCTGAAGATCGAAGGACGCATCGCGCTCGTCACCGGGGGGTCGAAGGGGATCGGGCTCGCCGTCGCCGAGGGCCTCGCTCGCGAAGGTGTGCGACTCGTGGTGAGCGCACGCGGCGCCGAGGCGCTCGAGGCCGCCGCCGAGGATCTCCGGCGACACGGCGGCGAGGTGCACGCGGTCGTGGCCGACGTTTCGACGGCGCGCGGTGTGCGCTCGCTGCTCGACGCGGCGCGCGAACGGGTCGGCCCTCCCGACGTGCTGGTGAGCAACGCCGGCGGCCCCCCTCCCGGCCGCCCGAGCGCACTCGACGACGGCGCCTGGGCGAAGGGGTTCGAGCTCACGCTCATGTCGGCCGTCCGCCTCGCCCGTGGTGTCGTCGGCTCGATGCGTGAACGAGGCTGGGGTCGGATCGTGAACGTGACGAGCCTCTCGGTTCGGCAGCCCGTGCTCGACCTCACGCTGTCGAACGCCTTCCGTTCGGGGGTGACCGCGTTCGCGCGAACGCTCGCGAACGAGGTCGCGGGGGAGGGCGTGACGGTGAACAACGTCGCGCCGGGATACACCGCCACGGCGCGGCTCGAGGAGCTCTTCTCCGACGATTACGCGCGTGCGCGGCTGCTGGCGACGATCCCCGCGAAGCGCTTCGCGACACCCGACGAGGTCGCTGCCGCCGCCGTCTTCCTGTGCTCGCAGGGTGCAGCGTACGTGACCGGGCAGACGATCCTCGTGGACGGCGGCGTCGTCGGCTCGGTCACCTAGCGCGGAGGGCGAGGTGCGCGGCTGGCGCCAGGTGCTGGCGCTCGTGGCCGTGGTGCAGGTGGTTGCCTGTGCACTCGCGCACGGCACCACGGTGTCGCACGATCTCGCTGGCGTCTCGTTCTGCGTCGACGACGCGAGCGTCGCCGTGTCGTTCGAGCGCGATCCCACGGGCGTGGTCGCCGACCTCGTTCACGAGCGCATCGACCGCGCGATCCGCCGCACGTTCGATGCCGCCGCCGTCCCCTGGAGGCGGCAGGAGCGCTGTCCCGAAGGGCGCTCCTACGTCGAGGCGACCCTGCACGTGCGCGAGGCGGCGTGGTTCGCGCCGCGGGCGTCGGCGTACGACGTGACGGTCCGCGTCGGACCGCGGCGAGCGTTCACGGGAGGCGCGCGCGCCGATCCCCCCGACGGGTTCGATTTCTTTGCAGCGGAGGTGTTCGACGAGGTCGCGGTCGGCGTGCCGGCGTTCGTCTTCCTGCCGAGGTACGTCGAGGCAGGCCTGCGGGACCTGTCGGTGAGCTGGTGGGAGGATCGTGCGGACGCAGCGACCGCGGGCGTCCCTCGTTGGGTCCCGTTTCTCGGCGCGCTGGTCGCGCTCGTGGTCGCCGTCACCGTCGCCGTCGTGTTGCGGGTCCTCCGCCGCCGAGGGCGCTGGAGCACGAAGCAGGCTCCCGGCCACAGCCAGGTTTGATTCGCACGCGTATCATCGTTTCATGAGCGTCCGAATCGAGGCCACGGGGACCGCACTCCCAGCCCACGCCTACGAGCGCGCCGAGGTGCTGGACGTGATGCGCCGGTGGGTGGGGGGCGAGCGTCGCACCGATCGGCTGCTCGAGCGCGTCTACGCCGCATCGGGCATCGACCGGCGTTGGAGCGTGCTGGACGACCTCCGTCCCGCTCGCTGCGGAACCCTCTACCTCGACGACGCGGGCGCCTTCCGCTCCCCCGGCACCGGCGAACGCAACGACCGCTACATCGCCGAGGCGCCGCCACTCGCCGAGCGCGCCGCGCGCGTCGCGTTGGGGCGGCTGCCGGGATTCGAGGCCGACGCGATCACGCAGTTGATCACCGTCTCCTGCACGGGCTTCCACGCCCCCGGCACCGACGACCATCTCGTGCGGGCGTTGGGGCTCTCTCCCTCGACCGAGCGCTACCACCTCGGCTTCATGGGGTGTTATGCGGCGTTTCCTGCATTGCGCATGGCGAACGCCTTCTGTCGCGCCGATCCCGACGCCGTGGTGCTCATCGTCTGCGTCGAGCTCTGCACACTCCATCTCGCCCCGACGCGCGAGGTCGACTCGATCCTGTCGACGTCGGTCTTCGCCGACGGCGCCGCCGCCGCGGTGGTGAGCGCGCGTGACCTGCGCGGGGAGCAACTCCCCCTCGAGCTCCTGGCGACGTCGTCGGCCCTCACGGTCGACGGGCGGCAAGACATGGCGTGGACGATCGGCGATCACGGCTTCGACATGGTCCTCACGAGCTACGTACCGCGTGTGCTCGAGGCCGAGATCGCGACGGCGTTGGCGCCGCTGCTCGAGCGCGCCGGCGTGACGCAGGACGAGGTGGCGCGCTGGGCCGTCCACCCGGGCGGCCGCGCGATCCTCGACAAGGTCGCGATCGGACTCGGCCTCGACCGGTGCGCCCTCGCTGCTTCGCGCGACGTGTTGGCCGACGCCGGCAACATGTCGAGCGCCACCGTCCTCTTCGTGCTCGAGCGGCTCACCACCTCGCCCGGCCAGGGGGGCGCCTGGTCGAGCGATCGCCGTGCGGAGGTGGGCGAGCTCATCGCTTCGTTCGCCTTCGGTCCGGGGCTCACCGTCGACTCGGCGATCTTCAAGGTGGGGTAGCGATGCCCGCTGCGATCCCGCGGAGGGTGCCCGTCGTGATCGCCGGGGCCGGTCCGGTGGGGCTCTTCGCGGCAGCGCGCTTCGCGTCGATCGGTGTGGAGGCGCTCCTCGTCGACCGACGGGCGGAAGCCTCGACGGCGAATCGCGCGATCGGTGTCCACCCTCCGGGTCTCGCTGCGCTCGACGCGGTCGGCGCGGGCGTCGGCGTCCGCGCCGCCGGCGTTCGGGTGCACCGCGCGCACGCGTGGGGGGCCGACGGACCGCTCGCCGTCATCGACCTCGCTCGGTCCGGCGAGGTGGTGGCGCTCGCGCAAGCGTCTACTGAGCGGCTTCTCGAGGAGCGACTCGTGACCCTCGGTGGTACTTCGCCCCGGCGTGGCATCGAGCTGGTCGACCTCGTGCAAGACGCCCACGGTGTCGACGTGGTCCTGCGGAGCGCGAGCGGTGAGCTGCGCGTGCGCGCCGACGTGCTCGTCGGCTGCGACGGCCGCGCGTCGCGAGTGCGCACGCTCCTCGGGATCGGCGGCCGCGGGGGCGGCTATCCCGACCGGTATGCGATGTTCGATGCGCCTCGCAGCGACGCCTCCGACCCGAACGGTGACGACGCCGCCATCCACCTCCACCGCGACGGCGTGGTCGAGAGCTTCCCCCTGCGCGGTGCGCGGCGCTGGGTCGTGCACGTCGGAGCATCGGGTGACGGCGCCCACACGGGTGCGCTCGACCGCGAGCCGGACGTCGGATCGCTCCTCGACACGATCGCGGCGCGTGTGGGCGAGCGTCCCCGAACTTCACTCGACACGCCCGTGTCGGCGTTCGGGATCGAGCGCTTCCTGGCGGAGCGGTTCGCGCACGGCCGCGTAGCGCTCGCCGGCGACGCCGCCCACGTCGTCAGCCCGATCGGCGGTCAGGGGATGAATCTCGGCTGGCTCGACGTGGAGGCGCTCGTGTCGGCGTACGAGCGCATCGGGTCCCGCGTCGGAGCGTCCGGCGTGGTGGAGGCGCTCGCCGAGTATGCGGCGCGGCGGCGCGGGCGCGCCCGCCTCGCGATCTGGCGCGCCGAGTGCAACACCCGACTCGGCCGACCGACGTCGCGAGCGCTCGCGAG
>JACCWH010000138.1 GCA_013697735.1 Trueperaceae bacterium | reverse complement strand
CTCGCGCCCGCGATCGGGTTGATCCTCTTCTTCCAGGTCGCGTTCGTGCGGATGCCCCTCGCCGAGTTCATCCCGGTGGTGGTGGGGCTGATCTGCACGGTCTTCGGCTTCGTACTCTTCATCCAGGGGGCGAAGATCGGGCTGCTGCCGCTCGGGCAGGGCATCGGTGCGGCGTTCATCGAGCGGCGCGCCGTGCGGATGCTGCTGCTCTTCGGTTTCCTGCTCGGCATCGTGCTCACGATCGCGGAGCCCGACGTGCGCCTGCTCGCCTTCCAGATCGATGAGGCGACGGGCACTGGCGGCTCGCGTACCACGCTCATCCTGGTGGCGGCGCTCGGCCTCGGCATCTTCGGGCTCGTGGCGCTCTTGCGCATCGCGTTCGACACGCCCATCCACTACATCCTGGTGCCGGGCTACCTGGTCTGCCTGCTCCTGCTCGCGTTCTCGAGCGAGGGGGCGGCCACGGAGGCGTTCGACATGGGCGCGGTGACCACCGGTCCGATGACGGTGCCGTTCCTGCTCGCGCTCGGGGTGGGCATGGCATCGGTGCTCGGCGGCCGTGACCGACTCAAGACCGGGTTCGGGCTCATGGCGATCGGGTCGATCGGGCCCGTGCTCACGATCCTCCTCTGGCACCTGCTCGGGGGGACCACGTGAGCGAGTTGCTCGGCACCGTCGGTCACGTTTTTCTCGAGGTGGTCGAGGCGACCATCCCGGTGCTGGCGCTCATCTTCTTCTTCCAGTTCGTGGTGCTGCGCCGCCGACCGGAGAGTTTGCGCACGATGCTGCTCGGCATCGGCATGGCGATCACGGGCTTCTTCCTGTTCGTGCTCGGCGCCACGGTGAGCCTCATACCAATGGGGGTGCAGATCGGCGAGTACCTCTCGGGCGCGCACATGGGTGTGGTCGCGGCGATCGCGTTCGCGATCGGCGCGGCGGTGGCCGCGGCCGAGCCGGCGGTGCGCATCTTCGCCTTCGAGGTCGACGAGGTGTCGAGCGGCGCCATGCGCAAGCGCCTGGTGGTCGCTACGATCGCGGTGGGGGTAGGCATTGCGCTCGCGCTGGCCGTGGTGCGCATCGGCAACGCCTGGTCGCTCGCGACCATCTTGATCCCCGGCTACCTGGTGGTGTTGGCGTTGACCTTCTTCGTGCCGCGCAAGTACGTGCCGGTGGCGTTCGACGCGGGCGCCGTCGCCACCGGTCCGGTGGCGGTGAACTTCGTGCTGCCGCTCAGCACGGGCCTCGCCATCGGCCTCTGGGGCGAAGGGGCGGGCCTGCTCGGCTTCGGCGTGGTGGGCATCATCGCCCTCGCGCCCATCCTCGGTATGTTGCTACTCGGAATCGTCCTCGAAAGGGGGAAGTTCGATGCCTAATCACAATACGTACCAGCTGATCGTGGCGATCGTCTCGCAGGGGCGGTGTCCAGCGCTCGTGACCGCGGCCAAGGAGGCCGGCGCCGAGGGCGCGACCATCATTCGCGGTCGCGGCACCGGGATCCACGAGTCGGCGCACTTCCTGGGCGTGCCGATCGAACCGGAGAAGGACGTGCTCCTGGTGCTCATCCCACGCGAAGAGACCGACACGATCCTCGACGCGATGGTCAGCGCCGGCCGACTCGACGAGCCCGGCAAGGGGATCGCGTTCGTGCTCGACGTCCCGCGGGTGGAGGGGATCGCGCATCGGGGGGGTGTGTTGAGTTCGGTGGAGAAGTAGGACATTGCGCGCTGGACGCATCGGTGCTCCTCCCCCGTCATCGACGCGACGCAGCGACACGCGACGCCGGTGACCCGCCTAGGATGCACCTTCAGCGGTGCCACCGTCGCGCCGGTACCGGGAGACGTCGGCGCGTTCGAAGGCGAGTTCGGCCTCCTCGCGCGCGCGTGCCAGCACCTCGGCCACGTCGACGCTCGTGATCTTCCCCTCGAGCATCAAGATGGTGCCGTCCACCACGACCGTATCGACGTCGTGTCCCGACGCGTAGTGCGTCAGGAGAACCTCGACCGACGTCATCGGAGTCAAGTGCGGCCGGTCGAAGCCGAGAACGATCACGTCGGCGCGCTTGCCGACCTCGAGTGATCCGACCTCGGAGCCGAGGCCGAGCGCGTGCGCAGCATCTATCGTGATCATGCGCAGCGCCTTGGCGTGCGACACGACGTCCTGCCTTCCATGCTTCATCCACTGGTGCCACAGGGCGCGCGCCGGCTCCCGCAGCAGATCGTAGGACGTGTAGGGCGCCGTGCCGTCCGTCGCGATGACCACGTTCGCTCCGGCATCCAAGAGTTCGGGTACGGGTGCAAAGCCGTACCAGACGTTCTCGTGCGTATAGGCGACGGTCGCCACGCTACATCGATGCTCACCGAGGATCTCGACCTCTCGCGGCCTCAGTCCGTTCCCGTGGGCGATGACCACGTCCGGTCCGAGGAGCCGGTCGATCTCGGCTGCGCCGAAGTGCTCGAGCGCGAAGTCCACGGAGCCGGCGAACATGTGCGTGTGCACGATCACGCCATATCGGTCGGCGACGTCGCGCATCTCCGCCGCGTGTTCCAGCATCACGCGTGCGTCGGCCGCGGTGGGAAGATCGTGTGGGGTCCTGCGGTGCCCGACGTGCCGCCCGAAGAGGTATGGGGGCGCCAAGGCCACACGCACGAGGCCGTTCGAGCCACCGTGCCAGCGCTCGATGACGTCGATGGAGTTGCGTACGGCATCCTCGTAGCTGAACGTCCGCGTCGTCCACGCTCGGCCGTCGAAAGTGCTCGCCGACCAAGGCTCCTCGAGGTGCGAGAAGACCGGATCGGGCGGACCGACACCGAGTACGGCTCGGACGCCAACGCGCGAGTACGCACGTGCCACCTGCTCGGCGAACGCCGGGCTGTCCATGCGCGCGGGCGTGGCGCCGACGATGCTCTGCCCGGTCGTGACGCCGAACCGCAGGCGCTCCGTCGCCGACAGCATCGACTCCGCATACCACCAGTCGAGCGTGGTCGCGTGCCAGTAGAGCCGACCCGAGGGCCAGCCGGCCTTGGCATCGAAGAGGCCGCGAATGAGGCCGTGGCCCGCGTGACCATACGCGTCGACGAGACCCGGGAGAATGACCGACCCGCTCGTTTCGACGACCGTCTTTGCCTGATGCGCCGCTCGAAGCACACGGCTCTCGTCGACGCCGACGATGCGTCCATCGCGGATGGCGACGCCCCCATCGGGGATGACCGTGTCGCGTGGGTCCATCGTATGGACCACGCCCCCGACGATGAGGAGATCGACCGTCGAGCACGCACTCAAGGCCGGCCACTCCGATCGATCTCGATGTGGTAGCGCTCGGCGTCGTGTGGCGAGAGCCGCTCGGCGCCTTCCGGCGTCACGAGGAAGTTGTCGGAGATCAGCATGCCGCGATCACGTTCGAGCACCGCCCCTGGGTGGAGCGAGAGCACCGTGCCATTGACGAGTTCGAAGTCGGGCGCCTCCTCCGAACTCGGACCATCGCTCCCGTCGAGACCGATCGAGTGGCAGTCGGGCGTATGGGTACCGGCTACGGGGAGGCCGAGGCTGCGAAGGGTGGATTCGGTCGCCTGCTTGACGTCGGCGAAGCGATTCCCGCTCCTGGCGGCAGCCACGGCGGCCTCGGCAGCCAGAAGGTACCCCTGCAGCAGACACTGCGCGTCATCCGGGAGTTCGTGGAACGAGAAGACGGTGGTGAGTTCAAGCCAGTACCCCCAGGGAGACTCGTAGACGATCTCGAAGTTGATGACGTCCTCTTCGCGCATGATGCGGTCGCGCGGTGCCGGAACCGTGTATGGCGTGAGGTCGAGCGCGATCTTGGTTCGCCCCCAGAACGATCCCTTCGCCTTGACGAACGCTTCCGTTCGGGCGCAGGCCTCCCAGTAGCGCATGCCTGGGTGCGCGCAATCGCGAAACACGTCCAGACTGGCGTCGAGCACCGACCCGTGATCACGCAGCGCCGCGATCTCGAAGGGGGTCTTGATTCGACGAAGCGCATCGAAGCTCTCCGTCGCATCGATGACGTGGAGGCCGCTGAATGCGTCCCTGAAGCGGGCATGTTCGCCGACGCTCATCAGACGTGCAACGTTGACGGTCGCAACGGCGTCGGAACGTCCCACATACTTCCGGGTGAGTTCGCCGGCACGTGCGATGACGTCCGAAGGGGATTCGACCCTGTCGCGACGGGTGGTCGTCTCGTTGCGGCACCACACCGCCTGGTACGCGCTGGTGACGAGGAGCCACGGATCGGGATCCTCCGCCCCGAGCACCACGTACCCCGAGC
>JACCWH010000136.1 GCA_013697735.1 Trueperaceae bacterium | reverse complement strand
GACGATGACCACGAACGGCATGGGTCGCGGGTTGCCGCTCGCGGGCGACAATCGCGACAACTGGCAGTTCATGCGCGACCGGCTCGCCGATCCGCTCCTCCATCCTTCGCCCGAGCAGATCGAGTTCACTGCGCAAGTATTCCAGGAGTTCCTCAGCATTCGTCGCGACGCTCCGTTACTGCGCCTGCGCTCCGCGAACGACATCGAGGAGCGGCTCCATTTTCACGACACCGGCCCCGACGGGACGCCGGGCGTCATCGTGATGGAGCTCCGCGACCGGAGCCCGCTCGAGCCCCTGGACGCGGATATCGACGCCATGATGATCGTGTTCAACGCCACGGGTCGACGCGTCAGCATCGTCGTGCCCGACGCGATCGGTAGGACGTTCGTGGTGCACGAGGTCCAGGCCGGCGGCGTCGACGCGGAGTGGTTACGGGGCGCGTTCGTTGCGACCGCGAACGGGCGGGTGAGCGTGCCGGCGTTCTCCACGGTGGTGTTCGTGGAGCCGGGGGCGAGGTGAGCGCGTCAGTTTCCCGTGAGGTTCCGGGACGTACGTTGGGGCCACACTGATTCCCGCCTTCGGGTGGAGTCCACGTGTGAGAGGTGCCGCAACGGATGAGGAGGAAGGTTGGAGTAACGCTCGTCGAACTCCTCCTCGTGCTGGCGATCCTCGGTGTCGTGGCGTCCATCGGGTTCGTGAACTTCCGCGTGCTCGGCAACGACGTGCACAACGGTGCGGGCCAGATCGCCGGTGGCTTCAAGCAAGCGCGAGCTCGTGCAATGGCGACGACGTCGGCGTACCGCGTCGTGCGGGTCTCCGAGACGGCGCTCCGCGCCGAGTTTGCGGTGAACTGCGCCGCCGCGGAGGACGCCTGGACCGTCGACGAGCGCTTCGAGCTCCGTCTCGAGGGCGCCGTGACGATCACGTCGATCGACGATCCCGCTAGCGGCGACGTCGTCCTGTGCTTCAACAGCCGCGGGCTGTCGAACTCGAACCCGACCATCACGCTCACAGACCGCGAAGGCCGTACTGCGACGGTCGAGGTATTCATCGGTGGGGCAGTCGACCGTCGATGACGACCTCCATGGGTCGGAGGCGGCGGTGCCTGGCGCGCAGGATCGACGCCCAGCGCGGCTTCACGATCATCGAGGCGATCATCGCCGTTGCCGTGATCGGCATCATCGTCGTGGGCGTGCTTCCATTGTTCATCAATTACGCCCGCATCAATACCGAGAGCGAGTTCCGAACGGGCGCGGTGACGGCAGCGCAGCAGGTGATGGACCGCCTGCGCTTCGAGCCCTTCACGGGGTGGGTCGCGTCGGGGACGGTGCAGTCGATCGATACCGACCTCCGCACGTACGACGTCACGATCACGTACTGCACGGCGGAACTCACGCTCTGCCAGAGCGGCTCGCGGCACGTCCGCTTGGAGGTGGCGAACAGTGGTCGAACCTACTACACGGTCGAATCGGTCTTCTCTCGTTTCGAATGACGGCTTGACCCTGATCGAGGTCCTCATCGCGGCTGTGATCTCGGTGATGGTGCTCGGCGTCGTGCTGGCGATGACGATGTCGAGCCGTCAGATCAGCAACGTCGACAGTCTCCGCACCGACCTCAACCAGAACCTCCGCGCCGGGATGGATCTGATCGGCACCGACATCCGCATCTCGGGCGAGCGCCTGGGAACTCGCAGCGGCTCGCAGGTGACGGCGATCGAGGTCATCGGTGGCAGCGAGCTGGTGCTTCGACGGAATCTCGTCGATGCCGTCCTTCCGGTGTGCGCGGACGATCAGAACCAGTTCGCGACCGGTACTTCGATCCTCGTCGCGAGCACCGACGCCGATTTCCTGCTCGCGAACCCGCGCTGTCAGGTGATCGACAACGAGGTGCCGGCGGGCTGGCCCGACAACGTGACCGCATGGCGGAACCTACGGCTCGCCAACGGTGGTTCGATGCGCGCCTACCTCTTCACGCCAGCCGGTGGTGGTCAGGGCGAGTTCTTCACCTACGACGGTGAGACGGCGGTGCCGGCGGCGATCCAGCGCAACGCCACGGCGTGGGCGAACACCTACGACATCGCCGACGGCGTACGGCTGTACCTCCTCGAGGAGCGCCGATACCGCCTCGTGGGCAACGTGCTCGAGGTGATCGTCAACGGCAACGACACCGCGCCGTTGCGGCTCATCAACGACGTCAGCGACTTCCAGGTCCGAGCCGTCATGCGCAACGGCGACGTCCGTACCGACCTCGGCTCGGCGCAGAGCTGGACGAACGTCGCCGCGATCGAGATCTCGATCTCCGGCGCGGTGACCCGACAGCGGACCGACGTCGAGCGAACCCTGACCTCCCGCTTCTTCCCTCGCAACGTGCTGTCGAACTAGGAGTCGTGACGTGAGAGAGCAACGCGGATTCGCCCTCATCACCGCACTGATCATGGTCGTGGTCGTGGCAGCGCTCGTGATGGCGCATTACTTCACGACCAGCGTCGATCTGGCCACCACGAAAGCGAACGTCGATTCCACGACCGGCTTCTACTCCGCCGAGGCCGGGCTCAACCTCCGCGGTGAAGCGATCCGGCAACGATTCCTCGGCTACTCCCGCCCGTCCGGAACGAGCCCGGATGGCGATCCGAGCTGCTCCACGGGTTCGCTCGGCGCTGGCGACTTCCGATGCATCGACTACGACATCAACGGCCGGATCGTCACCACGTTCGTGGTGGAGGATCCCGGTAACGCGGCGGGCGGTTCCGCGATCGTGATCCCCGAAGGGGAGATGTTCAGCGGGCTCAACGCGACGCAATTCCGCTACAGCGCGTTCTCGGAGGCGCGGCCGCCGAACGACGACCGGCCCGAGGCGCGCCTGGAGATGGTGTTCCGGAGCCGGCTCGTGTCGATGTTTCAGTTCGCCGCTTTCTACGACAAGGACCTCGAGATCCTGCCGGGCCCGAGCATGACGCTGAATGGCCGGGTGCACGCGAACGGCGACCTCTACCTGAACGCCGAGAACACGTTGTCGATCAACGGTCAGGTGACGGTCGCCGATCGGCGCAACGGCACGGGGGGCGATCTCTACCGCCGCCGGAAGAACAACAACGCCTGCGCCGGTACCGTTCGCGTCGACGACAACGACGCGAGCACCAATCCAAACCCGGCCGTCGCCTGTGGGAACCCCCTCGAGCAGGACCCGTACCTCGACGGCTGGAACGGTCGGATCCTCACGAACGTCGACACGCTCACGGTCCCTGCGCCCGAGGAGTTCGACCCCGGGGCGTTCTACTGGCAACAGGCCGACGTTCGGATCGTGCTGAACGTGACGGGGGGCGTGCCACGCATCGAGGTTCGCAACGTCGACCAGACGCTCGACGTGGGCGCGAGCGCTCGCCTGAACGACCTGGCCGACACGACGTGTGCCGCAATCGACACGGCGCCACCGTACGCGACCGCCGCTGCGGCCGGGAGCCGGCTGCCCCACCCGAGTCCTGGTGCACGTGCCGTCGAGTGGTCCCCGGGGACGTTCCTCAACAACCGCGAAGGGACGGGCGATGCAGCGCGGATCTGGATGCTCGAGGTCGACGTTCGGGCGCTCTTGGACTGCCTCACGCAGAACCGGGAGCTGCTGCTCGGGTTCGGGCCGGGCGGCACGCCGCTCGACATCGACGACGACCGCGGCGGCGGCCAGGTTTGGTACTTCACCGTATTGGGCCCCGCGAGCGGCGCCGTTTCGAACAACTATGGGGTCCGCCTCCGCAACGGGGCACGTCTCGCGGCCACCGTCGCCGGTGCCCCCGCGATCCTCGGTCTCACGGTCGTGTCCGACCAGGCGATGTACGTACAAGGCGACTTCAACCTCAACGGGGCCGGCAACGCCGATTGGCGTCCTGCTTCGTTTCTGGCGGACTCGATCAACATCCTGTCGAACGCCTGGGATACGGGCGGCACCGCGAAGGATGCCACGAGCCGACAGACCAACCTCAACGACCGCGTAGCCGCATCGACGACCGTCAACGCGGCGATCCTGGCGGGCACCGACACCACGGGCGGTACGGAAGGGGTCGCGGGCCAGGGAGGCGCCTACAACGGTGGCCTCGAAAACTACCCTCGACTCCACGAGAACTGGGGCGGTCGCACGCTCACATACCGTGGATCGCTCGTGAGCCTCAACCGCCCGCGCCACGTGAACGGAGCCTGGCAGATCGGCGGCCGCTTCTACGCGGCGCCGGGCCGGGAGTGGGATTACGATGCTCGCTTCAACAACGTCAACAACCTGCCGCCCTTGGCGCCGCAGTTCGTCTATCTCCGTCAGGAGCTCTTCGTTCGCGACTTCGATCGACCGTAACGGCGCGGGCGGGGCCCGCGGGCGGAGGAACGCGCGGCTACGACGAGGCCGTCGGACCTCCTCCGCGCGTTCGTGCGCGAGCTAGAGGTCGAGCCGCGCCTTGTGCGCGTTGTCTTCGATGAACTCGCGCCGGGGCGGCACCTCGGTGCCCATGAGCATCTCGAAGGTCTCACTCGCCTCGAGCATGTCGTCGATCGTGACGCGCAA
>JACCWH010000134.1 GCA_013697735.1 Trueperaceae bacterium | reverse complement strand
CCCCCCCGGATCATCCCCCAACCGCATGATCGCGCCCTTCCCGAACTGCTTCTCGATCTGCAAGAGGGTCGTGTCGAGGGCTTTCCGTCGCTGTTGATCCATGAGAACCGTCGCCTCCAGGGGGCGTCCCACCCGAAGCGGGGCTCGCGCCGAGGCGCTCGTCCTGCGTCCTGGCGGACGCGCAGGCACCGGCGGTGCAACCGCCGCGCCGTTCACGTCTTCGACAGCTGCGTCCACAGTCCGACGAGCGCGGTGAAGGCGAGGCGCTCGCGGCGCGACGCGTGCCCCGACTGGGGTGCGCTCACCGGGCGCGCTTCGGTCCCCTCCGGTCCCGCCACCGCCCACGCGGAACCCCACGTGGGTCGGTCGGGAGCCGTCTCCGTGGGCGCCGACCACCAGGGTGCGATGCCCACTCCGTAGTCCGCAGCACAACGCGCGCGGCCACGCTCGGCGAGCTCTGCCGCGACCACCGTTGCCTCCGATTCGTCCTTCGGTGGGCGGCCCGCGGACCCGTCGTACGCGACGCCGAGGAGGGCCATCGCTTCGTTGCGCCATGCTATCACGGCGCCGATGAGCGGCCCGGAGCCGGTGGTTCCGTCGGTCGCGTCGTCGATGGCGCCCAGTAGCTCGGCGAGGGAGCCGCCCGTCCCACCGTCGATCACGACCAGCGTGCGGGCGTCACGCCGGAGGCGCGCGACCACGAGTGCGGCGAGTTCGTCGGCGTCCTCACCCCAGACGTGCCCGTCGAGCCGGGCACGGACGTCCCGGACCACGGGAGCGAGGAGCGCCCCCGCGGCGTCGGCGTTCTCCGCCTTCGCCGCGATCCGCACGTGCACGCCGTCGCGCTTCGCGTACGTCGCGACGCTCGGGTTCGCCCGTTCGGTGAGGCCGACGAGGCGCTCGGCGAGGTGCGACTCGCCGATGCCGAACGTCTTGAGCGTCCGGGCGGCGAACGTCGCGACCGGGAAGCGGAGCCGCGGCACGACCTGCTCGAGCCACATCGGCACGAGCTCGCGTGGTGGGCCCGGGAGGGCGACGACCACCTTCGTGCGGGCACCGTGCTCCACGCGGACGAACCAGCCGGGGGCCGTCCCGTTCGGATTCGGGAGCGCCTCTGCGGACGCGATGAGCCAGGCCTGCTTCACGTTGCCCGCCGGCATCGTCCGCGAGAAGCGGGCGAACCGAGCTCGCAGCTCGGCCTCCAAGGTCGGGTCGACGCTCGGCGTCTCGCCGAGCGCATCGGCGATGGCCTCGCGGGTCAGATCGTCGTCGGTCGGCCCGAGCCCGCCGCAGAGGACGACGAGATCGGCGCGCTCGAGCGCTGCCAGGATCGCCTCCGTGATGCGCGCGCGGTTGTCGCCGACCCGCCGCGACCAGTAGACGTCCACGCTGCGAGCGGCGAGCTCCTGCGCGAGGTAGGCGCTGTTGGTGTCGTTGATCTCCCCGAGCAGGAGCTCGGTCCCCACGGCCACGAGCTCGGCGCGTTCGACGCTGATCATGGCGCAGGGTACCGTCCCACGCCGCGGCAGTGCCCCGGCAACTGGGGGCGCCGGCACACGGCAGCCCCACGGTGCGGTGCTAGCATGCGTCATGAGCAGCCTTCGAGCCGGGAAGAGCGTCCCCCACGCGAGGATGAAGTCGTGAACCCCACCACCCTCGGCGCGCTGCGCCGCGATCGCCCCGGGGTGAGCGCCGGGCGGAGCGTGAAAGACGAGCTCCGCGCCAACGTGATCTCGCGTCTGCGCGAGCGCCGCACGATCTTCCCCGGGGTGCTCGGCTATGAAGACAGCGTCGTGCCGCAGATCGTGAACGCACTGTTGTCGCGGCACAACTTCATCCTTCTCGGGCTCCGGGGGCAGGCGAAGACGCGTATGCTGCGCGCGCTCGTCGACCTGCTCGACGCCGAGGTTCCGATCCTCGCCGACGCCGAACTCCCCGATGACCCGCTCGCACCGATCACGCTCGACGGCAAGGCGATCGTCGCCGAGCAGGGCGACGACGCCGCGATCGCCTGGCTACCGCGCGACGCCCGCTACGTCGAGAAGCTCGCCACGCCCGACGTGACGGTCGCCGACGTGGTCGGCGACATCGATCCCATCAAGGCGGCGCGGCTCGGCACCCAGCTCGGCGATCCGCGCTCCGTGCACTACGGGCTGCTGCCGCGTGCGAATCGCGGGATCTTCGCCATCAACGAGCTCCCCGACCTCGCGGGCAAGGTCCAGGTCGCACTCTTCAACGTGATGCAGGAGGGGGACGTGCAGATCAAGGGCTATCCCGTCCGTCTCCCGCTCGACGTGTTGCTGGTGTTCAGTGCCAACCCCGAGGACTACACCGCGCGCGGCAAGATCATCACGCCGCTGAAGGACCGCATCGGGTCGGAGGTGCGCACGCACTACCCGCGCACGGTCGAGGAGGGGATGTCGATCACCGCCCAGGAGGCGTGGACGGAGCGCGACACCGGCGTCGAGGTGCCTCCGTTCGTCCGCGAGATCGTCGAGGAGGTCGCCTTCCAGGCCCGCGACGACGGGCGCATCGACAAACACTCCGGCGTCTCGCAGCGGCTCCCCATCAGCCTGTTGGAGGACGTCGTCTCCAACGCGGAACGACGGGCCCTCCTCCTCGGGGAGGGTGTGGCGATCGCCCGTACGAGCGACGTCTACGCGAGCCTCTCCGCGATCACGGGCAAGCTCGAGCTCGAGTACGAGGGGGAGCTCAAGGGGGGCGACGCCGTGGCGCGCGAACTCGTGCGGCGCGCGATCGGGCAGGTGTTCACGCGACGCGGTGCCGATCTCGAGGTCGAGGAGGTGGTGGGGTACTTCGCCGAGGAGGGGACGCTGAAGGTGCCGGATTCCGTCGACACCGCCGACCTCGTGGGTCTGTTCGCGGCGGTTCCCGGTCTGCTCGCCGTCGCGGAGCACGTGGCGGCAACGGCTGGGCCGTGCCGGAGCGAGGACGTCGCCGTAGCGGCGGAGTTCGTGCTCGAGGGCCTCGTGGCTCGTCGCCAGGTCGGGCGCTCCGAGGAGCGCGGCTATCACGCGGCCGACGAGGCCGCCGTCGCGGCCGCCGGCGGCCGTCGGCGCTGGAACTGACGCGGGGGCGGAGCATGTCGACGATCCGGTACTCGAAGTACGAGGGCAGCCTCGACGACCTCGATATGGCCGACCTGATGAAGATGCTGCAGGACCGGTTGCTCGAGTCGGGATTCGAACGCGACCCCTGGGATCCCGACCCGGACGCGCGGCAGACGATGCTCGACCTCTACGAGGCGATCGCCGAGGCGCTCATCCGCGAGGGGCTCGTGAGCGAGGAGTTGCTCGACGCCGCGATGGAGAGCGAGGACTGGCTGCGCAGTGAGTTGGGGCAGACGGTGCAGGACCTCGCGCGGAGGCTCGAGCGCGAAGGGTACCTCCGGCCGGGCGAGGGGGAGGCGCGCGCCGACGAGGGAGCGGGGGGCGGCGTGGCCCCCACCCCGGATCCCGGCCGCGCCACGTTCGAGCTCACCGACAAGGCGATCGACTTCCTCGGCTACCGAACGCTCACCGACGTGCTCGGGGCGTCGGGTTCGGCGAGCGTCGGCGCGCACGACACCGAACACCTCACCACCGGCGTCGAAACGACCGGGGAGAGCAAGGACTACGCCTTCGGTGACGCACTCAACCTCGACGTGCCGCAGACGTTCATGCGCGCCGCACGGCACGGTATCGACGACGGGCGCTTCCACCTCGAGGAATCGGACCTGGTCGTGGCGCAATCGGAGTACACCTCATCGTGCGCGACGGTGGTCATGCTCGACTGCTCACACTCGATGATCCTCTACGGCGAGGACCGCTTCACGCCGGCGAAGCGCGTCGCGCTGGCACTCGCGCACCTCATCCGAACCAGGTTCCGAGGCGACACCATCCAGTTCGTCCTGTTCCACAACTCCGCCGAGGAGGTGCCGCTCACGCGACTCGCCCAGGCGCAGGTCGGTCCGTACCATACGAACACCGCCGAGGGGCTCAGGCTCGCGCAGAAGCTCCTGAAGCGTCAGAACAAAGACATGAAGCAGATCGTGATGATCACCGACGGTAAGCCATCCGCGATCACACTGCCGAACGGTCGCATCTACAAGAACGCCTACGGACTCGATCCCCTCGTGCTCGGCGAGACCCTGCGCGAGGT
Source organism: Trueperaceae bacterium (assembly GCA_013697735.1). GTDB lineage: Bacteria > Deinococcota > Deinococci > Deinococcales > Trueperaceae > SKWV01. The sequence goes on along the minus strand of JACCWH010000134.1, from coordinate 39,056 downwards.
CGGTTCCTGCCGCCGGCAGGGTATTCAGATCAACACCTTCATGCTCGCGCGCGATCCGGAGCTCATCGCATTCGTACAGCGCGTCTCGGCCATGACGCGCGGCAAGGCCTACTTCACCACGCCCGACACCATCGGGCGCTACGTGCTGCAGGACTTCCAGTCGCGGCGCACCAAGCTCGTCAACTGACGTCCGCCACGAAGAACGCAGACGCGTACCCCATTCGTGCCGGACGACCGGCGGAGGTTCCGAATGTTCGCATCGCCCGATCCCTCTCGCACCGTCGCGTCGCGCTGCGCGCCCGCGCGCCCCGCGCGCGTTGCGGCCTTCTTCGTCGTCCTCGGCGCCCTCCTCGCCGCGGCGAGCGCCGTCGCCGGCGAGATCACCGTCCGGGCGACCGGCGTCGCCTACGCAGTCCACGACGGCGCCACGATGGTCGTCGGTGTCACCACCGTCGACGCCGACGTCGTGGTGGCGCTCGACGAGGCCGACGCCGTCATCGTCGCCGTCCGCGCAGCGCTCGAAGAGGCCGGCGTCGATCCTCTCGACATCCGTACCGACATGTACGCCGTCTGGCGCGAGGAGCGGTTCGACGATCGTAGCGGCGTGGAGCCGAGCGCGGTCTTCCGCGTGACCCATCACCTCGAGGTGATCGTGCGAGACGTCGACGCCGTCGGTGCGCTCTTGGGCGTGGCGACGGGAGCGGGGGCGAACCATGTCGGTGGCATCGAATTCGTGGTGCGCGACCGCACGGCGCTCGAGGTCGAGGCGCGTGAGCGTGCGTACGCCGCAGCCCGCGCGAAGGCCGAGCAACTCGCGATGCTCGCCGGCGTGACCCTCGGCGCGCCGTCGAGCATCGTCGAGTCGATCGCGCTCGCGCAGCCGTTCGAGCGGACGGAGGCCCAATCGATGAGCATGATGCGAGACGCCGCTCCGGTCAGCGGTGGCCGAGCCATCGTCGAGATCGTGCTCGAGGTTCGTTTCGCGACGCTGCCGTGACGCCAGTCGAGTCGCGCTCCTAGTCGATGCGGCGTGACAGCCGGTCGAGCGCGCGTGCTGCCGGACCGAAGTTCGGGTCGGCGGTGCGAGCCGCCTTGTAGGCCGTCTCGGCCTCCGTGAGCCGGTCGAGCCGCTCGTACGACTCACCGAGACGGAACCAGGCCTCGACGTACGCCGGCGACGGGAGGATGCCCCCAGGATCGTTGGCATCGAAGATCTCGATGGCTCGCTGGAAGGCCGCGATCGCGTCGTCGGTCCGGTCACGGGCTGCGAGCAGCCGCCCGCGACCGAGTTCCGGCCAGGGCTCGACCAGGCCGCGCTCCGTGCGCGCGGCGGCCGTGTAGGCGTCGATCGCCTCGTCGAACATGCCCGCCTGCCAGGCGACCCTCGCCCAATCCATCGCATACTCGTAGGATCGGATGCGCAAGAAGGCGTTCTGCAGCGGACGTACGGCACCCGCTGCATCGCCTCGTGCCGCCCGGATGAGCGCTCCGAGGTGGACGTGCTCAGGGGGGACACCGCTGCCGACCCTGTCGGTCGCGGCTGCCAAGCGCGCCCCAGCTCCAGCGAGGTCGCCGACGTAGTAGAGCGCCATGGCGTAGAGCAGGTGCGCTTCCGGATCGTCGGGGTGATCGTGCACGAGGTTGGGTCCGTTGAGTTGCGCAGCCGAATTGTAGTACCCGCGCGCGAGCAGGTCACGCATCTGGTGGAACGACGCGTCGCTCGCGACCGCCCACGACCAGCACGAGCCGACCACGACGAGAGCGACCAGACCAGCGCGAGCGAGGGGGGTCCGATTCGTCGTCATGCCGCAGTCTACGCAGAGTGGGGTGGCCCGCGCAGCGCTTCGCGTGCCAACCAGCGAACGCCGTCGAGCGCACGGTCACGCGCAGTCGCAACGCGCTCGGCGTCGAACGACGGTCGCGCGAGAGCCACGCCCAGCGCCTCGAGGGTGCGATCGTGCTCGGCGCCGTCGGCAGGGACCGGCCACCAGGCGGCTCCCGTCTCCGTCGCGAATCCCTCGACCTTCGGGTCGTAGGAGAGCGCGGCGTGCGGCGTCCCGCCGGCGGCGGCCAGCACGAGCCCATGGAGGCGGGCCGACACCACGAGCCGTGCGCCGGCGAGGGCGGTGACCATGGCGCCCGGCTCCTCGGCCGCGAGCAAGCGTAGGTCGGGGACTGCCGCGCGTAGCCGCTCGACCTCGAGCCGATCCTCGCGACCGCCGAAGGCGGCTGCCTCGACGGCGATCCCCTCGTCGCGCGCGCGTCGGCCGAGGTCGGCGAGGAGCGTGGTCGCACGCGGGTACCCTGAGCGTGGCACCAGGACGACCGCGTCGCGACGATCCGCTGCGGAGGCGGTGAGCAGGAGCGCCGTGTCGCCGACGTGCCGGGCGCTCAGGCCGAGTTCGCGCGCGAGACGCAGCGACGGGCCGTCCCGAAGTCCGATCGGTAGACCGCCGAGCGACGCGCGGACGGCGAGCCGGCCGGTCTCGGAGAGTGGTCCGAGCGACTGCCCGAAGACCACCACGCGGCGGCCGAATCGCCGAGCGAGGTCGATCACGCCGAGGTAGTACCGGAGGCTGCGCGTGCTGGTGACGTCCTGGAGGAGACCACCGCCGCCCGAGACGAGCGCTTCGGCGCGCCAGAGGGCCCACGGCAGGCCAGCGCCACGGTGGACCGAGCGCACGCCGTGCAACCGCCTCGTTGCGGCCGGATTGGCCGACAAGACGCGGACGTGGTCGACGCCTTCGTCGCGAAGCGCCGCGAGCATTCCCGAGAGCAGCGCCTCGTCACCGAGGTTGCCGGCGCCGTAGTAGCCCGAGACGGCGAGCCGCACGCTAATCGCCCTCGGCCGCGCGCGCGCCTCCCGACCCCGGCGGCGTCGGTGCTCGGTCGGTGTCGGCGCTGGCGAGCCACCGGCCGATGGCCCGGATCGCCAGCCGCACGAGCGGCACCAGCACCAGCCCGACCGCCAGGCCGATCACGAGCGCGATGAGGGTGCGCTGGAACGACACGACGAGGGGGGTGTGGTAGTGGCTGAAGCTGTTCAGGATGCTCGCTTGCGCGACCACGCCGGCGACGAGCAGCGGAGCCGTGGCCCAGCCCGGCCAGCGCGCGTGCATGAGCGCGACCACGGCGAGAGGGTGCCCGACGAGTTCCTTGAAGCGCGGCCGCACGAAGAGCTCGTTCAGGAAGCCACGGAGCGCGAGCTCGGCCTCGCTCGCGCCGAGTATCGGGAAGTTTCCCCTGCGAATGACCACCAGGGCGAGCACTGCGGCCACGGCCACGGCGACCGCCAGGTCGCCCAGCCGCACGCGGTATCCCCATAGGTAGCGGACCCACGCGGACGGCCTACGCCAGCGCAGCAGGGCGTGCGCCGCGAAGAGCGCGGGGGGCACCACGAGTGTCGCCGCCACTCCGGCGAAGGGTTCGATGGCGAGCATCGTGTCGCGGTCGGAGCCGACCGCGACGAGGAATGCTGCTCCCAATAGGGAGATACCGGTCGAGCGCAGCAGCGCGAGGAGGCCGGGGCCGAAGAGCGCATAGCCGAGCACGGGGAAGACGAGCGCCGCGATCAGCGCCAGCGCCGCCCACGACGGTCCCGCGGCGGCGAGTGCCAGGAGGGCGACGGAGAGCGCCGCGTAGACGCCCCACGGGGTGGGGAACGCCAGCGCCAGCAGGCCGAGGCCGGCGAACACGCCGACCGCGGCGAGCGCGCGAAGGTAGGTCGGAGCGGCGTACGTGACGTCGACGCTCGCGAGCGATCCGACGACGAAACCCTCGCGCTCGAGCTCCGTCACCAGTCCCGCGATCATCGCCTCGGTGTTCTCGATCATGTCGCCGAGCTGTTCCTCCGTGTAGGGGCGGAGGTAGAGGATGCGGACGTTGCGCTCGTTCGCCGCGAGCAGGTACTTCTCGATCAGGTCGGCCGGCCGGAGCCGTTGGTTGATGTAGTCCTGGTTGAACGACAGCAGTCGCGCGGTGGGCACCTGGCGGGCGAGGGCCGGCATCCCGTCTTGCGCCGTCCCCTCGATGATCCCCGTGAGGTAGTCGCCGCTGGCCGCCACCGCGTCGTCGAGGGAGTTCGGGAACCCCGCGACCTGCAGGCCGCCGTAGATCAGGTAGCGAGCCTCGGGCGGGTAGTACGCACCCACCTCGCGCAGGTTGGGGAAGTTGCGCGGCCGGTAGGCGATGTCGAAGCCGGCGGCGTGCCACGCCTCGATCTGCTCGCGGTCCGGGCCCGCCGGGCGAGTCCGGAACGAATCGCCGGGCCAGAAGTACCAGGTCTGCTCCAGGATCTCCACGGCTTGCGCCGGCGGCCACGACGTCGCGAGGAGGACGTCGAGTGCGCCGGGTTCGAGTTCGCGCACCAGCGTGGCGTCGGCCGGGATGGCGGTGGGGACCTGGCCAGCAGCCGCAGCCACCGCCCGCGCCTCGCGGCCGAGCATCGCTGCGGCGCGCCCCTTGAGCGCGAGTGTCTCGACGGTCTCCTCGTAGAGTGCGATGCCGCCGAGTCCGAGCGCCCCGTAGCGCATGCCGAGCTCGAAGCTCGAGACGCCCAGGTAGCTCGCCTGCTCGGCGAGGGCGATCTCGTCCATCACGATCGCGACGCTCCGTTGCGTCCCTTCGCTCCCGACGCGAGCGACCACCAACGCCGCCGCCGGGAGGAGCGCGAGCGCCACGAGCAGCCAGAGCGCGCGCGCCGCGCGCCGCCACCAGGGAGCCTCGGTCCACGAGGGACGAGGCCTCATGCGGTACGCCCGAGGAGCCCGACGCGGGCCCCATCGAGATGTGCGACGACGAAGGCGCGCAAGACCTCGAGGGCGACGTGGTTCTCGCCCCCCTCCGGCAGGATGATGTCGGCGTGCGCCTTGGAGGGTTCCACGAAGAGGTCGTGCATCGGCTTGACGGTTCGTCGGTACTGCTCGATCACGCTCTGTGCGCTCCTGCCGCGCTCGCGCACGTCGCGTTCGAGGCGACGGATGAAGCGCTCGTCGGCGGGAGCGTCGACGAAGACCTTCAGCGAGAGGCGAGTGCGCAACGCGACGTCGTGCAGTACGAGGATCCCCTCGACGATGATCACCGCGGCACTCGGTACGTGGGTGGTCTCGGCGGCACGATCGTCGCGTTCGAAGTCGTAGACGGGGCGTTCGATGCTGCGGCCGGCGCGCAGCGCGTCGACGTGGGCGACGAGCAGATCGTGGTCGAAGGCGCCGGGTTCGTCGTAGTTCGTGCGGGCGCGCACTTCCGCGGGGACGTCCCGCTGCGCGCGGTAGTAGGCGTCTTGTGGCAGGAGCACGGCGCGGCCGGGGCCGGCGGTCTCGACCAGGGCGTGCGCCACCGTCGTCTTCCCCGATCCGGTCCCTCCCGCGAGGCCGATGACGAGCGGTCGCTCCGCCGAGGGACCGCTCACACCATCACGTCGACCGGGTGCCCCTGCCGACGCTCGACTGCGGATCGGATGAAGCCCGTGAAGGGGGGACTCGGTCGCATGAGCCGCGACGTGAACTCCGGGTGGGACTGGAGTCCGAGGAAGAACGGGTGCCCCGAGATCTCGATCGCCTCCACGAGTCCCTCGCCACGCCCCTCCATCCCGGGCGTGACGCCCGAGACCACGAGGCCGGCCGCCTTCAGTGCGTCGACGTAGGCGGGATTGACCTCGTAGCGGTGCCGGTGGCGCTCCGAGATGGTCACTCCGTCACGGCTGCCCGCTTCGAGACGATTCGCGTAGAGGCTCTCGAGCAACGTTCCGCGCGCGATGCGCATGGGCCACGAGCCGAGTCGCATGGTTCCCCCGAGGCCATCGACCTCGAGTTGCTCGGGCATCAGGTCGATGACGGGGTGCGGCGTGTAGGGGTCGAACTCGGTGGAGTTCGCGCCGCCGAGTCCGGCGACGTGGCGCGCCCATTCGATGACCGCGACCTGCAGCCCGAGGCAGATCCCCAGGTAGGGAATGCCCCGCTCTCGCGCGTAGCGGGCGGCCCGCACCTTCCCCTCGATGCCCCGGACGCCGAAGCCTCCCGGCACGAGGATGCCGTCGTAGGCGTCGAAGGCGTCGCCGGCGTCGCCGTTGGTCACCTCTTCGGCGGAGACCCAGTCGATGTCGACGCGCGCGCGATTCGCGATGCCCGCGTGCTTGAGCGCCTCCATCAACGACAGGTAGGCGTCGGGCATGGCGACGTATTTCCCGACCACACCGATGCTCACGTGTCGCTCCGGTTGCCGCAGGATGCGGACCGCCTCCTGCCAGACTCGAAGTTCGGGCGTCACGCGCTCCAGTGCGAGCTGCCGCTCGAGGAGCCGAGCGATCCCCTGACCCTCGAGCATCTCGGGTACCGCGTAGACGTGGTCGGCGTCGTAGGCGGAGAAGACCGCGTCGGCCTCGACGTTCGTGAAGAGTGCGATCTTCGCCTTCGCCTCCTCGGGCACCGGCGAGCGAGAGCGCAGGATGAGCCCGTCGGGCTGGATGCCGACGCCGCGAAGCGTCGCCACGGAGTGCTGCGTGGGCTTGGTCTTGTACTCTTCGGCGGCGCCGAGGTAGGGGAGGAGCGTGACGTGGATGTAGAGGGTGCGCTCGCGCCCGACTTCGAACCGTATTTGTCGGATCGCCTCGAGGAACGGGAGCGACTCGATGTCGCCGACGGTCCCGCCCACCTCGACGAGGACGATCTCCGCATTGGCGGCCTCGCCCGCCTCGTAGATTCGCGCCTTGATCTCGTCGGTGACGTGCGGAATCACCTGCACGGTCTGCGAGAGGTAGGCTCCCTGACGCTCTTTCTGGATGACCGCCAGGTAGACCTGGCCGGTGGTGAGGTTGTTGCGCCGGCTCAGATCGACGTCGAGGAAACGTTCGTAGGTGCCGATGTCGAGATCGGTCTCGGCACCGTCGTCGGTGACGAAGACCTCGCCGTGCTCGTAGGGCCGCATCGTGCCGGCGTCGACGTTGATGTACGGGTCGATCTTGACGGCGGTGACACGGTAGCCGCGCGCGCGCAGCAGCGTACCGATGCTCGACGTGGCGATGCCCTTGCCGAGGCTCGAGACCACGCCGCCCGTGACGAACACGTACCTGGTTTCCTTGTGGCCGCTCACGGGAGCCCATGGTAGCACCATCGGTCGACGCGTCTCGGTCGTGAGCGCCGTTCCGAGCCCGGGCGCGCATGGGCGCACGCGTGCTACATTCGTGCCGGACCGCAGCCGGCAGCCTCGGCGACCCGCTGCCCCGCTCCCCATGGAACCTCGCGGCATCCTCTTCGTAATGACCGGCGCCTCTGGCGTCGGCAAGGACACTATCCGGCACGCCGCCGTGCCGGCGCTCGGCGACGTCTACTACTCCATCTCGGCCACGACGCGGCCGCGTCGAGCGAGCGAGCAACACGGCCGCGAGTACTACTTCCACGACCGCGCCACGTTCGAAGGCATGATCCGTGCCGATGCCCTGCTCGAGCACGCCGAATACGTCGGTGACTTCTACGGAACGCCCACCGCAGCGGTCGACGCCGCGCTGGCGATGGGGCGCGACGTGCTCCTCGAGACGGAGCTCGTCGGCGCGAGACAGGTCAAGGCGAAGCGACCGCACGCCGTGATGCTCTTCATCGCACCCCCGTCACTCGCGGAGCTGGAGCGTCGCCTGCGGGGGCGCGGTACGGACGACGAGGTGAAGATCCAGAAGCGCCTCGTGCGCGCTCGCGACGAGATCCGCGCGGTGCGGGAGTTCGAGTATGTCGTGGTGAACGACGTGCTCGATGACGCCGTGCGAACGTTCCAGGCTGTGATTCGCGCGGAGCGCGCGCGCTCCGCGCGCCTCGACGATCGGCAGGTCGCCGCCATCTTGCGGGAGGATTGACGCCCCCGACGCTCGCCCCCGCTCGCACCTGCTACAATCACCCGTTATCGCGCTCGCACGCGCGGCGCCCAGCGCCCGCGCCGACGCCGGCGCCCGGAGGTCCACGTGGCACAAGAGGGATACGACAAGCTCATGGCGTTGACCGACTCGCGCTACGAACTCTCGATGATCGTCGCGCGCCGGTCGGCGCAGCTCAAGGGGGGCGTGCCCACCACGCTCGGCGTCGACGAGCAGCCCATAACCCGCAATACCGTCACCATCGCGATGAAGGAACTCGAACTCGGTCGCGGCGTGCACTGGGGCGCCGAACTGCCGACGTGGGGAGAGCTCCGCCGTATGGTCGTCGAGGAGCGCCGCCGCGAGGAACCGAACTTCACCGTCTCGCGCGCCGACGCTTTCTCCGACGACGAGGATTGATCGCGCCCCACAGGGCCGTGGCACAGACCGCACTCGGCAGGCCATAATGCATGAATATGCCGAGTAAGGAGTATCGACAACGCGTCATCGAGGAGCTCGTCGAGAAGGAGTTCATCTCGACGCAGGCGGAGATCGCCGAGCACCTCGCCAGGCGCGGTATCACGGTCACGCAGGCGACCATCAGCCGCGATGTGAACGAGTTGCGCCTCGTGCGCCTGCCGGCCGGGAACGGCCAGCACCGCTACCGCTCCACACCGCTCGCGGCGCAGGAAGACGTGATCGGCGAACTCTCGCAACGCTTCAAGCTCTTCGTGCGGGATCTCGACCGTGGCGAGAACATCATCGTGATCGACACCGACGAGGGCCACGCGAGCGGCATCGCCTACGTGCTCGACAAGCTCGATCGCGACGAGATCGTCGGCACCATCGCCGGGCAGAACACGATCCTCGTGGTCTGTCGCTCGGCGGATGGCGCCGACGCGCTCCTCCTCGAACTCGAGTCCCTGCTGGAGTGACGCGGCGTTCGCCGTGCGTGCCCCAAGGGCTCGCATCACCGTCGCGGACCGCATTCCCGCTCCCCGAACCGTGCCCGGACGCGTGCTAGCGTGACGCATCACGGAGGTCATTCGATGCGCACACCCCTGCTAACGATACTCGCCGCGTTGCTCACGTTCGCAGCCGCGGTCGAACTCGTCGTCTATCCATTCGAGAGTCAGGACCCGATCGTCGGGATCGCCATCGCGGACCGCGTCGCGGGCGCCCTCGGGCTCGACGTCATCGGCCCCGCCGCCGCCCCGGCGCTGGTGGTGCCGCTCGTCGCTCCGAGCGGCTTCGTCAACCCCGCCGTCTTCCTCGGGAATGGCGGCCCCTTCGGGCGCAACGGGGCCTGGTTGGTTCGGGGTGTGGTCGGGAGCCGGGCTGCGGTTACCGGGAGCGTTCGCGCCGAGGACGAAGCGCTCGTCGTCGAGCTGGTCGTCGACGTCGAGGGCGTCGACCGCCGCGTGGTACTCCGCGGCCCGCGCGCTGACCCCGGAGCGCTCGCGCACCGCGCCGCGGTGGTACTGGCGCGGTGGCTCGATCTCGAGGTCACGTCCGCGCCACCGCTCGACCTGCGAGGCGTGGACGCCGCGCACGCGCGGGCCGTCGGCCTGATCGGATCCGGACTGCCGGTCGAGGCGCTCGCGGCCCTCGACGACGCGGCCGAGGCTGCCGACCTCTCGGCGCGCGCCGCCGCTCTGCGCGCCACACTCCGAGGCGTCCTCGAGGGAAACAGGTCCGACGGCTCGCCATGGCGCGCCGCCACCCTCGAGAGTGCAGCCGTCGCAGCCGTGGTCGCGCTCAACGCCGGCGCTCCCGAAGCGACGCTGGCCGCCTTCGAGGAACTCGCCTCCTTCAAGGTCCCCGTCGCCGACCCGTGGCTCGGGGCGATCGCGCACAACATCGGCGACGACGCGCTGGCCGCGGCGGCCTTCGACCGCGCGGCTGCACTGCCCGCCTACGACTTCGGCCTCGCGAGTCGCGCCTCCTATCGGTTCTCCGTTGGTGACGCCGACGGTGGCGACGCCGACCTCGAGGTGCTCGCAGGCGCCGCCGAGCGCGGCGAGCTCGACGCGGCCGCTTCGCTCGCCGCTTCGCTCGCCGCCAATCTGGTCGAGGGCGGCGAGCGCGAAGCGATCTTCGTCGACGCGCTCGGACGAGCCGCGCCCTACCTCGCCTACGCCTTCGAGCGGCGCTCCTTCATCGCGTTCGACGCCGAGGATGCGCTCGGTGCCGCTCGCGCACTCGCCGTGGCCGTCGAGCTGGAGCCGGAGAGCGATCTCTACTGGACGAACTTCGGGTGGGCGCTCTACCTGCTCGGTTTCCTCGAGCGATCCGAGGAGGCGTCGCGCCAGGCGGTCGACCTCGATCCCGCGCAGTACATCGCCCGATACAACCTGGCGCTCGTGGAGGTGGTGACGGACCGGCTCGACGACTCGCTAGCGACGTACCGAGAAGCACGCCGCTTCGACGACGGCGTCGACCCCGAGGTGATCGCCGACCTCGTCGTGGCCGAGGAGCGCTACCCCGACGCCGTCGGCGTCCCATTCGCACTGGGCACGATGCTCGAGGCCGCGGGCGACCGCGACGCGGCCGCCGACGCCTTCGAACGCTACGATCGAGCGGTCGCTGCACTCCCCGAGGCCGCCGCTGCCGACCCCGCGCGCGCCCGTGAGGCACGCGACCGAGCGACTGCGCTCCGCGCGCCGCTGCCACCGATCGCCATCGAGGGCGACGTGGCCTTCCGCCTCGGTCGGCGGGGTCCCGCCGTCGACGTGCCGCGCCCAGGCGACCCGCTGGTCGTCTCGTTCGAGGTCGTCACCGCCGGTGAATCGCTCCCGCGGACGCTCGCCGTGGAGATCACGGTCGAGGACGGCGACGGCGAGGCGGTCGCGAGTGCCTCGCAGGAGGTCGACGTCCCCATGGGCGCGATCGGTTTCGTGGTCGACGTCGCGCGCGTGGCGCTACCGATCGACCTCGAGCCCGGGCGGTACGCCCTCCGGGCGAGCGCGAGCGGCGCCGGACTCGACGCCGAGGCGCTCCGCTCCTTCGAGGTGCGCGGTGAGCGCGACCTCGTCCGCCTCTTGATCGGCCGCGACGTCGCCATGCTCGCGCTCGAGACGAACCAGCCGCTCTACGGTGCGCGTGATGTGGAGCGGAGCGAATCGGCCTTGTTGGAGACGCTCGTGCGCGAACTGCGCGCAACGGCCGATGCCGCCGCAGATGTCCTGCCGGTCCCCGAGGAGGGACGCTTCGCGGGGCGTTCCGGAGGCGAGATATTTCGGGAGAGTACGCCGAGCGACGTCGCCGACTTCATCGCCTACCTCTTGGAGGAGGGGGCGCAGGACACGAGCTTCACGTTCGTCGACGGCTACGCCGATTGGGCGGTGGCAGGGGCCCCGGCGCCCTGAGGGGGGGGGTCAGCGGAGCTGGGGGTCAGCGGAGCTGGGGGGTCAGCGGAGCAGCCCTTCGACGATCCTGAACCCACCGACGTAGGTGCCGATCACCGATCCGAGCGTCGCGAGCACGAAGACCACGAACGTCCGTGCGGCACGATTCCGCCACCATCCGCCGATCGACGTGACGTCTCGCCGGAGTCGTTGGAAGTCGCCCACGCTCGGCTTCCGGAGCCAGAGCTCGATGCCCGCCGCCACGAAGCCGGCGCCGATCATGGGGTTGAGCGACGTGAAGGGGGCAGCGAGCGCAGTGCCCAGGACGGTGAGCGGGTGGGCGAGCGCGATGGCGGCGCCCAGACCCGCGAGTCCACCGTTGATCACGGCCCACTCGAGCAACAGCCGCCAACCGAGGTCGGGATTGCGCTGGAAGCCGAGGAAGAAGCCGAAGAGGACCAAGGCCACGAGGAGCCACGGAAGTGCGCGGGTCCAGACCGCCGGCGGCGGCGTGCTCTCGAGCGATTCGATGTCGTCCGCTGCGGCTCTCCCCGTGGGGCTCAGGAGGCCGGCCGGGCGCTCCGGCGGCGCCTCGCCGAGCACCGTGCCGTCGTCGGCGGCGAGTTCGTGGGTCATGCCCGCGAGGTGCCCGGCGCCGATCACCACGAGGACGCGCTCGGGTCTCGAGGAGGCGTCGGCGCGCAGGACCTGGCGCTCGAGCTGCCCCGCCATGTAGCGGTCGCGTTCGGCGATGAGCGGCCGGTAGAGCGCGCGTTCGTTCTCCGCGAACTCCGCGAAGGTCGCCTCGAGCACGTCGCCCTGTTTGAGCTTCTCGATCTCGGACGCGTCGATCTGTTCGCGCGACAGCACGCTCGCCCCGACGCCCGCGAGGAGCGTCAACCGTTGCCACCACGGCACGCTCGCTTGCACGCGACGGAGCGTGACGCCGAGGTCCCGATCGATGAGGAGCAGCGGAATGGCCGCCGCCTTGGCGCCTTCGATCGCCGCCCGCATCTCCTGCCCGGGTTCGATGCCAAGCTGCTCGGCCAGCCGCTGCTGGAAGGCGCCCAGGGCGAGGCTGAGAGCGAGCATCCCCATCTTGCCGCGGCGCAGCACCTGGAAGAGGTCGAGTCTGGCGAACGCGTCGGGATCGGTCAGCGAGGCGTGTCGACCGGCGTCGAGTTCCACGGCGACGGCGTCGTAGCGGCCGCTCGCGACGGCGACGCGAACCTCCTCGGCGCTCTGGAGCGAGACGTGGGCGGTCCCGAGCAAGGTGAAGGTGACGCCACCGCGCTCGACGGTCGTACTGGGGCCCGCCGTCGTCGTGAGCCCGGCGTCCGGCACCGTGGGGCCTCCGTCGGTGTGACCGGTGTGGCCTCGGGGGGCGGCACCGTCGTGCACGGAGGCGTCATCGCGTGTTTCGCTCGTCATGCCGCGAGTCTACCCGGGGCCGGGGCGTCCGCCGGTCGGCCGGTAGAGTGGAGGTGATGGCGACCTCTCGCGTTCCCGCGGCCGCCGCCGAGCCCGCCGCCGAGCCCGCCGCTCGTCCGAGCCTCTATGGCCAGGTGCGCCTCGCGCGCGTCTGGCTTCCGTTCGCGATCGTGGCCGTGGTGCTCGCGCACCAGCTCCTCGTCGTGCCCCTGGGCGGTCCGTCGTGGCGGTTCTGGGCGCAGTTGCTCTTCTACAGCATCCTCGGGCCGATCGTCACGTACGTCACCCTGGCGTGGATCTCGAACGAGGTGCGGGAACGTGAGCGTTCGCAAGAGGAGCTACAGCGGACGTTCGCCGAGTTGCAGGATTCGTACGCGGTGCTGGGCGCCCTCCAGCGAGTGACGGAGCGCTTCGCGAGTGCGCCCGATCTCGAGCACGCGGTCGCTGCGGCGACCCGGGGTGTCCGCGAAGCGACCGGCGCACGTTCCGCTGCGGTGGTGGTCACGCCCGGCGTGGTCGCCGCCGACGCCGACGCCGGTGACGAGCGGTGGTCCGTGGCCACGATGACCGCCGACGCGGTCGTGCGCGACCGGACGCTGCGAGAGAGTTCGAAGTCGGAGGCGCGCGCCGACGTCGGCGGATGCGAGATCGTGAGCTTCTCACTGCGCTGGGGTGGGAAGCACGAGGGGAGTCTGCATGCCGTCTTCGATTCGGCTCCGGATGCCAAGCAGCGTGAGACGCTGCGGATCCTGGCGGCCGACTTCGCCGCCGCCGCGGAGGCCGTGCAGGCACGCACGCGTGATCTCATCACGCTCTTCGAGGTGGATCGAGGCATTCGAGCCGAAGGGAACCTCGACCGCCTCCTGCGCACCCTGGTGACGACGATGGCGGTACGACTCGGCGCCGACACCGCGGGCGTCTACCTGATCGACGAGGACGGGACGCTCGAGCTCCGTGCGGCCGTCCGGCGCGCCGGCGACGACCTGGTGGCGCTACCGGCGGCTCTGGCGATCGGTGCTCCGGTGCGCGTGGGGGAGGGTCCGGTCGGGCGCGCCGCGATGGGCGTCGATCCGTTCGTGCTGCCGCGGCTCGACGCCGACGAGCAGGCGGTCGGCGGCCCTCTCCTGGTCGGCGCCGGGAGCGCCGTGTTGCTTCCGCTCGTCGCAGCGGACGCGGCCTTGGGTGTGATCGTGCTCGGGCACCCCGACGGCGGGCGGTTCCCGGAGGCCGGACTCCCATTCCTGGGCGTGGTCGCGAACCAGGTGAGCCTCGCGGTCGCGAACGCCAACGCCTACCGGCGCTCGGAGGAGCACGCCATAGCCGAAGAGCGCGCGCGCATCGCGCGCGAAGTCCACGACGGTATTGCGCAGTCCCTCGCCTTCACGGCGCTCAAGCTCGACCTCGTGGCGCGACTCCAGACTCGCGATCCCGAGGCGGCGATCCGCGAGGTGGGCGAAGCGAAGGCCACCATCCGTGAACTCATCCGCGAGGTGCGTCGATCGATCTTCGCCCTCCGGCCCGTCGACCTCGAGCGGTACGGCTTCGTCGAGACCCTGCGGCGCTACGCCGTCGATTTCGGGCAGCAGAACGACATCGCCGTCGCGCTCGAAATCGAGGCGGTTCCCGAGCTGTCGGTGGGGTGCGAGGCGGTGCTCTTCAGGATCTTCCAGGAAGCGATGCACAACGTCGCCAAGCACGCACGAGCGAGTCGGGTCTCGGTCGGCGTCGGACTCGACGAGCGAGAGCACGTTCGAGTGGTGGTACGCGACGATGGGCTCGGGTTCGATCCGCGCGAAGTCGGCGACCGCGTCACGAGCGCGGGAGGGCTCGGGCTCAAGCAGATGCGCGAGCGCGTCGAGGCGCGTGGCGGCCACTTCGCCATCACGAGCGAGCCGGGGGCCGGGACCACCGTGCGCGCCTCGGTGCCGGCGTAGTGCCGCACCCGCCCCACCACGACGAAGCGGGCCCGAGAGGTGCGCTCGGGCCCGACGTACGCACGTGCGTGCGCCGTTACACGTGCGTGCGCCGTTACTTGCGGCGGTAGCTGTCGCCGAACCGCTTCTGGAATTTCTCCACGCGACCTTCGGTGTCGATGAAGCGCTGTTGGCCGGTGTAGAAGGGGTGGTTGCCGGACCAGACGTCGACGTGGATCTCAGGCCGCGTGCTGTAGGTCTCGAGCACGACTTCGCCCTCGCAGATGATCTTGCAGGGGACGAGCTTGGGGTGGATGTTCTTCTTCATGGGGCTGGCTCCTCGGAGCGCCACGGGCTGGGTCGTGACGCGCAATCCGAGCATTCTAGCAGATGGGGTTCGCTCGCGAGTCGAGTTCAGCTGCCCGCGTCGGCCGCCGTCGCCACCTGGCGCTTGACGCGCGCGAGGATCGCCGCCATGCCGCGGAGGCGGAGCGGCGAGATCAGTTCCGCGAGCCCGAGCTCGAGGTAGAAGTCGTCGCGCGTCGCGAGCACCTCCGCCACGCCTTGCCCATCGAGCCCGGCATGGAGGATGCCGGCGAAGCCGCGGGTGGTCGGCGCCTCTTCCGGAGCGTCGAAAAACAGGCGAACGACGGCGTCACGGCCGCTCCCCTCGAGATCGGAGGCGACGAAGAAGGGCGTCTGGCACTCGTGCACCCGCTCGAGCCGACCGGGGTCGTCGCGCAGATCGCTCGGGAGCGGCGGCACGGATCGCGCGTACTCGAGGAGGAGTTCGAGGCGCAGCGAGGCGGGGGCGGAACGGAACGCTGCGACGACGGCGCCGAGGGCGTCCGGAACGCGTTCGGATGGCTCCATGCCCGGCATGCTACCGGGCCGCCGCGCTCCGGCGCGTCGCCCGAGCGCCGCCGTTCGCGAGGCGCTGAGGCGTTCGATCCTCGGTGTACCCTTGTGAGCGGATGATCGCCTCGTCGCAGCGCATCGCGCTCACCCCACCCGATCGGATCGACGCCGCCCTCACGGTCCCCGGTTCGAAGAGCCTGACCAACAGGGCGCTCCTCGTGGCCGCCCTTGCAGACGGTGAGAGTCACCTCGAAGGGGTGCTCGAGGCCGACGACGCCGAAGTCATGACGCTCGCACTTCGGCGGCTCGGAGCCGAGATCGAGCCGGACGGCGCAGCGACGACCGTGCGCGTTCGCGGTCGGGGGGGACGCTGGCGCGATGGCCCGCTCGAGCTCGACGTGGGCCTCTCCGGAACTGCGGTTCGGTTCCTCGTCGCGGCGGTGGCGTTGGGGCGGGGGCGATATCGGCTCGACGGCACGGCGCGGATGCGCGAGCGGCCGATCGAGGATCAACTCGCCGCCTTGCGTGGGCTCGGCGTACGCGTGTCGAGCGAGCGCGGGAACGGGTGCCCGCCGGTCGTGGTGGAGGCCGAGGGCATCGCTGGTGGGCGTGCGGTCGTCGCCGGCGACCGCTCGTCGCAGTACCTCTCCGCGCTGCTCATGAGCGCCCCTTACGCCCGAGGCCCCGTGGAGGTCGAGGTGAGCGGCGAACTCCAGTCGAAGCCGTTCGTCGACATGACCCTGTCGGTGATGCGGGCCTTCGGCGTCGACGTCGAACGCCAGGGCTACGAGCGTTTCGTGGTGGAGCGCGCACGATACGCGCCGCGGCGTTTCGTCGTGGAGGGGGACGCGATGGCGGCCGGGTACTTCTGGGCCGCGGCTGCCGTCAGCGGCGGGCGTGTGGTCACGCATGGAGTCGGGCACCGGAGCGTCCAAGGGGACGCCGCCTTCACCGACGTCCTCGAGCTGTTGGGCTGCCGCGTGGTCCGGAGCGAGTCGTCGATCGCCGTCGAAGGGCCGGAGGGGGGCATGCTGCGCGGTGGGCGCTTCGATCTCAACGACCTCCCCGATCAGGCGCAAACGCTCGCGGTGCTCGCGCTCTTCGCCGACGGACCCGTGTCGATCGACAACGTCCCCAACCTCCGCATCAAGGAGACCGATCGGCTCCACGCGCTCGCCACCGAGCTCCGTCGCTTCGGCGCCTCGGTCGAGGAGCGGCACGACGGGCTCACGATCGTTCCGGCGCTCTCCGCCCCCGCCCGAGTCGAGGTGGAGACCTACGGCGATCACCGCATGGCGATGGCGTTCGCGATCGCGGGCGTCCGCCGCCACGGCGTGTCGATCAAGGAACCGGATTGCGTGGCCAAGACGTACCCGGGATTCTTCGACGACCTCGCACGCATCGGCGTCGGGGTGGAGCGCTCGTGAGCCCCTACGGTGTCATCACCTTCGACGGGCCGGCCGCCTCGGGGAAATCGAGCGTGGCGCAACGCATCGCCGCCGCGCTCGACCTCCCGGTGGTCTCGAGCGGCCTGCTCTACCGCGCCGCCACCCTCATCGCAGAGGGGGCTCAGATCGATCTCGACGACGAGGAGGCCGTGATGGCGCGGCTCCGCCGACACGACGTCGAGCTCGAACCCGTGCACGACGGGAACCGCGTCCGCCTCGACGGGGCCGACGTGACCGAGACGCTCCACACCGACGAGGTCGACGGATCGGTCTCGGCCGTCGCCCGGCACCCACGGGTGCGGTCCTGGGTGAGTGAGCATCTCCGTCGGGTCGCGCCGCCGTTCGTG
The DNA here is from genome assembly GCA_013697735.1 of Trueperaceae bacterium. GTDB lineage: Bacteria > Deinococcota > Deinococci > Deinococcales > Trueperaceae > SKWV01. The sequence goes on along the minus strand of JACCWH010000134.1, from coordinate 21,872 downwards.
ATCGATGGTCGCGACATGGGGACCGTCGTCTTCCCGGAGGCGAGCGACAAGTTCTACTTGACGGCCTCCCCGGAGGTGCGGGCGAAGCGCCGCGTCGGCGAACGTGCGGCCGATCTCGAGCGTGTCGCGCACGCGATCCGGCGACGCGATGCGCTCGACGCGCACCAGCTCGTGCCGGCGAACGATGCGCAACGGATCGACACCGATCCGCTCACGCTCGACGAGGTCGTCGCACTCGTGCTCGAAGCGCTGCGGGCGAGACGGGCGTCGTCGGTCGGCGCCCCCACCGCCGGGCCGACGACCGACCACGCCGAGGAGTGCTGATGGTCGCGCGCATATTCGACCGTGAGGCCCGCTCGCTCGAGCACGTCGCCGTCGTGTCGACGTCGCACAAGCCGATCGCGCATCCCGTCGCGGTGTCGTTGGCCGGGGCGTTCGAGCGATCGGGCGCGCGTGTCACCCTCGACCTCGACGGCGTGCGGCAGCTGCGAGATCCCGACCTCGACCTCGTGGTCTCCGTGGGCGGCGATGGCACGCTCCTCTCCACCGCGCGGCGCGTGGTCGGTGCGGCGACCCCCGTGCTCGGCGTCAATCTCGGCAAGCTCGGGTTCCTGGCGGAGTTCGGTGCCGACGACATCGCCGCATACGCTGCCGGCGGCGCGGCGCCCGCGTGGCCCATGTCGCCGAAGATGATGCTCGTGGTCCAACGCGAGGGCGACGGTGCCGGTCCGCGCTACGCGCTCAACGACCTCATGCTCACGCAGGGCGTGATGACGCGGCTCATGCGCATCCGCATGAGCGTCGATGGTCAGCACGCCACCGAGTACCGCGCCGACGGCGTCGTGGTCTCCACGCCCGTCGGCTCCACGGCCTACTCGCTCTCGCTCGGCGGACCGATCCTCAGCCAGCACCTTCGCGCCTTCGTCGTCACGCCGATCGCGCCGCACAGCCTCACGAACCGACCGATCGTGCTCGCGGGCGAGAGCGTCGTGGGACTCGAGGTCGTCGGCCCCGCCGACGAGATGGCGCTCGTGGTGGACGGTCAGGAGCGCGTCGATCTCCGCCTCGGCGATCGCCTGCGTATCGCGGCGGCCGACCACGCTCTCTGGCTCGTCTCCTCCGGCCGCCGTAGCGACTTCGACGTCCTGCGCCACAAGCTCCGCTGGGGCGAGGGCCCGTTGCTCGCTCCGGCGGTGGACGGATCGTGAGCGCCAGCCGCCAGCCGCCTGCTGCCAGCCGCCTGCCGGCGATGGTGGCGTGGGTCTCAGGCGCGCTTCGGTACGGCGATGGAAGATGGAGGGATGAACGACCTGCCACCTGAGTTCTTCGCGCGCCGCGACGAGCACGCCGACGAACTCTTCTACCGGCGAGCCCGGAGGGCGTCGCACATCGACGCTCGAGCCTGCACCGTGGCGCGCGACCTCTACGAGGAGCTCCTGCCGACGGGTGCCATCCTCGATCTGATGGCGGGATCGGATTCGCACCTCGGACCACGCTTCCTGCGTCAGCGCGTCGTCGGCCTCGGCCTCGACGGCGAGGGCCTGGCGGCGAATCCGCACCTCGACGAGAGGGTCGTGCACGACCTGAACGTCGGCGACCCGCTGCCATTCGAGGCCGGGAGTTTCGACGCCGCGATCTGCAGCGTAGCGGTCCAATACCTCACGCGACCCTGCGTCACCTTCGCCGAGGTCGGTCGGGTGCTCGGGCCGGGGGCGCCCTTCGTGGTCACCTTCTCCGTCCGCATGTTCCCGACCAAGGCGGTGCTCGCCTGGCGCGCCTCCGACGACGCAGCGCACCTCCGGCTCGTGGAGCACTACTTCGCCGCTTCCGGAGCGTTCACCGAACTCGAGCGGCGCCTGCACGTCCCCGCCGATGGTGACCCGCTCTACGCGGTGTGGTCGCGGACGCCCGTAGGGCCGCAGCGAGCGGAGCCCTGACGCTGCGCCTCCTCGTCGTCTCGAACGGGCACGGCGAGGACGCCATCGGTGCCAGGCTCGCGCGGGAGCTGCTCGAGCGGGGCGGTGCAGCGTCGATCGCAGCGCTTCCGCTCGTCGGCGAGGGGACGCCGTACGAGGCCGTGGGCGCGGAGGTGCTCGGACCTCGACGCCGCCTGCCGTCGGACGGACTCACGCTGCACCATCCGCTGCTCGCGTGGCACGACCTGCGGGCGGGCCTCGTCGGTACCACCTTGGCGCACGCGACGGCGTTGCGGAGGGCGCGGCCCGACGCCGTCATGGTCGTCGGCGACGTCTTCGCGCAGGGCATGGCGAGCCTCGTCCCGGCGCGGCGCGTGGTGGTGCAGCCCCTCGTCTCCGTTCGCCTCGCCGACGGGGGTGCCTCCGTCGCGCTCAATCGGACGTTCATGGAGCGCATCCGCGCGCCCGAGCGTGCGCTCATGCGTCGCGCGGCGGAGCGGGTCTACGCGCGCGACGACGTCACGGCCGCATGGCTTCGCTCGCGTGGCGTGGCGCACGCCGTGTTCCTGGGGAATCCGATGATGGACGGCCTCGACGGGTCGCGACTCCCGGTTCCCGCGCACGCTCGCGTGGTCGCCCTGCTCCCCGGCTCGCGCTCCTATGCACACGCGAGCGTACGGCGCATGCTCGACGGCGTCGCCCGCCTCGGGCCCCTGCACGCGCTCGTCGCCTGGGCGAACGGTCCCGTCCCGGCCGCCCACGGATGGTCGGTCGCGCCCGGCGACGGCGACGGCGTCCTCGAGGTGTGGTCGCGCGGCGGGGCGATCGTCTGGTGGGTGCGGGGGCGCTTCGCCGACGTGCTGGCCACCGCCGACGCCGTGATCGGCACGAGTGGCACGGCACAGGAACAGGCCGCTGGACGGGGTCTCCCGGTGGTCTCGTTCCCCGTGGTTCCGGCCTACTCCGAGGCCTTCCTCGCCAATCAGCGCCGCCTCCTCGGCGACGCACTGCGTGTGGTACCGAACGACGTCGAGGCGATCGCTGCCGCCACTGCCGAGGCGCTCACCGACGGGCACCACCGAGCCGTGGCCCGGCGGGAGGGACCCGCCCGGATGGGACCGGCGGGCGGCACCGCCAGGATCGCGGCCGACGTCGCTGCCACGTTCGCAGCGCCGGTACTCAACCCTCGACGCTCGCACGGCGCGCCGTGAGCGCCCGCGCCTCGCGCAGGATCTCCGCGAGGCGCGACGAAGCGCGGTGGTACTTCTTCGCGTAGGCGCCACCGGCGTAGGAGGGATCGAAGAGGTCATCGATCGCGACGTCGCCGACGCTCCGATCTCCGCTGAGCCAGAGCGGGATCCGAAGGTCGTACGCCTTGTCGACGAAGTGGACGAAGCGGAGCGCGTCGTTCTGTCCACCGATCGGCTCGACGCCCTCCACCACGATGCCGCCCGCGGCCTCGAGGTGTGCGCGGTAGCGCGACGGGTGGTGGCTCGCGAGGTGGTCGAGGAACTCGCGCCAGGTGGCGCGCACCACCTCCGTCGGCGGCGTCGGGAGGTCCTCCGCGCCCAGCAGACGACCTCCGACGAGTCCACGCCGAGCGTCGGGTCCTTCGATCGGCACGACCGTGAAGCGCTCGGCGATCGATTGGATCTCGCGCACGAAGTCCTCGGCGTTGAAGCGCCCGGCGCCCTGCGCCTCGGGAGGCGTGTTCGACGTCGTGATCACGAGGGCACCCGACTCGAACACGTGCGCGAGGAAGGTCTTGACGATGAGGGTGTTGCCGGGGTCGTCGAGCTCGAACTCGTCGAGGCAGTAGAGCCGCGCGTCACCGAGGCGCTCGCGAGCGACACGCATGCCCATGACGCCGATCAGATAGACGAGCTCCTGGAACGAGAGGTAGCGCTTGCTCGCGACCGGTGCCGCATGGAAGGCGGCCGCGAGTAGGTGCGTCTTGCCCACGCCGAACCCGCCGTCGAGGTAGAGCCCCAACGGAGCGGCCGGCCGTCGGCGCCAGCGACCGAAGCGGCGCCCTTGCGGGGCTCGCGTCGCCAGCGCCGCCGCCTCCACCCGCAGGCGCGCCGCCGCCTGCGACGGGTCGTGCGCCACGAACGAGTCGAAGTCGACCCGGCCGAAGCGGGGCGGGGGCACGAGCGAGTCGAGGTCGAGCGTCGCGGGAGAGGGGAGTTCGGCGAGCCGGCGCGGCACGAGCGGCAGGGTAGCACGGGGTGTGGACGTCGACCGACGCAGGGTGACCGCCCTGCGCGAGCGCCGGCCGCGCCGATTGACGTGGGGCCGACGCTCGCGTAGCCTACGGATGCGTCCTCGGCGTGGGGAAGTCCGGTGAGATCCCGGCGCTGTCCCGCAACGGTGAAGTGCGCCCTCCGGCGCCGAAGCCCGATCGCCACCCCGAGGATAGTTGCACCCCTTGCGCGGACGAGGATGGGCAGCATGCGAGCCGTCCTCGGTTCGCTGCCGTCCCTCCATTGCTCACCACACCCGTGGCGGCAGTCCATCGCAAGCGCCCTCGGAGGCCTTGTGAACCGTTCGATCCCCACACCCCGCACGCCCGTCGACGAAGGTGCCGCCCGGCGCGCGCTCGCACGTGTCGCTCTCGCGCTCCTGGCGCTCGTCGCACTCTCGGCGGCCCTCGCCCAGGGTGTCGTCGACGACCTCGGCCGCACCGTCACGCTCGATCGGCCGCCACTGCGGATCGTGACCATGGTGCCCAGCCATACGGAAGCCGTCTGCGCGCTCGGTCGCTGCGACGCCCTCGTCGGCCGTGACACCTTCAGCAACTTCCCGCCGACCGTCCTGGCGCTGCCAGATCTCGGGAGCGCTTTCTCGCCCGATCTCGAGGCGCTCGTCGCGCTCGAGCCCGACCTGGTGTTGGTCGACGAATTCAGCGGCATCGCAGAGGCGCTCGCGCCGTTCGGTATCGCGGTCTACGCCGGTACGCCGCAGAGCTTCGAGGAGATCTTCGAACTCTTCGAGCGCCTCGGTCGGCTCCTCGATGCCCGCACGGAAGCCGCCGTCCTCGAAGGGCGGATACGCGGGGAGATCGCTGCGATCAAAGCCATCACCGCCGGCGCGAGCGCGCCGAGCGTCTACTACGAGCTCGACGCCAGCCCCTACAGCGTCGGCCCCGACGGCTTCATCGGCACGCTCATCGCCTTCGCTGGCGGCGACAACATCGTCACCGCCGACCTCGGCGATTTCCCGCTGCTCGATCCGGAGTACGTGGTCGCGTCCGATCCCGAGCTCATCGTCCTCGCTGACGCGCCCTACGGCGAGAGCATCGAAACACTGCGGGCACGCGCCGGCTGGAGCGGCCTCCAGGCGGTCGTCGACGGTCGCGTGTTCGAGCTCGACGCCGCGCAGGTAGACGTGATCAGCCGCGCCGGCCCGCGCGTCGCCGACGGGGTCGCGCTCCTCGCACGGCTCTTCCATCCGGACCGCTTCTGAACCAGGCGGGGCGCAGGCGCGGAGCGCGAGGCGGCGCCGGTCTGAGCGTGCCGCTCCTCGTCTCGACGGGCGCGCTGCTCCTCACCGTCGTGTTCGCCGCCGGGATCGGGACGGTGCACGTCCCGCCCGGTGGGGTGCTCGCGGCCATCGGGCGTGGCCTGGCGCAGACGATCGGCGCCGCCGCCCCGGGCGACGGCGCCACGCGCGTCGCCGACACCATCGTCTGGCAGATCCGCCTCCCACGTGTGGTGCTCGCCGCGACCGTCGGCGCGGCGCTCGCACTCGCGGGAGCGGCCTTTCAAGGCGTCTTCCGCAACCCGCTCGCCGATCCCTACCTCCTCGGGGCGGCGAGCGGTGCGGGGTTCGCCGCCGCAGCCGCCATGGTCTACGGAGCCGGGTTGCCGCTGCTCGGCGGTTGGGGGGTGCCGGTCGCGGCGTTCGTCGGCGCCGCTGCCACGGTCGTGGTGGTGGTCGCGCTCGCGCGCCGTGGTTGGTCGGTGCCGGTCGTGCCGCTCATCCTCGCGGGCGTCGTGATCGGCTCGTCACTGAGTGCCGGAACGTCGTTCGTGCTGCTGGCGGCGCGCGAGCAAGCGGTCGGCATCCTCAGCTGGCTCCTGGGGAGCCTCACGTTCGCCTCGTGGGATCGCCTCGCCGTGGCAGCGCCCCTCGTGCTGGTCGCCGCCGTGGTGCTCCTGGCCTGCGCTCGTGGGCTCAACGTGCTGCAACTCGGTGAGACCTCGGCGGCGCAGCTCGGCGTGCCCGTGGAGGCGCTGAAGGTCGCGGTGGTCGCGGCGGCCACGCTCGCCACCGCCGCCGCGGTGAGCATGGCGGGCGTGATCGGCTTCGTCGGGTTGGTGGTGCCGCACGCGGTACGGCTCGCGCTCGGGCCCGACCACGTCCGCCTCCTGCCGGTGGCGGCGATCTGGGGGGCGGCGTTCCTGGTGCTCGCCGATCTCGTGGCGCGCACGGTGATCTCGCCCGTCGAGCTCCCCGTCGGCGTGGTGACCGCGCTCGTGGGGGCGCCGTTCTTCCTGGCGCTGCTGCGACGTCGGATGTCGGCGTGAGGAGGGTGCCGTCGCTCGAACTCCGAGGCGTGGTCGCCGGCTACGGCGCCACCACCGTGCTCAGCGGAGTCGACCTCCGCGTCGAGGCGGGCGAAGTGGTCGGCCTCATCGGACCGAATGGCGCCGGGAAGTCGACGGTCATCGGCGTCGCGTCGCGGGTCGTCCCCTTCCGGGCGGGGGAGGTGTTCGTCGCCGGAGCGCCCCTCGCGAGCTACGGTCGCCGGGCCCTCGCCCGGCGTCTCGCGGTCGTGCCGCAGGGGGCGGCGCTCCCCGACGGGTTCACCGTGAAGGAGGTCGTGCAGATGGGGCGCACCCCCTACGCCGGGCTCTTCGGCGCTCCTGGTCCCGGCGACGAGGGGGAGATCGAACGGGCGATGGAGCGCACCGACACGTGGCGGTTCGCCGCGCGCCCCGTCGAGTCGCTCTCGGGCGGGGAGCGCCAGCGCGTGGTGCTGGCGCGCGCACTGGCGCAGCGTCCGGACGTGCTCCTGCTCGACGAGCCGACGAGCCATCTCGATCTGCGCTACCAGGTCGAGGCGCTCGCGCTCGCGCGCCAGGCGGCGCGCGACGGCCTCGCTGCGGTGGTGGTGTTGCACGACCTCAACCAGGCGGCGCAGGCGTGCGATCGGCTCGTACTCTTGGCGGAGGGTGTGGTCGTGGCGGCGGGCGTGGCGGAGGTGGTGCTCGACGGCGGGCTGCTCTCGAGTGCCTACGGGATCCGCGTCGACGTCTGGCCTGGGCCGCGTGGTCCGGTCGTGGTGCCGAGGGTCTGACGAGGACGCTCGATCATGAACGGCGAACGCTGTGCGGGCGGGTCGAAGCGCGTGTGGACCTCGCGGGCGAGGCGGTACATCGAGACGAGCGACTCCGTCGCATCGCGCCACGAGCACGCTTCCATGTCGCTGCGACCTCGAGCTGCGAGCCGTTCGCGCAGGGCGTGGTCGCTCAGCACCCGTCGGAGTTGGTCGGTGAGGTCGCCGAGGTCACCGGGGGTGAAGAGGAGCCCGTTGCGCTCATGGTCGATCACGTCGGGCAGTCCCCCGGCGCGTGCCCCGACCGGCGGGACGCCGGCCGCCATCGATTCCATCGCTCCGAACCCGAGCGTCTCGGTGTCGGACGGGAAGGCGAAGACGTCGGCGGACGCATAGGCGCTCGCGAGCTCGTCACCCGACATGTACCCGGTGAAGACCGTGCGCGTTCCGGCGAAGCGCGCCTTGAGCGCCGCCTCGGCGGGGCCGGAGCCGACGAAGGCGAGCCGAACGCCGTCGAGTTGCGTCACGGGGGCGTAGAGCCAGTCGAGCCGCTTCTCGAAGGAGAGGCGGCCGACGTAGAGGATGAGGGGCGAATCGGGGTTGCCGTCGGTGAGACGGTGCCGCATGGCGCGGCTCGCGTGCTCGGGCCTGAAGCGCTGCGTGTCGACGGCTTTCGGCCATAGGCGTACGCGTCGGATGCCGAGTCCACGGGCGGAGTTCACCATCGGCTGGGAGGTGCAGAGGTTGACGTGCGCCTGGTTGTGGACGTCGCGCAAGAAGCGACGAGACAGCGGACCGAGGAACGAGAGCCGCAGGTGGACCGCGTATTGGGTGATGTCGGTATGGAAGCTCGCGAGGAGGGGCAGGTTGCGCTGCCGCGCGACCATGGTGCCCCAGAGGCCGAGGACCACCGGGTTGACGACGTGGACGAGATCGGGCGCGAAGGCGTCGAGCTCTCGCCCGAGCCGCGGCCGCGGGAGGCCGAGGAAGAGTTCGGGATACCAGGGCCTGAAGGGGACGGCCGGCATCCGCACCACGCGGTGGGCGCCGTACGACGGCGGCGGTCGGTGCGGCGCGAAAATGAGCGCCTCGTGCCCGAGCGCACTCAGGTGATCGAGCGTGTGGACGAGGCGCGTGACGACGCCGTCGATCTTGGGCAGGAACGTCTCGGTGAAGATCGCGATCCGCACGAGCGCTCCGCCCCCGCCGTCAATCCGTGGCCGAGGGCTCTGCGCCGGCCGGCTCGAGCGTGCGCTCGAGCTCGGAAGCGCCGTGGCGCTCCGCCGTCGCGGTGGGGACGCCCGCACGCTGGGCGCGCGTCCAGGTGCTGGTGCACGGGATCTTGTCGAGGTCGGCTCGGTGTGCGTAGCGGCGCGCGACGTCGGTGACTTCGGCGAGGAGCCCGTCGTCGAGCGTCGTCGGCTGCAGTCCGAGCCCGAGGAAGAGGTCGTTGGTGACGTGGAGGTCGTTCTCGGCCGCCTCCTTGCGCGGGTTCGAGACGAACTCCACCTCGGCCCCCGTCGCGCGCGCCACGAGTGCGGCGAGGTCGCGCACGCGGTGCGTCTCGGTCATCTGGTTGAGGATCCGCACGCGCTCGCCGCGCGTCGGCGGGTGTTCGAGCGCGAGCTGGATGCACCGCACGGTATCGCGCACGTGGATGAAGGCGCGCGTCTGTCCGCCGGTGCCGTGCACCGTGAGCGGGTAGCCGACCGCCGCCTGCATGAGGAAGCGGTTCAGCACCGTGCCGTAATCGCCGTCGTAGTCGAACCTATTGACGAGGCGCTCGTCCGCCGACGTCTCGGGCGTGTTGGTCCCCCAGACGATCCCCTGGTGGAGGTCGGTGATTCGCACTTCGTCGTTCTTGGCGTAGTAGGCGAAGAAGAGCTGATCCTGCGTCTTGGTCATGTGATAGATCGAACCGGGGTTGGCGGGGTAGAGGATCTCCTGCCGGACGCGCTCGCCGTTTTCGGTGACGACCTCAACGGGGAGGTACCCCTCGGGGATCTTCATCCCGGCCGTGCCGTAGCCGTAGACGCCCATGGTGCCGAGGTGGGCGAGGTGTACGTCGACGCCGCTCTCGACGATGGCGGCGAGCACGTTGTGGGTGGCCGAGAGGTTGTTGTCGACCGTGTAGCGCTTGTGCCGGCTCGACTTCATCGAGTACGGGGCGGCGCGTTGCTCGGCGAAATGCACGATCGCGTCTGGCCGCTCGGATGCGATGAGCGCCAGGAGGCGGTCGTACTCGCGGGCGACGTCGAGGCGGTGGAAGGCGATGTCGCGTCCGCTCGTCTCACGCCAGGCGCGCAGTCGTGTGCCGATCGGCGTGATCGGCGTGAGGCTTCCGACCTCGAGCTCGAGGTCGATCGCTCGCCGCGACAAGTTGTCGACGATCGTGACGTCGTGCCCGAGCGCGCTGAGGTGAAGGCTGGTCGGCCAGCCGCAGAACCCGTCACCACCGAGTACGAACACGTTCATGGGTCCTCCGAGGCGCGACCCGGCACGGGCGGCGCGGCGTGATGGCGTCGCAACGGAGCGCACGCACGACGAATGCTACCACCGGTCGTCGTTCGGTTCCGTCGTCGATGGCGCCCACGTGGCGGGGTTGCGCCGCGGGGCGCGCCCCGGCGGATGGCGCCACCAGGCGCGCCGCCACCAGGCCCGCCCACGTCGCCGCCAGCGCACCGCGAGCAGGCGCCGTCGGTACGATCGAGCGCCAGCGCGCCACGACCCGGGACGGAGCAACGACCACGTGACCGCGATCGCGATCACGAACGGGTGACAGAGCGCCCAGGCGACCACGGGCCAGCCCATGAGGTCGCGGCGACCGAGTTGGTGCAGCCCCACGTGCATGCCGACGAGCTGGACCGCCAAGAGGATCCCCCAGGCGGAGAGCACGGGCGCACGCGCGTGTGGGACGAGTGGTAGTGCGACGAGGGCGAGGGCGAGTGCGATGGACTGGATTCCCAGCGTCACCACCGGCACGAGGTACCCGACCGGGTACTGCTGGAGGTGGTGGAAGCGCGAGACCCAGCGGCGACGCTGGTCGAGGAAGGCGTGCCACCCCGGCATGGGGAGGGTCAGCACGCGCGCGTGCGGGTGATCGACGAAGATCACGTCTGCACCCGGCAATCGACCGATGCGTTGCACGAGCAGGTCCTCGTCGCCCGAGGGCGCTCGGGCCGCGACGCCGAAACCACCTGCCGCCCGCCAAGCCGCGCGCGCATAGGCCTGGTTGTTGGCGCTGACGGCGACCTTGCGGCCGGCGTTCGCGAGCGAGCGAGCGGTGATCATCAGCGAGATCCAGTCGAGCGCCTCGACGCGCCCGAGCAGGCCGCGCGCGCCACCGGGCCGCGCCGTTTCGACGTGACCGGCCACGAGCGCGACGTTCCCCTCCGCCGGCTCGAGCAGCGTTCGGAGCCAGCGCGGGTGGTGCGTGCAGTCGGCGTCGGTGGTGACGATCCACGGCGCCGTTCCCGCCTGCACGCCGTGCCAGACCGCATTGACCTTGGGCGACCTGCGGCTCGACGGCCGCGTCACACGCACCAGGCGGACGCGCGCGTCCGAGCGCGCGGCGCGGAGCGCCACGTCGGCCGTGGCGTCGGTGGAGCGGTCGTCGACGACCCAGATCGTCATCGCACCGGGGTAGTCCTGGGCGCGGAGCGAGGCGAGGGCGGCGCCCAGGCGCGCCTCTTCGTCGTGGGCGGGGAGGATCACGTCGACGTCGGGCCACGGCGTCGCTCGCCGCAGCCCGGTCCCGTGGCGACGGAGGAGGCCGAGCGCCACGACGGCGAGGGCGGTCGCGGTCATGGCCACGAGGACTTGCACGACGGTGACGGCGACGCTCATCGAAACGTGGCGAGTGTAGCATCGCGTGTGCCGACCCCGGACGATCTCCCCGACGGCCGGACCGAGCGGACGGACGGCGCCGGCGTCCCCCTCGCTCCCGGCGCGGGGTATCACGCCTGGCTCGGCGTCGTGGCCGGCGGTCACGATCAGGTCAGGGCCTACACCTTCTTCCCCCCGCGACCCGTCCGCACGCTCCCTGGTGCGCCTCCGTATGCGGACGTCCTCGCGGCGCTCGGGGTGACGCCCTACCGACACCAGGCGGAGGCGCTGGCGCACGTGCTGGCCGGCCGCGACGTGGTGGTCGCGTCGGGGACCGCCTCGGGGAAGTCGCTCGTCTTCCACGTCCCGATCCTCGCCGAGCTCGCCTCGGGTGGTACGACGCTCACGATCTTCCCGACCAAAGCGTTGGCGAGCGATCAGGTGACGCGACTCGCCGCCTCGGCCCATGCGCTCGGCTACGAGGGTGGACGCGTGGCTCGCTACGACGGCGATACCGACCGTCCCGAGCGCCTGCGCGCTCGCGCCGGAGCGGACGTGATCGTCACCAACCCCGACATGCTCCACTACGGCATCCTCCCCTTCGCACCCTCCTGGCACCGCTTCCTCTCGCGCCTCTCGCTGGTCGTGATCGACGAAGTGCATGCCTACCGCGGTGTGCTGGGCGTCCACGTGGCGAACGTGGTGCGGCGGCTCCTCCGCGTCGCGCGGTCGCTCGGCGCCGAGCCGAGCATCGTTGCTGCTTCGGCCACCATCGGCAACCCGGCGGAGCACCTGGCGCGGATCACCGGGCGGCGTGCGGTGGCGGTGACGGGCGACGATGCGCCGCGCGGTGCGCGGGAGTTCGTGGTCTGGCGTCCGGCCGCTGCCCCTGGCGTCGGGGCGTTCGGCGAGACGCGGCGCCGGAGTGCCAATACCGAGGCGGCCGCCCTCGGCGCGCATCTCGCGCGCGCCGGAGTGCGGACGCTGGTGTTCTGTAACTCGCGCCGCGGTGCGGAGCTGGTTCGGCGCTACCTGGTCCAGGCACTGCCGAACAGCTTGTCGCACACCGTCGCGTCGTACCGGGGTGGGTATACCGCGGAGGACCGGCACGCCATCGCGGCCGCGTTCCGCGCCGGCGACGTGAGGGTGCTCGTCGCCACGAGCGCCCTCGAGCTCGGCATCGACGTCGGCGGGGTCGACGCCGTGGTGATGGTGGGCTACCCCGGCTCGATATCGTCGCTCTGGCAGCGCGCCGGGCGCGCCGGGCGGGAGGGGCGTCGCTCGTTGGCGATCTGGATCCCGGCGGCCGATCCGCTCGATGCGTACTTCCTCGAGTACCCCGAGCTGCTCACCGACGGGCGGCCGGAGGACGCCATCGCCGATCCGTGGAACGAGGAGCTGCACGGCGCCCACGTCTGCTGTGCGGCGGCCGAGCGGCCGCTGCGCGCCGACGAGGCGCTGCTCGCGCCTTGGATCGACCTCGACGCCCTCGCCGGGCTGCGGCGCGTGGAGCGGGATCCCGTCGACGGCGCCCCGCGCTGGGGGAGCGTGCGGCGCTATCCCCACCGTGCCGTACGCATGCGTGGCGGGTTGGGTCCCGATCGCGTCCGACTTCGCGATGGTAGCGGTGCCACGCTGGGAACGACCGACGGCGCCGCGGCGCTGCGCGACCTCCATCCCGGCGCGGTCTACCTCCATCAGGGGGAGGCGTACGTCTGCGCCCGACTCGACCTCGTGCGGGGGGAGGCGACGCTCCTCCCGCACATCGAGGACTACTACACCCAGCCGCGCTCGGAGACCGACGTGGAGGTTCTCGAGACGTGGCCGCACGGCCGGCGGCCCGGCGAGGTCGTCGCCGCTGACGATGTCGTGCTCGAGCCGCCGCCGGGTGTGTCGGTGGGCCGCGTGCGGGTGCGCTCGCGCGTCGAGAGCTACGTCCGCAAGCGCTACCACCACGAGGGCGTGCTCGACGAGCGCCCCCTCGACCTCCCCGAGGTGTCGTACGACACGCAGGCGTGCTGGTTCGACCCCTCCATGGGCACGCGCGACATGGCCCAGGAACGGCTCGCCGCGGGCATGCACGCGCTCGAACACACGCTCATCGGGCTCCTCCCGGCGTTCGTGCTGTGCGAGCGCGCCGACGTGGGCGGTGTGTCGTACCCGGTCGAGCCGTCGACGGGCCGACCGCTCGTGTTCATCTACGACGGGCACCCCGGCGGGGTCGGGTACGCGCGGGCGGGGGCGAGCGTCTTCCTCGATTGGCTGGCGGCGGCACGCGACCTCCTCGAACGCTGCCCGTGCGTCTCGGGATGCCCGCGCTGCGTGCTCTCGCCCAAGTGCGGCAACGGCAACCAGATGCTCGACAAGCGCTCGGCGGCCGAGCTCGCGCGCGCACTGCACGACACCCTCGTGGTCTCGCTCCGTCCGAAGCGGCCGGTTGGGCTCGCCTGAGCACGTGCTAGCATGGCGCGCTGTGCGCGTCGGTTTCGTGACTCCGTTGTTGTGGGAACGTTTCGGGCCCCCGTGGGTGGGCCTGATCGCCGATCTCGGCGCCGACGTCGTGGTTCCGGGGCCCGAGGAGGTCGCCCTCGCGCTCGAGGACGCTCGCCCCAGCGCCGCCCTCGCCCTCGCGCCGCGCCTGGCGGTGGCGGCGGCGGTCGCCTGCGGCCCGGTCGATCTGATCGTGGTTCCGGAGCTCATCGCGGCGCGTGACGGGGGTCGCGGTGCAGCTCAGGACCCGTGGGTCGCCGACCTGCCGGCGATGGTCGCTCGCGCGCTGCCCGGTGGGCCCGGTGTGCTGCGCGTGCCGGTCGAACCTGGGCCGCTCGTCGCGGCGGCGGCGATGCCGGTGCTGATGCGCGTGAACCGCGACGCAGGGACCGTACGGCGTGCCTGGGAGCGTCGCCGCCGCGAGCTCGAAACACCGTGGCGACGCCCCGGGGGGAGCCACGGCCATGGCCCGGCGCGGTCTGCGGCCGACACCGAGGGTCCGCGGGTCGCGCTCGTCGGCCCACCGTGGTGGCTGACCGAGGGCGGTGTCGCGCTCGCGGGGGCCGGCGCGCGATCGCTCACCGGCCAGCACCACCTCGACCCGGAGGAGGCGCGTGCGGAGGGCCGCCGCGTGACGCCCGACCTCGTCGACCCCGATGCCGAGGTCGTCGGCGCTGCCCGCCGCTTCGCTCGGCAGCGCGAGGTCGACGTCGTGCGGCTGGTGGTCGATGCGTCGAGCACCACCGCGCCGTGGCTCGAGCGTCGGGTGCGCGAGGTGGCGGGGCGGAACGTCGAGGTGGTCGCCGCGCGCGACCTGGCCGACGACGCGACGTGGGCCCGGGCGTCGACGCCCGCGAGTCCGGCCACTTGACCGCCCTCGCGAGCGTGCTGTTGCTCGCCTATGCGGCCTTCAACGCGTTCGGGGCGTGGAGCATCATCCGCCGGCGGGGCGGCAGCGCGATGGGGTTCATGGCTTCAGCGGCGGTGCTCGTGGTCGCGGCCGTCGCCGTCGCCTTCTCGCACCCGGCGAAGGTACCGTTCGCGGTCGTCGGCGTGCTCGCGTCGTCGTGGGTGTCGATCGCCGACGCCCGGGCGGCCGGTGATCGCGACGGCGCGTGGTGGCAGGTGCTCCGTGGTGTCGCGGGCGCCCTCGTGGTGGCGGCGGTCGTCGCCACCCCTACCAACCCGTAGGGAGCCGATGGCTCCGAAGGCCCCGTGGTTCAGAACGCGTTGTGCCCGGTGATCTCGCGCCCGAGCACGAGCGTGTGCACGGTGTCGGTCCCCTCGTACGTCGATACGGTCTCGAGGTTGAGCATGTGCCGGATGGCACCGTACTCGGTGGTGATGCCGTTCCCACCGAGGAGATCGCGTGCGGCCCGCGCGGCACGGAGCGCCGCGCGGACGTTGTCGCGTTTCGCCATCGACACCCGAGCGGGCGTGTCCTTCCCCTGCTCCTTCAAGCGGCCGAGGTGGTACGCGAGGAGCGAGCCTTTCGTCAGATCGGAGAACATGTCGGCGAGACTCGCCTGCACGAGCTGCTTGCCGGCGAGCGGCATGCCGAACACGGGCCGATCCTCGACGTAGGCGGCCGCCTCCTCGAGGCACGCGAAGCCGGCGCCGAGCACGCCCCAGGCGATGCCGTAGCGAGCCTGGTTGAGGCACGAGAGTGGTCCACGCAGCCCCTGCACCTCCAAGCGCGACGCCTCGGGCACGATCACGTCGTCGAGGTAGAGCTCGCTCGTGACCGACGCGCGCATCGATGCCTTCGTCTTGATGTCGAGCGCACTGAATCCGCCAGCATCGGTCTCGACCAAGAAGCCCCGCACCGTGCCCTCCGACTCGTCTCGCGCCCACACCACGGCGACGTGCGCGGTCGACCCGGAGGTGATCCAACGCTTGACGCCGTTGAGGACCCACTCGTCGCCCACACGGCGGCAACGCGTGCGCATGTTCCCGGGGTCGGAGCCGGCATCGGGCTCGGTGAGCCCGAAGCAGCCGATCGCTTCGGCGCTGGCGAGGCGCGGCAACCATTCGCGCTTGAGCGCCTCGCGGCCGTAGGCGAAGATCGGGTACATCACGAGACTCGACTGCACGCTGACGAACGAGCGCATGCCGGAGTCGCCGTACTCGATCTCGCGGTTGAGCAGGCCGTACGCCGTCGCGGAGGCCCCGGCGCCACCGTACTCCTCGGGGATCGTGACGCCGAGCATTCCGAGCGCGCCGAACTTTTGCGGCAGGTCGGCCGGGAACCGCCCCTCCTGCCACCATTCGCCGATCTCGGGCAGGATCTCGCCGCGGACGAACTCACGGACGCTGTCGCGGATGAGCCGCTCCTCGCTCGTGTAGAGCGCATCGAGCTCGAAGAAGTCCTGCAGCGCCGACGTGGTCGCCGGTGTGGGGGCCGTGGGGGTCGGGGCCGAGGTGGTCATGTCGTTCCTCCTGAGGTCGTGCGTCACCCGTCACCGAAGAGGCGCCGTAGCGCGTCCTCCTTGCTGACGCGGCGAACCGCGTGCCAGCGTCCGTCGATCTCCTGCACGCGCTCGGCCTTCGCGAGATTGGCGAGCGACGCTTCGATGGTGTCGACGGCGAGCTCCTCGTAGCGCTGCTCGTCGATGCTGCGTTGGATCTCCCGCACGGTGGCGCCGGCGCTCTTGGAGCGCTCCACGGCTTCGAAGACCCAGTCGTCGACCGTCATGCCGAAGTGTACGGGATGGTGGGGGCCCACGAGCGTCGTGTCGCGCTCGCCGTCGACCCGATCCTCAACGCGTGACGCTCCCCGGCGGCGGCTCCTTCGGGGTCGACTCGGCGACCGTGACGCGCCCCCCCGAGAGCTCAGCCCAGCTGACCTCGTCGTCCATTCGCACCACGTCGACGGGGCAGACCTCCATGCACGCGTCGCAGCCGACGCAGCGGCCTGGATCGAGCTGCAAGATGACCCCGCCGCTCGGGTCGAAGACGCGCTTGAGCGCGTCGGTCGGGCAGACGCGCGTGCACGAGGGGCAGAGGATGCAGCCTGGTTCGATGCGTGGCAGGCGCGCGGGGACGAGCGCGTCCGGCTCGAGCTCCGCGGCCGCGAGCGCCTGCATCGTGTCGCGCCACTCGATCGGGAGTGGGGCGGCGACCTCGCTCGCCTCTTCGTCGTCGCCCGCGAGCCGCTCGAGCGGGGCGAGGGCGGTCGCGGCGGTGCGCCGCGCACGTTCACCCGAGCCTCGAAAGAGCTCGCGTCGGCTGAGCTCTCGCTCCTTGGCGTCGGCGTCCAAGCGATCGCGCTCCTCGAGCCGGAGCGAGAAGGGTCGACCGACGGTGTCGGCGAGGACGGCGGCCCTCGCCGCCGCAGCTTCGACCCGAGCCGGGACCTCGGGCTCACCGATGGGGCACGATGCGCAGTCTCCCCGCGCGAGCAGGAGGTCGCCGTCCGGGTCGTCGGCGGCCGCGCGCAACATGTCGGTGGGGGAGAGTCGCGCTAGGCAGATCACCGTGGAGACGGTACCGGCCACTTGTGAGCACCGTAGACGCGACGCGACCGGGGCGGCGCCGCGCGCCTCGAGCGCGCCGCTCGGACAGACGCCGACGCAGATTCCGCAGCCCGTGCAGTCGATCGGATCGATGGCGACACGCCGACCGATGGTGATCGCGTCGTGCGGACAGGCGTCGGCACAGGCCGTGCACCCGGTCCCCTTCGCGGCGAGGCACCGCCCGACGTGGTACTCCGGCGCAACTTCGACCTGCTTGAATAGCCATCCCAGCACGCGATCCATCGGCCGCTAGAATCCGTAGAGCTCGGTACGCTTCGCCGTGAGCTTGGTGTCGTAGAGCGTGGCGTCGAGATAGCGGTCGAAGGTCTCGAAGTCGATCTGCTGCTTGTTGTCCGAGAGTGCGACGGCGGGATCCGGGTGGACCTCGATCATGATGCCGTCGGCGCCGACGGCGAGCCCCGCCTTCGTGAGGGGGACGAGCAGGTCCCGGCGCCCACCCGAATGGGTGACGTCGACGAAGACCGGCAGGTGGGTCTCGATCTTGGCGAGCGCGACCGCCGAGAGGTCGAGCGTGTGCCGGGTGTAGCGCTCGAACGTGCGGATCCCGCGCTCGCACAAGATCACCTGGTCGTTCCCTTCGGACAGCAGGTACTCGGCGGCCATCACCCACTCCTCGATCGTGGCCGATAGGCCACGCTTGAGCAGCACGGGCTTGCGCGAGCGCCCGAGCGCCTTGAGGAGGGTGAAGTTCTGCATGTTACGCGCGCCGACCTGGAAGACGTCGACGTGCTCCTCGAAGGCCGCCAGGTCGGAGGCGTCCATGATCTCGGCCACGAAGTGGAGTCGATGGCGGTCGCACGCCTCTCGTCCGATCCGAAGCCCTTCCTCGCCGAGCCCCTGGAAGCTGTAGGGATCGGTGCGCGGCTTGAAGGCGCCGCCGCGGAAGAGGCGTACGCCGCGCGCCGCCACGTGTGCAGCGACCGCCTCGACCTGCTCACGCGACTCGATCGCGCAGGGACCTGCGATCAGCACCGGCGCGTGTTGGGACCCGATCGGGACGTCGCCCACCATCACCACGGTGTCGGCCGGCGTGGTGGAGCGCGACGTCAAGTAGCGCACCTTGGCGCGCTCCTGCCCCTGGTGCATGGAGGCTTGGAAGATCTGCTTGAAGAGGCTCTTGACGGTGTCGTCGGGGAAGGGGCCCGCGTTGGCGTCGGTGAGCGCATCGAGCATCTGGTTCTCGCGCACCGGGTCGTAGTGCGACATGCCCGCTTCGCTCTGGATGCGACCGATCGCTGCGGCCACTTCCGCCCGCCGTGAGAGGAGTCGAAGGAGATCGAGGTTGAGGGTGTCGATCTGTGCGCGGAGGTCTGTGATGCGTTCGTCCATGTCGCCTTCCCGCGGCCGCGATGGGGCGGCCGGGCGCGTTTAGAGGGGGGTGGTCTCCGGCTCGCGCTCGGAGCGGGGTTCACGGCGCTGGCTGAAGCGTACGACGATGATCGACAGTTCGTACAGGATCACGAGCGGGACTGCGACGAGCGCGAAGTTGAAAGGGTCGCCGCTCGGCGACATCGCCGCCGCGAGCACCAGCAGAATGACGAGCGCGTAGCGCCTGGTGCTCACGAGCATCTGGTGCCGTACGATTCCGATCCTGGCGAGGAGGAAGGCGAGCACGGGTAGCTCGAACATCACGCCGAACACCGCGAGGAGCAGCAGGACGTTGCCGATGTAGCGACCGATCGACAGCATGCCCTGGGCGGCGTCTCCGAGGAAGGAGAGCAGGACCGGCACCGTGACCGGCAGCACGACGTAGTACGAGAACGCCACGCCTGCCGCGAATGCCAGCGCCGTCAGGAGGATGAAGGGGATCGCGTACTTCCGCTCCTCCGGATAGAGGCCCGGGGCCAGGAACCCCCATACCTGCCCCACGATCACGGGTCCGGCCAGCACCAGCCCGAAGAACGACGCGATCTGCATGCTCGCCACGAACGGCTCGAGCAGCGTGAAGTACGTGAGCGTCATACCCGCTGGGAGGGGCGCCTGCAGGAACTCGAGCACGGCGAACCGGAACACGAACATGACGCCTGATGCCAGCAGCCAGGCGGCCACCGCGATGAAGACGCGGTTCCGGAGTTCCTCGAAATGGTCGAAGAGGGTCATGGCGACGAGGGTGACGGCCACACGGCTCGCCGTCGCACCAGCGGTGCGACGATCGGATCCGCAGCCTTCAGACGGGCTTGCTCTCGGCGTCTTTCTCGACGGTGGCGCGGTCGCGGACTACGGGTTCCGAAACCACGGGTTCCGAAACCACGGGTTCCGAGACCACCGGCGGCTCGTCGACCACGACGGGGCCGTTCACGACCGGGGGTACCTTCGGGCTCGCGTCCGCTGCCGCCTTGGATGGACGCTCGGGAGCCGGGGTCGCCTCGTCGTCGAAGTCGTTCTTGAAATCGCGCATCTCCTTGCGGAAGGCGCGAACGGACTGTCCCAGCCCCTTCGCCATTTCGGGCAGGCGACGAGGGCCGAAGATCAGCAGGACCACCACGAGGATGATCAGGATCTCCCACACACCGAACGGGCCGATACGCATCGTAGAACCTCCGAGTCCGTGGTGACTCTATCAAAGGTGTGTCACCGTTTGCGGCCCAGGGGACACGGACCGTGTGCACAATCGCCGTATCATCCAAAGCATGCTCAGGCGTGTAGGTGGAATGTGACGGGCGGGCTCGACGGCCACCTGCCTCGTGGCGATGCCGACCTCGACGACGAGGTACTCGTGGCTCGCGTGGCGCATGCGCGTGACGAAGAGGCGCTCGGGACGCTCTTCGCACGGTACGCGCCGTACCTCAAGGCCATGGCGAGACGGATGCTCCGCGACGACGAAGAGGTGGATGGGAGCGTGCAGGACACATTCGTACGGGTGTGGGAAGCGGCCGACCGGTTCGATCCCAAGAAGGCGAGCGCGAAGACGTGGATCGTCACGATCGCGCACCGCCTGATGATCAACCGGATCCGGGTCCGTCGCGTCGAGACCACGGAGTTCGAGCCGTGGCACGAGCCCGGCACGGACGCCGCCGACCCGATCGACAAGCTCTACGTCGACACGGCGCTGGAGTCGCTCTCACCCGTCGAGCGCTCGTACGTCCACCTCGCCTTCTTCGGGGGGCACTCCCATCAGGAGATCGCCGAGGTCACGGATCGCCCGCTCGGCACGGTGAAGTCGGTGATCCGGCGCGCGCTAGGGAAGCTTCGCGAGGCGCTCGAGGAACGCGGCGTCACCGGTTCGGGCGCGGCGGGGGAGGGGTGATGAGCATCGACGAATCGACCCTCGCGGCGTACGCGCTCGGGACGGTGGACGACGCCGAGCGCGAGCGCATCGAGCGCCTCCTGGCGACCGATGCCGAGCTCGCGGCCGAGGCGGCGTCGCTCGAGGCGGTCTTGGCCGACATGGTGATGACGCTCCCGCCCGAGCGCGTCGACGAATGGGAGCGCGAGGCGCTCCTGACCCGCGTCCACGGCGAGGCGCCGAACCTGTCGCGAGACGCCCCGGGTCGGAGCGCGCCGCGCCGTGCCTCGGCGGGTGCCCGGCACGCACCGCGTCGTGGACCGCCCCTCTGGCGGCGTCCCACCGCTTGGGTCGCGCTCGCCGCAATCGTCGTGCTCGCTCTGTTCGGCCCGCGCCTGCTCGACGATCCGGTCGACCGGGAGTTCCGACGCTACGCGGCGCTCCCCGAAGCCGAAACGGTGGCGTTGGTGGGCGAGGACGGTAGCGCCCTCGGCGACGTGGTCCAGCTCGGTGACGGCAGCGTCTTCGTCCGGTTCGCTGCGGCGCCCGGCGTCGGTGTGTATCAGCTCTGGGAGATCACCGACGAGTCGCTCGAGTCGCTCGGGGTGGTCGAGGGCCGGGCGGCTTTCACACGGCCGGTCGTGCCCGGGGCCATCCTCGGCGTCTCGCGAGAGGGTCCCGGTGGCAGCGACGAACCGACCGACGTGGTCGCGCTGCTGTCGCTCTAGGGTGCCTCCCTGGGGGTGAGCGTGCCCCGACTTCGCCGTGTGGCACGGCTTCCCGGCGTCGGCAGCTCGTTGTTGACACCTCCAGGACGCCAATGCTAGGCTTGCCTGCCGGAGCGCGAGGGAGGCGCGAGCGTGCGCCATTCGAGCGATTCGGCGGTCGGATGTGGCGAGTGATCGGCGATGCCACCCTAGCTCAACTGGTAGAGCATCCGATTTGTAATCGGAAGGTTGTCGGTTCGATTCCGATGGGTGGCTCCAGGGTACGGAAGTGCACGAGCGACGTACGACGCCCGGGGGGTGCCCCGCCGGAGATCGATCGAGAGAGGGTACGGCACGACGTGGGTAGGTGCCCGAGTGGTTAAAGGGGACGGACTGTAAATCCGTTGGCGTATGCCTACGCTGGTTCGAATCCAGCCCTACCCACCACACACGACGGTCCGATCCGGACCAGGCGGCGAGTGCCGCCATGCGCGGGAGTAGCTCAGTTGGTAGAGCGTCAGCTTCCCAAGCTGAATGTCGAGGGTTCGAATCCCTTCTCCCGCTCCAAGCTCGCGACGAGCGAGCCGTACGAGGTGCCTGCAGGCTCGTGTAGCTCAGTGGTAGAGCACTCCCTTGGTAAGGGAGAGGTCGACGGTTCAATCCCGTCCACGAGCTCCAACAGCACCCTCATACCCGAGCCGCGGCCGTCGACCCTTCGGTCGGCAGGCGGTGGCGAGCGCGAGACGCGCTGAAAGGACTTCCTGATGGCGAAGGCGACTTTTGAGCGGACGAAGCCTCATGTGAATGTGGGGACGATTGGGCATGTTGATCATGGGAAGACGACGTTGACGGCGGCGATGACGTTTGCTGCTGCTGCGGCGGATCCTTCGG
>JACCWH010000086.1 GCA_013697735.1 Trueperaceae bacterium | reverse complement strand
GAGCATGAGTACTCCCGAGCCATGGACGAGTGGCTCGTTTCGGAAGATGCTCTCTCGTGGGACCGGACCGCGCGAGATGGAATCGATCTCGATGAGGCGCGGTGACATCGTCCGCGTGTGTGGTCCTGCTCGCGTCTTTGACCCGGTGCCCGAGCCCCGCGAAGCAGGCCTTCCGTGCTCAAGTCCTCATCGATGTCGGGCCAGTGGATGCCGAAGCCCCCGCCACTGATCTGCCAGTTGGCCCGCTCTGCCGCGCGGCCAGGAGCCGCGGGTACCAGGCGAGCGGGACCGAAATCCTTCTCCCGTCGGCGAGCTCAAGAGTGTTCGTCCTCCGCGAACCAAACGTCTTGCACGCGTTCGCCAGAGCTACCTGCCGATGTGCTCATCCCATGCCTCCGAGGGCATGCTTTCATGCTCCGCGATGAGCCGCAGCGGCACGAGCCTCGAGGCGCACCTGCCAGGCAGCGAGCGGATCCTCGGCGCGGCGGAGCTGGACGGAGGTGTTCGGGTACGGCACGTTCGCGAGGTGCAGGACGCGGAAGATGCGGCGCGTTTCCGACGGGCGCGTGCGAACGACGGTGGCTTCGTCACCATCCGAACGACGCTCACCGGTCGACCGCCACCTCGGTGCCCTCGCCGAGGATGCTGACGTAGCGATCGTATGCGAACAGTCGGTCGCGCCTGCGGCCCGTGAACTCACGAGCGATGCCGAGTGAGACGAGGGCATCGACGGCCGCTGCAGCACCCGGGTACGACAGGCCCGTGGTGGCGGCGATGTCGGTGATGGAGCGTAGCGGGCGGGCCTTGAGTGCCTCGTGCACTCGGAGCGCCGACCCAGCACGGCGACCCGTCGCGCCCTCGATACGCGCGCGGTCGAGCGCGAACAGTTCCGAGAGCCGGATAGCCGTAGCGACGGCGCCTTCAGCGGCCTCCACGACACCCGCCGCGAAGAACTCGAGCCAGGCCTCCCAATCGCCCTCGTTCCGAACGAGGTCGAGCAGCTCGTAGTACCGCGCGCGGTGACGCTTGAGGTAGAGGCTCAGGTACAGCAGCGGCTCACGGAGCACGCCGGCATCGCACAGCAGCAGCGTGATCAGGAGTCGCCCGACTCGTCCGTTGCCGTCGCGAAAGGGATGGATCGTCTCTAGTTGCACGTGCGCGAGGGCGGCGCGCGCGAGCCATGGCACACCATCGTCGCGGGCGTTGAGGAAGGTCTCGAGATCGGCCATCGCATCGGCGACTTCGGTGTGCGGGGGTGGCACGAAGATCGCGTTGCCGGGCCGGCTTCCAGCGATCCAGTTCTGCGAGCGGCGGATCGAGCCGGGGTCTCTATCCTCACCGCGGCCACTTCGCAGCAGCACGCCATGCACCTCGCGAACGAGACGGCTGCTCAGAGGAAACCCACCGCGCATACGCGCCACGCCATGATCGAGCGCAGCCACGTAGCTCGAGACCTCCCGCACGTCGTCGATCGGCACGCCGGGCACCTCGTCGGCTTCGAAGAGCAGGAGGTCCGAGAGCGAGGACTGCGTCCCCTCGATCTGCGACGACAGGAGCGCTTCCTTGCGGACGAAGGCGTACAGGAACAGCGCCTTGTCGGGCAGCAACGTCGACACGCCGTCGAGGCGCCCGACGGCCAACGTCGCGGAGTCGAGCAGGCTCTGGAGCCGAGCGTCCAAGGCGAGGGGTGGGTGGGGCGGCAGCCGGTGCGGCACGAACGCCTCGACGCGCTCGCCCGCCACGGTCGTGGTCGTGTACCTGCCGGTCGGGCCGCGCTTCACCTC
Organism: Trueperaceae bacterium; assembly: GCA_013697735.1. Lineage (GTDB taxonomy): Bacteria > Deinococcota > Deinococci > Deinococcales > Trueperaceae > SKWV01. Next base: position 819 of record JACCWH010000086.1, on the reverse strand, counting down.
GCTCGTCTCCTCCATTCAACGTTGTTGCACAGCGCCGCGTGCTATTAAGAGTTTACTTTAGTTGCTTGAATAGGGCGCCCGCGTGCGACCTCGCGCGTCGTCGTCACTTCTCGAGCCAAAGCGTCTCGTCTTGGCCGGACAAGCCAACCGCTTACACCCGATTCCGGTCGCACCTGGACTACCGACGTCATTGACCTCACGTCTTCGCCAGGACCCTCTTGTAGTTCAGTACGGACCGTACGGGGAACGACCCTCCCTACACGGCTACTCACTCCGCCGCGAGCGGCACCACCACGATGGGGCATGCGCAGCGATGGGCTTTGAGGCGAACCGCTCAGAGCGTCCTCGGGACGCCCCGCGCCCGCGGTCTACCTCGACGGACCTTGCCCGTGACCGTACTCCCGATCTGGCGCGAGGGGTGCGCCGTCGCAGGCAGTCGTCGGACCGGTCGTGGCCGCAGTGCCTCACACGCGGTCGTGGGGCGCTCTCCGGCCTCACGTGCTGGGCTCCGCCCGAACGTGATCGCGCAGGAAGCGTTCGTACCCGTCCAGACTGGTCCGCCCCGCTGCGAGGTCCAGCATCGCGAGGGCCGCGACCTCCTGCGAAGCCGTGAAGGCGTAGCCGTGCAGTTCCAGGAACAGGACGCCAACGACGAAACCCACGCGCTCGTTGCCGTCGACGATCGGGTGGTTCTTGACGATGGCGTGCGTGTACGAGGCGGCCAACCGGACGACGTCGGGTGCGTCGCCGTACGCATGGTGCTGCGGCGGACGCGCCAACGCCGACGCCAGCAAGCCGGCGTCGCACACGCCGGGTGCG
>JACCWH010000081.1 GCA_013697735.1 Trueperaceae bacterium | reverse complement strand
GGGTCGTCTTCGTCTGGATCGCCAGCAGCGCCTCGTGGGCTCGGGCGTCTGCCTTCTTGACGTAGTGGCCGTCGTTGGTGGCGACCATTGCGACGCCGTAGCGGTCGGCGAGCGCCTTCAGCATCGGGTTCAGCCGCCGCTGCTCTTCGAGCCCGTGGTCCTGGAGCTCGACGAAGAAATCGTCGCCGAAGATGTCGAGGTAGCGCTCGAAGAGCGCCGTCCCCGCCTCCTCGCCGGCGTCGAGGAGCGTTCTGGGAATCTGTGCGCCCAGGCAGCCGGAGAGTGCGATCACGCCGTCGGAGTGCTCGCGCAGCAGCTCGTGGTCGATGCGGGGCTTCATGTAGAAGCCCTCGAGCCAGGCGCGGGAATTCATCCGGCAGAGGTTGCGGTAGCCGGTCATGTCCTTGGCGAGCAGCGTTAGGTGGAAGTTGCCGCCGTCGAGGCGGCTGTCGGGTCGCTTCTTGTCGAAGCGCGAGCCAGCGGTCAAGTACGCCTCGAGGCCGATGATCGGCTTGACGCCCGCGCCGGTCGCCGCCTTGTAGAACTCGATGGCGCCGTGCATGTTGCCGTGATCGGTCATCGCCACGACCGGGTCGGCGGGCGTGACCTCCTTGACCCACGCGACGAGGTCCTTGATCCTCGCGGCGCCGTCGAGCAGGCTGTACGCGGTGTGCTGGTGGAGGTGCGCGAAGCGCGCGCTCGCGGTCATGGGGCAGTCTACCGTCGCTCGCCAGGCGCTCGGACGGGTGCCATGCCGTACGTCCGGTGGTCTTGGGGTAGTTCTTCGTCGGCACCCCTCGCCGCCAGTGTCGGGCGGCCAAATGTCCAACTCTCTCGCCCCGCCGAAGGGCAGTCGGCTGCACATTCGGCGCCTTGACCGTCGCCGTCGCCGCACGAGAGTATGATCCGCTAGCACGAACACTCTAGCGCCGAAAGCGCGAGTGCCGACGGATCCATTCGTGTGTTACTCCCCACATGCGCAGGCAGCAGCCGCCAGAAGGAACGATGACGAACCTCGAGCCACGCCCCGAGCACCACTTCACCTTCGGCCTCTGGACGGTCGGTAACCCCGGCCGCGACCCCTTCGGCGAACCGACGCGTCGGCCGATGGAGCCGCGCTACATGCTCGGCCACCTCGCCGAACTCGGCGCCTACGGCGTGAGTCTGCACGACAACGACCTGGTGCCGATCGATACCTCGGCCGCCGAGCACGACCGCATCGTCGCCGACTTCGCGCGCGGTCTGCAGGAGACCGGGCTCGTGGTGGGCATGGCCACCACGAACCTATTCACGCATCCGGCCTTCAAGGACGGGGCCTTGACGAGCGCCGACGCACGCGTTCGCGCCTACGCGTTGCACAAGGTGCTCCACGCGGTCGACCTTGGCGCCGAGCTCGGCGCCGGCGTCTTCGTGTTCTGGGGTGGTCGCGAGGGCGCCGAGGTCGACGCCGGCGGCAACGCGCTCGACGGTCTCGCGCGTCTGCGCGACGCTCTGAACTTCGTCGAGGCGTACTCGCGCGACCAGGGCTACGACCTGCGCTTCGCGCTCGAACCGAAGCCGAACGAGCCGCGGGGGGATCTCTACCTACCGACGGTCGGCTCCGCGCTCGGCTTCATCACGACGCTCGATCGCCCGGACGCGTTCGGGCTGAACCCGGAGTTCGCGCACGAGACGATGGCCGGCCTCAACTTCGTGCACGCCGTCGCGCAGGCGCTCGACGCGGGCAAGCTCTTCCACATCGACCTCAACGACCAGAAGATGGGCCGCTTCGATCAGGACCTGCGCTTCGGCGCCGAGAACCTCAAGAGCGCTTTCTTCCTGGTCAAGCTCCTCGAAGATGCCGGCTACGAGGGGATGCGGCACTTCGACGCCCATGCCCTACGGACCGAGGACGAGGCGGGCGTCTGGGAGTTCGCCCGTGGCTGCATGCGCACGTACTTGATCCTCCTCGAGCGGGCCCGGCAGTTCGACGCCGACCCGGAGATCCAGGCGGCGCTCGAGGCGTATCGCGTGGGCGACCAGGAACTCGAGGAGCTCACCCGGCGGTACTCGGCGGAGCGCGCTCGGGCCCTGAAGGAGCGCTCCTTCGATCGCGAGGCGCTCGGGGCCCGCGGTCCGGGCCTCGAACGGCTCGACCAGCTCACGGTCGAGCTGCTGCTGGGCGCCCGCTCCTGACGCTCCCATGGCTTCGGTCGAGCGGGGGCACGCCCCCTACGTTCCCCGCTCCGCCAGCGCTTGAGCCTCGAGGCAGAGCTGCGCGGCCTTGAACGTGTGTCCCTGCGCCATGGCCGTCTCGGTCCCGTTCAGGCAGTCGAGGATGAGCTGGCCGAAGAACGGCTAGCCGATCTGGTCCTCGAGCTCCGGATGGTCCGGGTGATCGAGGTTCGCCACCCGTGCGTGCACCGCTCGCGCGTCGCGCACGTTGCCGTACGTCAGGAACTGCTCGATCTGGTGGCTGCCGATGTCGGTCAAGATCCCGCCGTAGGTCTCCTTGCGGAAGAACCAGTCGGGGCGCGACGGGGCGGCGAGGCGCTCGCGTGCGCGGCGCCGATGCCGCAGCCGAGTGCCGCCAGTCTAAATCCGGGCGTCTTGCTCGACACGGGAGCGTCCGGCGATCCTCCGCCCGCCGGTCCACTCTTCGCCCGCCGCACGTCGCCGCGTCGACGGTTCGTCAGCTCTCGGAGGGCCCGAGCGACCGGTAGCGGTCGTAGGCCTCCGTGGTCGCCGCGGCGCGGCCGGGGTCGGGCTCGAACCACGCTTCGACCCGAGCCGCACGCTCCGAACGATGGCCGAGCGCGAGCCAGCCGAGCGTTGCTGCGCCCTCGGCGGCGCCGATCTGCTCCGCCGTCCGGCCCACGGGCGCACCGAGCGAGTCGGCGAGGATCGACAGCCAGACGTCACTGACGGCGCCGCCGCCGGTCGCGAGCCAGCGGTCCGTCGCTGCGAGGGGCTCCATCACGTCCCACGCCTCGCGGAGCGAGTGGGCGACGCCTTCGAGGACCGAGCGCACGACGTCCGCGTGGGAGGTCGCGAGCGAGAGGCCGTGGAACGAGCCGCGCAGGTCGGAGCGGAGGTGGGGGGTGCGTTCGCCTGCGAGGTACGGCTTGTACGTGACGCCGTTCGCGCCGACCGGAGCCGTCGCGGCGTCCGCCACGAGGGCGGCGTACGACCGGCCCGGGGCGAACGTGTCGCGATACCAGCGCAGGCTGCCGGCGGCAGCGAGCGTGACGCCGAGGAGCAGGTACGTTCCGTCGGCGTGTGCGAAGAGGTGGATGCGGCCCGCCGGATCGGGCGTGGGGCTCGCCACCGGCGACTGGACGACGCCGCGCAGACCGCCCACGACGTCGTCGGAGGCAACGATCGTTGGCCAGAGGCCCGGGTCGAGGTCGAGGTCGGTCAGCAGTTCGGCGTCCCAGGTGCCCGAGGCGAGGTGGTAGACACCCGTTCCCGAGGCGTCGCACGGCTCGGCGACCGAGCGACCCGTCAGGTGCAGACCGAGGTAGTCCTTCGGCAGCATCGCGAGCCTCGTGCGCGCGAACGCCTCCGGCTCGTGGCGCCGCAGCCAGAGGAGCTTCGGCAGCTGGAATCCGGTCACGGCCGGGTTGCCCGTACGCTCGACGAGTCTGGCCCGCCCGATCCTCCGGTGGATCTCGTCGACCTCCTCGCCGGTCCGGCCATCGTTCCAGAGGAGGGCGGGCCGGATCACCTCGTCGGCGTCGTCGAGGGGGACGAGGCCGTGCATCTGCCCGCTCAGAGCGAGCGCCACCACGCACTCGCCGCCGACGGCACCGATGACGTCGGCGATCGCCTCTTCGGCCGCTCGTAGCCAGTCCGCCGGGTTCTGCTCGGTCCAACCGGGACGCGGTGTTCGTAGCGTGATCTCGTGATCACCCCGCGCCACGACGACGCCATCGCGCGTCTGCGCCACGACGCCGACGCCGGAGGTGCCGAGATCGATGCCGAGGACGACGTCGTCCGGAGTGTGTGCCCGATCGTTCGTGTCGTGTCGCCCTGCCATGGCGGGGGTCCTCTCCGCCCAGCCGAGCGTCGTCGCCGACCGCACGGCGTGTCGTGACCCTGCGAGGCGGAGTCGTGCTCGTCCGGGGAGGCGTGCTGGCGTCGCACGATATCCCGCGCGGCCGGAACGACGACGCGGGTGGCGTTCGCGTGGGTGCGTCACGGCGTCGGCGTCGCCGCAGCGATGGGCGACGCGCGCGTCACGCCCCGCCGCGCGCGTCCACACGGGCAGCAGTCGCACCAGGACCGACGTCAATACTGTGCTGATGGCGTTCGTGAGCGCCGCCCCGACGACGAAGCGCGACCGGTCGCACTCGAGTCCGAGTGGGTGAGCCGGCGCGCGGCCCGTTCGAGTACGCTGCACGCGAGCGCCCGAGGAGGCGAGAGCGATGTGGTCCGATGATCGTATCTGGCAGGAGTGGATCGGCTGGCTCGAGCGCGCACCGCACGTGGTCACGCCGGCCCATGCGGCCCGTGCGTACCGAGCGGTGCTCCTGGGCGCAGGTCACACCGACTTGGAAGCCGATCACGCCCTGCGCGTGATCTGGCGAACCATGCCAGAACGGACCGACGGCTGGCGGTTGCTCTTCAACAATCTCTACGCGAGCCCGACGCCGGGCTTCAGCACCGTCGCGAGTCCACTCCTCGTCACCACCGTCGCGGCGCGTGTGCCGGGTGCGGCTCTCGATCTGGCGTCGGGGCAGGGCCGCAACGCCGTACATCTCGCGCAGCTTGGTTGGAGCGTCACGGCCGTCGACGTCTCGGAGGTCGGTCTCGAAATCGCCGCCGAGCGAGCGCTCGACATGAGTGTGGCGCTCGAGACGATCAGAGGATCCGTGGCGTCGTTCGACCTCGGTTCCCGCGCGTGGGATCTGATCGTCCTCACGTACGCCCCGGTCCCTGTCGCCGAAAGCGACTTCGCGCGACGGCTGGTGCGGTCGCTGCGCCCCGATGGCGTGCTCGTCGTCGAGAGCTTCGCTTCCGATCGCACCGCTTCGGGCCGGAGACCCGTCGACATCGATCCGGCGGAGCTGCGCACCGCCTTCGCGGATCTCACGGTGGAGCACTTCGAGGACGTCGTGGGACTGACTGAATGGGACCCGGAGCCGACCCGGCTCGTTCGCTTCGTCGCCGTGCGGTCGTGACGTCCTGGACGCAACCTTCGGCATACCAGCGCCTTGACACGCTCGCGCAGCGCGTGATAATTTACGGGGCGCTTGGCGCCGTAGCCAAGTGGTAAGGCAGAGGTCTGCAAAACCTCCATTCACCGGTTCGAATCCGGTCGGCGCCTCCACCCTCTGCACGCACGACCCACACGTGTGGAGGCCCCTTCGACGAAGGCGCGTAGCTCAGTGGGAGAGCGCTACATTGACACTGTAGAGGTCGCCAGTTCAATCCTGGCCGCGCCTACCAAGGAGAGAGCCCCGCCGAACCCCTGGCGGGGCTCTTCGGCGTTCTCGGGGAACGTGGTGCGGCGCCCCCACACGTTGATCGAGGCGACCTGCCAAGCGATGAGGCCGTTCCGCAGCGAACGCCTCGTGCTGAGAATTACCCTCGTTGACAGCTCGACCGCTTTCTTCCCTTCGTCCCTGACGGTGCCGCCGGCACTTGTGACGCCCGCACCTTCGTCCGCTCCCAAGAGCAGTAGCATCGCCCTCGCACGAAAATTCGCTTGTCGTTCGGGGGTGGCTCATGACGACGCTCTGGATGAGGCGACGGTCGACCTGGCGGTCGCGCTGTGCGGCCGTGGGGTGCATGCTGCTGGCCGGCCTGGTGCTGGCGGCTGGCCAGGCGCCGGCGGAGGAGTTGGTGTGGCGGGCGGGTGCCCCGCAGCCGGACCTCCCCGAGCAGGTCGGTCCCGGGTACGTTCGCATCACGATCGACAGTGACGGCGGCACCAGCGGTTCGCTCACGGTCTTCAGGCTCCGTGAGGGCGCCACGATCGCGGAGTTCGCTGAGATCAGCGATCGCATCGACCAAGCGTTCATGGAGGGCGGCGACGTGGTGGCCGCGTTCGAGGAAGCCCTGGCGCTGGTCGACGTCGTCGCCGAGGTGACCGCCGACGCCGATGAGCGCCGCAGCGTCGGTGTGGTCCTGACCGAGGGGCGCTACGCTCTCGAGTACCTCCCGGACGAAGAGGGACCGCGCCAGCGCGTTTATCACGAGCTGATGGTCGAGGGCTCGCCCGGGGCGGCCGCGGCGCCAGTGCCCGATGCGACGATCCAGTTCGTCGACTTCGCGTTCGCGATTCCGCCCGACTTGCGGGCCGGAGAGCAGACGTGGCACGTGATCAACCGCGGTTCGCAACTCCACCACATGGTGATCTTCAGCCTTGCCGACGGCGCGACACTCGAAGAATTCATGGAGTTCATGCAGCAGATGGAGACCGAGGGACCGCCCGGAGCCGACGGCGAGAACGGCGAGGCGATCGCTGCGCCCTACGACTACATCGGGATCGCCTCCACGGGTGAGGAGAGCTATCACATTCTCGACTTCGAGGCCGGGCAGTACGTCGCGATCTGCTTCATGCCCGACCACCGAGGCGAAGCGACGGGACAGCCGCACTTCATGCTCGGGATGGTGCAGGTGTTCAGGGTCGGCGACTGACGTAGCTGCGGCCGCCACGACGGGAGCTGCGGAGGAAACTGAAGAGGGGCCCGCTCGCGCGGGCCCCTTTAGCGGGGTTCTCTTCGCTTCGTTGGTCCAACGGGGTCGTCGAACGGGAGCGATCGCCGTTCAGTGCTCCGCGTCCGCATGTGCCGCGGTGAGGAAAACGCGCGCGAGCTTCGAAACGGCGGAGGTCGGGCGTCGGTTCGACATGGCAGCAACTCCGTTCGTCGACGGACTTGGTCGCATCAGTAGGCGAAGTAGGGGTCGAGCACGGAGACGCGGGTGATGTGCTCGACCGGCAGGCCGGCGCGGTCGGCGGCCTTTCGGATCGATTCAGCGTTGGGGCCGTCGTAGATGCAGAACGTCTTGAGCTTGTCGTCACTGACGTAGGAGTGGATCCAGGTGACGGCGACGTCCGAATTGTGGTTCACGACCGCCGAGCAGACGGCTGCACCTTCGGAGTCGGCGGGAATTGCGAGGCCGTCGGGGAAACGTCGTTCGACCATGTATCGCGGCATGTCGGTTCCTCACAGTGCGGGTATCGCCGGCCGGCGTGATGCCATCGTGCCGCGTGCGCCACGGTTCGCGCATCGGGAGATCTGCCTATGGCGGCGTGTCGTACTGCCCACGTCGGGCGACGTTCACGCGGTGCGTCGCGGCGGGAGAGGGCACAATGTGGAACGCGCCGCGCGACGCTCGTCGTGGCAGCGGGACCTGCGCGCTCGGGCGCCGGACCCCAAGGGAGACGGACACGATGCGAACGATGAGACTCGGCACCAGCGACCTCGAGGTTCCGGTCGTGGCGGTGGGGTGCATGCACTTGAACGAGCTCGACCAGCGCGATGCGGAGCGATTCGTGCACGCGGCGCTCGAGGAAGGGGCGTGCTTCTTCGACCACGCCGACATCTACGGCGACGGCGACTGCGAAGTGCGCTTCGCCGACGCCGTCGGCATGAGCGCGAGTGTGCGCGAACGGCTGATCGTCCAATCGAAGTGCGGCATCCGCCCGGGCATGTACGACTTCTCCCGCGAGCACATCCTCGCCGCCGTCGATGGCAGCCTGCGGCGGCTGCGCACGGACTACCTCGACGTGCTGCTGCTACATCGGCCCGACACGTTGATGGAGCCCGACGAAGTCGCGGCGGCCTTCGATGCGCTCGAACGCGAGGGGAAGGTGCGTCACTTCGGCGTCTCGAACCATCATCCGCGCCAGATCGATCTGCTGCGCCGCTCCGTCCGGCAGCCGCTCGTCGCGAACCAACTGCGCCTCAGCGTCGCGGACGCGGGCATGATCGCAAGCGGCATGAACGTCGACGTGGCCGACGGAGCGGCCATCGACCGGGACGGGTACGTGCTGGAGTACTGCCGCGCGAACGACATCACCATCCAACCGTGGTCACCCGTTCAACACGCGGCTACCGGTGGGGCCTTCATCGGCAGCGCCGCCTTCCCGGAGCTCAACGCAGTGCTCGACGATCTCGCCGAACGCCACGATGTCGCGCCCACGACGATCGCGATCGCCTGGTTGCTGCGTCACCCGGCTCGCATGCAGCCCGTCGTCGGTACCACGAAGGTGGAGCGGCTGCGAGCGTGCTGCCGGGCGAGCGACGTGGAGCTGTCGCGGGAGGAGTGGTACGCGCTCTATCGCTCGGCTGGCCACCCGTTGCCCTGAGTTGCCGCGTCGCGGACCGGCAGACGATCGATCGACGCCGTGCGTTCGACCTCACGGCAACGCCCCCGGCCCTCCGTCCCGGCCGACGAGGCCGAGTCGATGCGCCTCGGCGACGGCCTGCGCACGCGACCGGACCCCGAGTTTCGCCAGCACCGACGACACCTGGTGGTCGACCGTGCGGGGACTCACACTATGGCGCTCGGCGATCTCGTGGTTGCGGAGCCCGCTGGCCAAGCCCTTCAGGATCTCCGCCTCGCGCGGAGTGAGCAGCGCCGGGTGATCGCGCGTCCGCTCGCTCGGCCCACGCGGCACGCCCCGAACGCCGAGATCGCGGAGACGCCCGGCCGTGCGTGCCGCGGCTGGGCGAGCGCCGAGCGACACGAAGCCCTCGAGGGCGCTCATCAGGGCCGCTTCGCTCCCGACCTCGGCCCAGGCACGGAATTCCTCGAACGGACAGCCGAGCGCTCGCCACGCGGCTGCCGCCTCGTCGGGGCGGCCATCGACGTGCAGCACGAACGGCGCAGCGGCGTAGGGAGGGAGGGTATCCAGGTCGCCCGTCGTCCAGAGCCAGTAGCCGAGTTCACCGACGAACCACGGGTGTCGATGGCGCTCCGCCAGCGCGTACGCGGCGTTCGCTTCGTCGCGTACGGCGGCCGTGTCGCCGGCGAGGGCAGCGGCCTCGGCGCGCGCTGAGCGCACCGCGCCGATGCGCTGGAGCGTGCCGGTGGGGAGTGCGAGATCCAGGGCTTCGTCCAAGGCGTCGTTCGCCTCCGGATCACCGCGGCGTGCGCGGAGTCGCCCGAGGGCGACGAGGGCCATGATCCTCGCGATGGTCGACACGCCCGGGAAATCGATCACGCGGTGGGCGAGATCGGCGGCCTCGTCCCAGCGCCCCTCGTACATGCGCGTGAGGCCGAGCCACGCAAGCGAGTAGAGCCGGACGCTGTCGAGATCGTGCGCCTCCGCTACGGCGATCGCCTGCGTGAGCGCCTCGGCTGCGACGTCGAAGCGATGGAACTCGCCGGCGCCGGAGCCGCGATTGCAGTGGACGTGCGCGATCGTGTGGACGAGGCCGTGCCGCTGGGCGATCTCGAGGCTCGCGTCGAGGTGCGTATCCGCTCGTGCGTCGTCGCCGACGAGCAGGGCCGCGCCTACGGTCATGTGTGCCGCTGCCAGACCGGCATCGTCGCCCGCGGCTTGGGCGACGTCGATGGCGCGCATGCCCCAGGAGACGGCCTCGACCGAGTCGCGGTCGAGCATGCAGAGGTGCGCCTGGACGCGGAGCGCTCGCGCGAGGGCGCGTCCGGTGCCGAGGGGCTCGAGCATCTCGATCGCGCGCCTGCTCGCGATCTCCGCCCCCTGGTTGTCGCCTTGCCCAACGAGCTCCGTCGCGAGCATCGAAAGGTTCGACCCGAGCCGGGTCGAATCTCCCAGGGCCGTCCAGGCGGCGACGAGCTCCTGTCGCACCCGCACGCACTCCTCGGGTCGCTCTACGAGTGAGCACTCGGCCGCATACAGCTCCAGGAGCTCTGCGCGCCCGCGTGGCGGAAGCGCGTCGAGGTAGGGGAGGGTGCGAGCGTACTGCGCCCGCGCCTCACGGTGAGCACCGAGCTCCGCGGCGCGAGCACCGGCGGCGGGGGCCAGGCGAAGGATGGCTTCGACGTCGGCGGCTTCGGCCGCGTGGTGCGCGAGGGTCGCAAGGTCGTCGCGGCGGGGCGTCGCCGTCTCCAGCACCCGTAGGACCCGGCGGTGCAAGGCGCGCCGACGGGCCGTTGGGATACTGCCGTACATGCTCTGCCGAACGAGTTCGTGGCGGAACGCGTAGCCGCCGTCGGTGCTCTCGAGCATGCCGCGGGCCACGCAGTCTTCGATCGCGTCGCTCCCGATGTCGAGTGCCGCGAGGAGCGGCGTGTCGATGGCGGCGCCGACGACGCTCACCTCCTCCAGTGCGCCTCGCGCCCGGTCGGAGAGGCGTGAGGCGCGAGCCGTGATGGCGTCGCGGACGGTGGACGGGAGACCGCCGCCCTGCGCCGCGAGCACCTCGACGACGAAGAAGGGGTTGCCGTGGGTCGTGCGGTGTAACGCAGCGGGATCGACGCCGCTGCCGAGCGCGAGCTTCGCAACTGCTTCGCTCGAGAGGGCCGGCAGCGTCATGCGCCGTACGGCGGCAGCGGTCGCGAGGTCGCCGAGTACGGTGCGAAGCGGGTGACCGTAGCCGACCTCGTCGTCTCGATAGGTCGCGATCACGAGCGCCTTGGTCGTCGCGATTCGGCGGCCGATGAAGCGCAGCAGGTCCCGTGTGGCGTCGTCGGCCCAGTGCACGTCCTCGAGGACAGCCACGATCGACGTCACGGGCGACCGGAGCGCGTGCAGAAAGTGGTCGAAACAGGCGTCGCGGCGGTTCGGGCTGCCAAGAGCGACCGTGAACTCGTCTCCGAGATCGGGCGCCATGTCGAGCAGCGGACCGAGCGGACGGGGTGTGCTGAGGGCGTCGCACGCCCCGATCAGTACCGTCGATGCAGGCGCGACGTCTCGGCAGAAGCGACGCACCAACGTCGTCTTGCCGATGCCCGCCTCGCCGCCGACGAGCACCATCACGCCATGACCCGACCGCGCCTCGTCGAGGTAGGAGCTCAGCTCGGCGAGCACCCGTTCCCGCTCGAGGAGCGCGCCCGGTGTCATGGTGAGCGAACTATATCAGTCGCGCCGTGCGACCGATCGCGTCAGTCGGCCGTCACCTCGGTGACGAAGCTCTTGAACTTCGGCGCTCGCAGCCCCATCCCCTCGTAGAGTGCGTCGGGGAGACCGAGGTCACCGACGAAGAGGCGACCGACGTGGCCGCCGGGAACGGCGCCATCCTTCGGTAGACCGACCGCGAGCGTCATGGTGGCGTGTACGACGTCTCCGGGAATGCCGCCGTCGTCGGCGGCGAGTCCGGTGGGTACGTCGAGCGCGATCACGCACGATCCGTTGCCCACGAGCTGGTTCAAGACGGTGATCACGTCGAGCGTCCGTCCGCGTGGTGGCCCCTCGAGGTTCGTACCGATCGCGGCGTCGATGACGGCAGCGAACTTCATCTTCGGGAGACTGGTCTTGACCTTCACCGTTTCGTAGTGCCGAAGGTGCTCGAGCTGCTCCTTGGGGGTGCCGGAGTAGTTCTCGGCTTCGTGCGTCGGCACCACCCATACGCGTCGACCGTGCGCTGCGAGGAGGCGCGCGGCCGCGAGGCCACCCGAACCGTTGTTGCCGCGTCCGGCCACCACCAGCACGGTGCCTTCGGGTGCGAACTCGTCGATCACGTTCACGATGTTCCGCGCCGTGTGCTCCACGAGCAGACGGCTGTCGAGTCCGTACTTGCCCGTGGCGAGCATGATCAGCTGCTGCATCTGCGATCCCGAAATATGCGGTACGTCGTTCCAGGGGACGGTCGGGAACATTGCCACCTCTCCTCAGCCCACCAGCGTGCCGGCGTGCTCGAGGTCGGCGGTGGTGTGGACGTTCTGCACGTCGTCGAGATCTTCGAGCGCCTCGACGAACGCGATCAAGCGGTCGGCCTCGCGCGCCTCGAGCGGCGTGAGGGTCTGCGGGACCTTGGTCAACTGTGCGACCTCGGTGTCGAACCCAGCGGCCTGGAGGACGTCGACGATCGCGTAGAGGTCGGTCGGCGCGGTATAGAGCGTGGTCGCTTCCTCGTCGGCTTCGAGGTCGAGCGCACCGGCCTCGATGGCGTGCTCGGTGAGCGCCTCGGTGACGCTCGGCACCACGATCACGCCGCGGCTCTCGAACTGCCAGGCGACGCTGCCGGAGAGATTGCCGCCGAGTTTCGTGAACACGTGCCGGACCTCACCCGCCGTCCGATTGCGATTGTCGGTGAGCGCTTCGACCAAGACGGCCACGCCGTGCGGACCATACCCTTCGTACAACACCGTCTCGAAAGCCGCACTGCCGTCGGCAGCGCCGAGGCCGCGCTCGATGGCGCGGTCGATGTTGTCGACCGGCACGTTGTCGCTCTTCGCCGCAGCAAGCGAGTTCTTGAGGCCGAGATTCGCCGACGGGTCACCGCCACCACCTTCGCGCACCGCGGTTTGGATGGCTCGGATGTGCTTGCTGATGACCTTGCCGCGTTGGTTGTCGTTCGCGGCCTTCTTGCGCTTGATCTGCGACCATTTGTTATGGCCTGCCACGCTGTCCTGCCTTTCGAACTGCCGCGGCGGCTCCGATCGCTCGGGGGAGCGGCCCGAACCGACGCGCGTCTACGTCCAGTGTACCGCACGCCCCACGCCGACGCCCGCGCCGCACCCGAACCGTTCGCCGTGCGGCGAGAGCGCCGACTCCTCCGAGCCTCAGCGACGAGCCGTGAACGTCGTCTCCCGTTGGTCGAACTCGTCGAACGAGCGCAGCTCGAGGGAGATCTGACGGAGCCAGGAATCGTAGCCGATCACGCGGTAGGTGACGCGTTCGGCCGTCCGGTCGGGCGTGAACGACGCTCGCACGAAGTGTCGGCCCGCTGGCGGATCGACCACGAACTGCAGCCGTGGCCCGAGGCCCGAGACGACCTGCGTCCGGCCCGCCCTGACGCGAACGTTGCGAGCGAACACGTAGACCGAGCCGTCGGGATCGAGCGCGGAGAGCGTGACGTAGCCGTCGAGATTGGTCCGCAGGCGGAAGGCGATCGGGTCGCCGATCCGGTAGGTGGCGCCCGGACCCCTATCCGGATGGAAGACCTCGATGAGCGCGGCTGGGACGGGCGCCTCGACGGCACGTACGTCGACGACCGGTTCGAACGTGACGGTGCAGGCCGCAAGCGCACCCATCACGAGCATCGTTCCCGCCAGGCGGAGCGCAAGGTTGAAGCGCATAGTGCCCCCTTCGACCGCTCGAGCAGAGCGATCTTTCGTCCAGCGTACGCGAGCCGGCGCGCTCACGGATGGTGGATGCATCATCGTTCGTTTAGCGTACGGCGGGGTAGGACGACGAGGGAGACGGTGCTGCGCCCCGCGTCAGGGTGCCGGGACGCCGCGATCGTAGGTCGATACGAGGTAGGGCAGGCTCGTCTGGTGGTAGCGACCGCGATCGTCGTACCAGTAGACGTACGAACCGCTCTGCTGCTCGGAGCCGTCGTCGCTCCGGAGTCCCGAGCGCGTCACCTTGCCGTCGACTGCGCCCTCGTAGAGCGTCGTGCCGTCGTAGCTGTAGACGGTGATGTACATCCGCACGTTGGTGAAATCCTGGATGCTACGTCGTATGCGGTTCTGCGTCTCGTTGCGGCACGCTGCGAGCGCCCCGATCACGATCGCGAAAGCGACGATCAATGTGAGCGCACGGCGCAGCGTCAGCGACATATACGTACGATCATAGCACCGCGCCTTGGCACTGCTGGCGGCGTTCGTCGTTCGTCGGTCAGACTTGAGTGCGGTAGACTCACATCTGTTATGGTGTTCGAGTGACGCCCGTCCTGAACGATCCCTACGAGGTGCTCGGCATCGAGCGAGACGCCGGCGCCGAGGACGTCAAGCGCGCCTATCGACAGTTGGCGATGCGCTACCACCCCGACCGCAACCCGGGCGACGCCGTCGCCGAGGAACGGTTCAAGACGGTGTCGGAAGCCTACGCGACGCTCCGCGATCCCGAGGCGCGAGCGCGCTACGACGCCTACGGGCACGTCGGCCGCTCCGGACCCGGCACGCCCGCCGATTTCAGCCACGTCGATTGGCGCGTGGTCTTCCGCGAGGCCGACGTCCCCATGGATTGGGGACGTCGCGGGGACGTCCCGACCACGGGCAACGTGATGTTCGACGCGCTGTTCAAGGGCGTGGCGACGATGTTCCGCCAGGCGGGATTGCTGCCCGGCGAAGACCGTGAGGTCCCTGTGCGCGTCGACGTCGAGACGGCGCGGCGGGGCGGATCCCTCCGCGTCCGGCTGCCGGGTCCCATCCGGTGCCGGAGTTGCGCCGGCGTCGGCCGCGACGACGGCGGCCCCTGTTCGGTGTGCGGCGGGCAGGGTGTGCTTCGGCGCGGCATGGACGTCGACGTCGACG
>JACCWH010000063.1 GCA_013697735.1 Trueperaceae bacterium | reverse complement strand
CTGAGCCGGTATGCCTGGAGCGTGCCGACGCCGTGGCGGCGAGCCTTCTCGAGCCGATGATGACCGTCGATGACGTTGAACCGCCCAGGCGCGATCTCGGCGAGCACGAGTGGGCGCGCGAGGTCGGCCGCCGCGACGTGGGCCTCGTCGAGGTCGTCGAGCCAGCGTGAGAAGTCGCCGACCGCGACGGACACGAGCACGACGTCGTCGGGGCAGCGCTCGAGGTACGCGAGGATCCGCGAGACGTTGAACTCGAAGACGCCGCTCGGGAACAACTCGTCGCCGTCAACGACGGGGCACGCGACGAAGTCTTCGTCGAGGCTCAGCTTGATCATGCGCCCTCCCACGGTGGTCAGAACGGCGTTGGCACGTATCCATCTCGTCACCGTCGTCGCTGCGACCTCCGGGCTCTCCCGCGAAAATGATCACGGCTTTCGCTGCAGGCGCACACCCTCGAGCCCTTCGAAGTCGGCGTCTTGCGTCCAGAACACGGCACCGTGGGCCCGTGCGGTGGCAAGCATGACGCCATCGGCCAGCAACAGCTTCGCGGCGAGGCTCAACTCGGCGGCGTCCAGTGCAAGGCGATCGTCCAGATCGACGATCGTCCCCTGCCGCATGGCCGCGACGATGGTGAGGCCTTCGTCCCTGCCCACGTGGCGGACGAGGTGTCGATAGACCTCGAACAGGCTCGACGTCGGAACGAGGAGCGCTTCCTCGGCCTCGATGGGCTCGGCGAAGAACCCCGCGTTGGGACCGCCAGCCAGATACTCGATCCAACCGCTCGAATCGACGACGTTCACAGGCGGTCCGCTTCGCGCTCGAGCGGCGGCAGGTCTGGGAACCTGCCGCGGAACGTCCGAATCGACTCCACCGGCACGAGCTCGACTCGATTGCCGACCGCGAACGCCTCCACCTTCTGCCCAGGGTAGATGCTCAGCTTGTCGCGGATCTCCTTGGGGACGACGACCTGAAACTTCGGCGACACGGTCACGACAGGCATATGACGACTCCTTGGTCGATCGCAGTATCGTCATACTCTACCTAGTCACGGAGGATCCTTCAGCGAGCGGCCGCACAGCCACGAGTGGTGCGGTCGGCGCACGGCCCCTTCGGTGTTCACGTCCACACCTGGCCGACCTGACGCGGTGGCCGACGGCGAACCATCGGCGCAGGTCGCTCAGGACCCCTCGAAGCCCCTTCGCAGTGAGCGCACCTCGGGATCGCGTCGGTCGCCGAGTTCATCTGAGATCACATCGACGCCAAGTCCGTCTGGACCCCCAACCAAAACCGCAGCGTCGTGTCGAAATTGTGCGCGAGCCGAAGCGCGGAATCGGCGCTCAAAAGAAGCTTGCGCCGCATGATCTCGTTGATGCACCGTGCTCGTACACCGATGGCCGAGGCGAGCCGGTCCTGGCTGAGGCCGAAGCCGCAGCCAGGTCGAACTAGCCGGTGCGCCCTCGCGATCCGCCGCGACCGCCAAGCACAGCACCGCAGCATTGCCTTGGCTGACCTTCGCGCTGCCCGACGCTCGCCACGAACATGGACACGGCCCTCCTTCCGCAGTTGATCCAGCAGACCGAGCCCCCGCAACGCGGCCAGCCGCATCACCCCCCAGGCGCACAAGCACCGCCGTCGCCTCCCGCCAGCGCATTGCAACGTGCTCGCGCGGAGAATCAGAGGCGCGACGCGGCACGCGCATCGTCGTGGTCGAAGGCGCTGGACATCCGATCGATCTCCGAACGACCGGCTCCTAGGGCGCTGGCCACGGTCCGCCATGCGCCGACGCCGTCGGCGACGCTACGTATCAATGACCGCGCCTCCCGCCCGCCCAGTCCGAAGTACGGCGCGACCTCGAGGACGATGGCCAGATCGCAGGTTCCGTCCTCGAGGTCGATCGACGTCGTCAACCTGCGCTCGCGAACGTCGACCGGTGTCGGGTTGAGGTCGAAGGCCGGCGACAAGCGCCAACCTTCGCGCCCGCCCCATAGGAACCCATGGTTTCGCAAGTGATCGTCGACGTTCGACGCCAAGACGTTGAACGCCAGCCGCCGGTAGAGCTCGCGCCGATCGTCATCGGCCCGCGCGCCGTAGCGGGCGATCGCGTCGGCGATCTCCGGGTAGCTGGCGCGGTCGCCGTCGACGCGATCGAGCATCGCCATCGCCGAGAGGTAGGGAATGCGCGCCCCGCCCGCGCGGTCGAAGCGGCGGACGATTAGCGCGATGCGCCCATCGACCTCCATCACCCGCGCGCTCGCAGCCGCGATGCCCGACCGCTCGGCGAGCCGCAGCGCGACGGCCTCCCAGCGCTCCAAGGGGTACTCGTCATGCTCCTTCGGGAACTTGGCGATCGCCAGCGCGCCGTCGGCCTCGACGACCGACGACTTGGGACGCGCGCCACCCAACGAGGAGCCTGGGGCCAGGAGGA
>JACCWH010000009.1 GCA_013697735.1 Trueperaceae bacterium | reverse complement strand
TCCTCGACCTACCAAGCCGCGTTGCGCCCACGGTCCTGGAGCTCGCCGTCGCCGAGGGGAAGACCGATCGGACTCCGCGCGACCTGCTGCTCCGGCACGGCTGGCGACTGGTCGATCCCGCCGAAGCATGCCCCGACCTCGACAGCTACCGCGACTACGTCTCGTCCTCGCGAGCAGAGTGGAGCGTCGCGAAACACGGCTACGTGGCGGGGGCGGCGGGATGGTTCAGCTGCCGATCGGCGTGCTACCTGGCCGCAGGGAAGCCCGTCGTGGTGCAGGACACCGGCTTTTCGGCCGTGCTGCCGACCGGCGAGGGACTCCTGGCGTTCACGACGCCCGACGAGGCGGTCGAGGCGATCGCCGAGGTCGAGACCGACCACGCTCGGCATGCTCGCGCCGCGCGCGCCATCGCCGAGGCGTACTTCGACTCCGCCAAGGTGTTGACCTGCTTCGTCGACGAGGCCATGGCGTCCGCCCCCGACGAGATCCGGCGGTGAGCCGGCGGCTGCGCATCGTCGTGCTCGGTTACGTCGTTCGTGGTCCGCTCGGCGGGCTGGCGTGGCATCACCTGCAGTACGTGCTCGGCCTCGCGAAGCTCGGCCACGACGTCTACTTCGTCGAGGACAGCGACGACTACCCCGCGTGCTACGACCCGTCGCGCGGCGTGACCGACATGGACCCGAGCTATGGGCTGTCGTTTGCAGAGCGGGCGTTCGCCCGCCTCGGCCTGGGTGAACGCTGGGCGTACCACGACGCCCACACCGCCCGCTGGCTGGGGCCAGCCGCCACGCGCGCGCGCGAGGTCTGCGCGAGCGCGGACGTCGTCATGAATATCTCCGGTGTGAACCCCCTGCGGCCGTGGTTCACCGGCGTTCCCATCCGCGTCCTGGTCGACACCGACCCCGCCTTCACCCAGATCCGCCATCTGGGCGACGCGCCGGCCCGCGAGCTGGCGCGGGCGCATACCGCCTTCTTCACGTTCGGCGAGAACGTGGGCCAGAGGCCTAGCCACACGTCGCGCGACTGTCGGTCCGACCCCAGTGGAGTAACTGAAGGCCTCCCGGACGACGGCTTTCCCTGGCAGCCGACGCGTCAGCCGATCGTCCTGGACGCCTGGCCGGTCACTCCGGGTCCCGTGGACGGCGCCTACACGACGGTAATGCAGTGGGACAGCTACCAGAGCCGCGATTATGCAGGCCAGACGTACGGCATGAAGTCACGATCGTTCGGGCCCTACGCCGGCCTCCCGGCTCGCGTGGCTTCCACGTTGGAGATCGCGCTCGGGAGCCCCACCGCGCCGCGCGCCGAGCTCACCGCAAGGGGCTGGTCGATCCGCGACCCGCTCGAGGTCACGCTCGACCCGTGGACCTATCAGGCGTACATCCGGGCCTCCAAGGCCGAGTTCAGCGTCGCCAAGCACGGCTACGTCCTCAGTTGGAGCGGGTGGTTCAGCGAGCGGAGCGCGTGCTACCTGGCAAGCGGTCGGCCCGTCGTCGTCCAGGACAGCGGTTTCTCGAGCTGGCTGCCGAGCGGGGCCGGCGTCGTGGCGTTCGACACGCCCGACGGCGCCGTCGCCGCCATCGAGGCGGTGGACGCCGACTACGACGGTCACTGCCGCGCCGCGCGCGACGTCGCCGAGGCGTACTTCGAATCCGGCGCGGTGCTGAGCGAGCTCCTCGAGCGGGCCACCTAAACCTATGCGATGTTCAATGCCAGACCGGCGGTGGGCGAGTCGACAATGCCGTCGCAGCTGCGAGTGCCGTCGAGCAGCTCGCGCGGGTGAGCACGCGGTCGTCCGGGTTGACGTCGAGGTCGAGCCGCTCGGCAAGCGCCGCCTACGCGTCGTCTGGGAGCGCACGTGAGCAGGACGCGCGGACCCATGCGCGTGCCACGCGGTCCTCGCTCCGGTCCGTCGCCGGCGGCTGCTCGTGGGAGAGCGCCGAGATCTCGTCGCGCCAGCCGCCGCGCGTGAGGCGATCTTCGACGTGACGACGAGCTCGTCGCGGATGCCGCGCATGAAGAGGCCCGAGTGGTATTCGGCGAGGTCGCGGCCGCCGCGGAGCCGACATCGTGGAATCCTCGATAGAGTGACCGAGGGAACCGCGGTATCGTCGACGGATCATGTTTGCAGGACGCACGTCTGACGATAGACCCGCGAACTTCGCCGCCCATGGCCGGCTCCCCCGCGTGTACATGGCTTCTGCCGTGCTCCTGCTCGCTTCGGTGTCGGCAATTTCAATCGCCCAGGCGGAAGCGACGTCAGCAGCGACGGTGATCATCCCTGTCAGCCAGTCGACGGATACCGCCGAGGAGTTCCTCGAGGCGTCGCTGGCCGATTCGGAGCGTTGGCCGGCCAACTACTCGTACGCCACCTCGAGCGACCTCGAACTGGGCTTCGATCCTCCCCATGGGCCGCAGCTGAACGCCGTGCGCTTCACCGGCCTCGTCGTCCCAGACGGCTCGTGGGTGGAGCACGCGGAGGTCGTCTTCACGGCGGACGGCAACAGTTCCGGTCCCTTGACCCTCGTTGTCTATGGCGAGGCGAGCGACGCGGCCGAGCCGTTCGTCCAGGACCCGGATCGTGTCGGCACCGGCGATCTCTCGTCACGACCGGCGACGGCAGCCGTCGTCGAGTGGTCCACGGACGAGCCGTGGCGTTCGGGCGAGCAGTACGCGACGCCTGACATCGCCGCCATCATCCAGGAGATCGTCGACCGACCAGGGTGGCGTTCTGGTGCGCCCATCGTCGTGCTGATCGACGGTACTGGCGAGGAGACGTTCCGACGTGCACTGGCGTACGAGGGTGCTCGCGGGGAGCCCGATCGGGTCCCGCTCCTCCGCGTGCGCTTCGGCGGCGCGGCCACGGGGGCGGACCCGGCGCCCGTGCCGGAGACCGCCCCCGAGCCCGAGCCGGCGCCCGAGCCTGAGC
>JACCWH010000231.1 GCA_013697735.1 Trueperaceae bacterium | reverse complement strand
AGAACATTCACGAGCGGTGCTCCGAGGATCCATTCGCTCGTCTGGCCGCACTTCCGTGGCCCGACCCGTTGCGCTGTCGCTCGTGAACTTCGGCACGAGTGCCACGGCGATACGACGCCGGCTCGCCACGTAGCACCCCTTCGGACCCGTGCACCCGCTCTCGTCACCAGGCGTTCCGCTACCACACGGCCGCGGCCACGTCGCGAACGCATACAGCAATCTCGGTCCGCTCCTCGGGATAGCGTATTTTCATGCAGCACCCCGTCGTCGCGCTCATCCAGACCGATCCGGGTCCCGACAAGACCGCCAGCCTCGAGCGGACGTTCGAGCTCATCGATGAGGCCGCCGACTCGGGCGCCGACTGGATCGCACTCCCGGAGACGTTCCACTGCCGCGGCACCAACGAGCTCAAGCTGGCAACCGCCGAGAGCGTGCCGGGTCCGCTTACCGAGGCGCTCGCCGCTGCGGCGAAGCGTCACGGCGTGTGGCTACACGCGGGTTCGTTCAACGAACGGACCGAGGATCCCAAGAAGACCTGGAACCTGAGCCTGCTCTTCGGCCCCGACGGGGCCGTCGTCGCCGAGTACCGCAAGATCCACCTGTTCGACGCCGTCGTTGACGGCCAGGTGGAGGCACGTGAGTCGGTGCGGAACCTGCCCGGGCGCCACATCGTCTCGGCCGAGACGGCCATCGGCACGATCGGGATGACGATCTGCTACGACCTGCGCTTCCCCGAGGTCTACCGCGCGCTTGCCCTGCAGGGAGCGGTGGCGACCTTCGTCCCGTCGAATTTCACGGTCCCGACCGGCCGCGATCACTGGGAGGTCCTGCTCCGTGCGCGGGCGATCGAGAACGGCATGTACGTCATCGCCGCCGCGACCATCGGGTCCGGCGGCCCCTCGGGCGGCTTCCAGGCCTACGGCCGCTCGCTCGTCGTCGACCCCTGGGGCACCGTGGTCGCGTGCGCACCCGACGAGATCGGCGTGACCTACGCGCGGCTCGACGTCTCGCGCGTGCGCAAGGTGCGCGCGAGCATCCCGACGCTCCATCACCTCCGTAGCGACGTCTACCGCTTCGGCGCCGTCGATCCGTCCGACGCCCGCCCCGACCCCACCTCCTCGCCGCACCACGAAGGGATCTCCTCATGACGCACTCCCGTCCCATCCGCCTCCTCAGCGCAGCGCTGATCGCCGGCGCCGCTCTCTGGCTGGGCGCCGCGCAGGCGCAGACCGCCCGGGTCGCTCAGTCGCTCGCGCACACCTCGCTCGCCCCCGGACAGGCCACGGGCCTAGCGGACACGAGCGTCATGCGCGCGATCTTCGAAGGGCTCGTCGGCTTCGATCTCGACTTCAACGTCGTTCCCGAGCTCGCAACGGAGTGGGAGCTCGCGGACGACGGGATGACGCTGGTGTTCGACCTACGCAGCGGCGTCACCTTCCACGACGGAACCGCATTCGACGCCGACGGCGTGGTGGCGTACTTCGACTGGCTCATGGACGGCGACAACCCGCTCGGCGCGCGAGGCCGCAGCGGACTCGCCGGGCTCGCCGCCTGGGAAGCGACGGGACCGATGCAGGTCACGCTCACGCTCGACGCTCCGAACGGAGCGTTCCTCTTCAACCTCGCGCTCGCGAACTCGTACATCGCCTCGCCGAGTGCCCTGGAGGGCGACGTCGCCCGAAACCCGGTCGGCTCCGGCCCGTTCCGATTCGTCGAGTGGCAGGACGGCGAGTACGTGCACGTCGAGCGCTACGACGGGTACTGGGGCGAGAGCGCCCACGTCGATGCGATCCGCTTCCTCGTCGTGAACAACGCCGCGACGCGCGTGGCGATGCTCGAAGCCGAGGAGGTCGACTGGGCCGAGGACCTGCCCGCCGCGCTCGTGCCGAGCGTCGACGCCGCGCCTGGGCTCGAGGTCGTCGCAACCGAGAGCACGTTCGCCCGGATCTTCCCCATGAATACCCAGCGTGCGCCCTTCGACGACGTCCGCGTGCGTCAGGCGCTCAACTACGCCGTCGACAAGGAGCAACTCGCGCAGGTGGTCTTCCGCGGCTTCGCCACGGTCATGGATTCACCGCTCACCACGCCCGTCTTCGGCCACACCTCGGTCGGCCCCTACCCGTACGATCCCGAGCGTGCGATCGCGCTCCTGAGCGAGGCCGGGTACGGCCCGGGCGGCGACGTCCTCGCCTTCGACGTCCTCACCTTCACCGGCGAGGAGTACACGACCGGCGGTACCGTGCTGCAGCAGATGTTCGCCGACGTCGGCGTGCAGATGACGCTGAACCCCACCGAGCGCGGTTCGCTCGTGGAGCAGATCTTCCTGCCGCTCGAGGAGACCTCCTTCCTTGCCGGCCTCGTCGGCGCCTCGAGCGCGACGGGCGACGCCGCGCGCACGCTGGCCGTACCCTTCGCCCGTGGCTCCTGGCCCCCCGCCTCGAACAACTGGAGCTTCTACGACAACCCCGAGGTCGAGGCGCTCCTCGCCGCCGGCGTCGCCACCGGTGACCAGGACGAGCGGCTCAGCATCTACGCCGAGGTGCAGCGCATCATCTGGGACGATGCCCCGTGGGTATTCCTCTACTCGCCGGACAACATCGCGGGCCAGCGCGTCGGCGTGACCGGCATCGCCTACTACCCGAACAAGCAGGTCGACCCACGACGGATCGCCCTCCCCTGACCACGACAGGGGCGG
>JACCWH010000224.1 GCA_013697735.1 Trueperaceae bacterium | reverse complement strand
GCGGTCACGGGGAGGTCCCGGACCGCCGCGCGCTCGCAATGGGGGTCACTGCCATCGATCTGTCGCGACCGCTCTCACACCACCTACCGAAGGCGAAGACGACCACCGGTGGATTGGTCCTCTCACTGGCGCTGCTCGCGCTTGCGATCACGATCGGCATCGCCACCGGGGTCCTAGGCGTCGTCGTCGCCCGCAGCGTCGCACCTGACGTCCCGACCTGGTCGGGGCTCCTCTTCGGGCTCTTCGGCCTCGTGGGCTCGCTCCTCTTCATCGCTCGCCGTTTCGTCTGGATCATGCCCTGGTACTACGTGCTCCCGGCGATCATCTTCCTGCTCACATTCACGTTCTTCCCGGTGGGGCTGACCTTCTGGCTCGCCTTCACCGACTATTCCGGCATCCGCAACGGTCAACTCAACATCGCCAGCACCACCGCCATACTCGAAGTGGCGGAACTCGACGTCGTGATCGCCGAACCGGCGTCGTTCGACTGTGCCGACCTCCGCAACGGCTGCGTCGGTGTGCGCTCCGTGATCTTCTCGCTCGACGAGGCGACGGTCATGGCGACGGCGTACGCGGATCGCGTGCTGACGCTACAGGATCCCCTCCCACCGGGCCGCTCGGTGGTGGAGGTAGAGCTCTTCCTCCCCGATCTCGGCTTCTTCTTCACCTCCCCCGTGGTCGAGGTCGACGGCAACGACCTCGTGCTCGATCGCGACGTCCCCTTCCCACCCGACCTGGAACGGGTCCGCGTGCAGATAGGCGACCGGCTGATCCGCACGATCGTCGCCGAGGACGGTGCGCGCCTCACGCTCGACGAGCGACTACCGGCCGACTTCGAACCGACTGCGATCGCGCGCTACAACGACTACGGCTTCATCGGCTGGCAGAACTTCGCCACCATCCTCGGCCGCGCGGAGCGCTCGCTCGTGCCGGTGTTCACCTGGAACCTCACGTTCGCCTTCCTCACGATCGTGATCAACACCGTCGCCGGCGTGGTGCTCGCCGTCTTGCTCAACAACCCCGATCTCCGCTTCCGGAACCTCTACCGCACCCTCCTCATCATTCCGTGGGCGCTGCCGAGCATCATCACCATCCAGGTCTGGAAGGGCTTCCTGAACCAGAACTTCGGCGCCATCAACCGGGTGCTCATGCTCTTCGACATCACACCCGAACCGATCAACTGGCTCCTCGGCGACGCCACCTCGGCGCGCGCCGCCATCTTGCTCGTCAACCTGTGGCTCGGCCTCCCCTTCATGATGACGGCGACGCTCGGCGCCCTCTCCGCGATTCCGCGCGAACTCTACGAAAGCGCCAAGATCGACGGGGCGAGCGCGCTGCAGACGTTCTGGGGTGTGACGGCGCCGCTGCTCCGCACGGCGCTCGTGCCGATCACGCTCACGGGTTTCGCCTTCAACTTCAACAACTTCAACCTGATCTTCCTCCTCACGGACGGCGGACCGCCCGTCGACTGGGGTACGGCGACCGCCCGAGGGACCGACATTCTCATCAGCTGGGCCTACAACGAGGCGTTCCGGAGCCAGGGCGGCTACGCCTACGGGCTCGGCTCCGCCATCTCGATCCTCATCTTCCTGATCACCATCGCCGTGTCGCTCGTGAACTTCCGCGTCACGGGCGCGCTGAAGGAGGAGTCGAACACGTGATCCCACCCAACCGGGCAGGCTTCCTCTGGATGGCCTTGATCGCGCTCGTCACGCTCGGCGGCGTCTGGCTCCTCGTGGGGGCCATGCCCGAACCGATCGTCCGCAACCGCTTCCTGATCATCACCAATGGGTGGATGTACGTCGCGGGTGCGTTCGTGCTCGTCATCGCCGGCATCGCGAGCGCCTCGTACGCCTACGGCGTCGCGACGCGCCCCGGCCGCGCGGTCGCCTACGCGGTGACCATGGGCACGCACATGTTCGTCTGGGGTGTCATCCTCAGCGTCTTCTACCCGGTGGTCTACCTGCTGGCGGTCGCCTTCAACCGCAACGACACGCTCGCCGGAGCGCTACCACGACAGGGGAGTCTCCTCGTGCGCGCCGGTGTGTTCCCCAACCCGGCAGACGCATCGATCTCGCAGTTCGAGAAGGTCCTCAGCCAGACGCACCTGCTGCCGTTCCAGTGGGGCCTCGTGGGACTCTTGGTGGCCGCTGCGGTCTTCCTCGTGGCGGTGGGCGTCCTGCGGCAGATGGCGGCCCTGAACCCGGCACGCGCAGACGCGCTCGTGACGCGCACGGGGTGGGCGATCTTCCTCGCCGTGGCGACCCTCGTATTCAGCATCTCACCCGATCAGTTCTACGGCTTCAACGCCGCCGGGGAGCGAATCGCAGCGAGTTCGGAACGGGTCATCGTGCTCTACATCCGCAACACACTCCTCGTCTCCGGGACCACCGGAATCTTCGCGGTGCTCATCGCCACCAGCGCCGGGTACGCCTTCGCCCGCATGCGCTTCGAGGGGCGCTACGCCACGCTCCTCTCGTTCGTGTTCGTGCAGATGTTC
Source organism: Trueperaceae bacterium (assembly GCA_013697735.1). Classification (GTDB taxonomy): domain Bacteria; phylum Deinococcota; class Deinococci; order Deinococcales; family Trueperaceae; genus SKWV01. The sequence goes on along the minus strand of JACCWH010000224.1, from coordinate 16,896 downwards.
CCCGGCTTCATGGCACTCGTCGCGATCTTCTGGCTCATGACGCAACTCGACCTGCTGAACACCTTCACCGGACTGATCCTCGCCTATTCGGGCGGGGCGATCGCCTTCTCGGCGTGGATCTTCAAGGGCTACCTCGAGTCGATCAGCCCCAGCCTGGAGGAGGCGGCGATGGTCGACGGCGCGACGCGTTGGGGGGCGTTCTGGCGCATCATCCTGCCGATCAGTGTGCCCATGTTGCTGTTCATCTTCCTCCTGCAATTCATCGGCACGTACAGCGAGTTCATCCTCGCGAACACGCTGCTGCAGGGGCAGGAGAACTGGACCGTGGGCATGGGGCTCCGTAACTTCACCAGCGGTCGCTTCGACACCCAGTGGGGAGCACTCGCCGCCAGCGCCGTACTCGGGAGCATCCCGATCCTGATCATCTTCTACTCCTTCCAGAGCGCACTCACCGGCCAACACCAGGCCGGCGGCGTGAAGGGCTGAGCGCCATCGACACGACGTCGCGCCGCGTCGGACTTCCCGGCGCGATGCCCACTCTGGTAGGTTGACGTCATGCCCACCGCCGATGCCCTCGCGTACGGCATGCACCTCGTCTACGACGGTGTCCAGGCCGATCCCTCCAGGCTCGCCGACCGCGTTCTCGTCGAGCGCATGGTGCTGCAGGTCGCGGCGCTGCTCGGCTCCGACGGGACGCACCACGCCGTGATGATCGAGGAAGCGGGGGGCGTGAGTGCCGGCGTCGCGCTCGCGGAGGCCGCCGTCTCCCTGCACTCGTTCCCGGGGCTCGCGACGCTCTGCCTCGACGTCTTCAGCGTCCAACGGCGACAGGCCGAGTCGCTCTACGGACCGATCGAGCAGGCGTTCGCGGTCGGCCGCTCGACGTCACGGCGCGCAAACCGGGCGCGCGCACCGCGCCCTGGAGACCGCTCGGGGCTCGTTCGGCGCCTGAGCGGTGAGCGGGCCTACGCCTTGGCTCGCGTCACGGATCTCGAAGCGGTGGCGCACTAGACTCGGCCAGGCTCGCGCACGGCACATCATCCAGGAGGTCCAGTATGCCCGACGACGTCCTCGCCCTCGACCAGGGCACCACCAGCTCCCGAGCGCTCCTCTTCGATCACGAAGCGGTCATTCGCGGAGCGGCGCAGCGGGAGTTCACGCAGTCCTACCCCCGCCCCGGCTGGGTGGAGCACGATCCCGACGAGATCTGGTCGAGTCAGGCGGGAGTGGTCTCCGAGGCGCTCGCCGCTGCGGACCGCTCCGCGCGCGACGTCGCCGCGATCGGCATCACCAACCAGCGCGAGACCACGATCGTCTGGGATCGCGCCACGCTCCGGCCGATCGCACCCGCTATCGTCTGGCAGGACCGCCGGACTGCCGGCGAGGTCGACCGGCTCGCCGCCAGCGACGGGGTGCACGACCTCGTCCGCTCGCGCAGCGGCCTGGTGATGGACGCCTACTTCTCGGCGAGCAAGCTCGCCTGGCTCCTCGACAACGTGGAGGGCGCCCGAGCCAGAGCGGAACGCGGAGATCTCGCCTTCGGCACCGTCGACACGTGGCTCGTCGCTCGCCTCACCCGGGGGGAGGTGCACGTCACCGACGTGAGCAACGCCTGCCGCACCATGCTCTTCGACATCCACCGCCTCGAGTGGGACGATGACCTGCTCGCGCTCTGGAACGTCCCACGGGCGTTGCTGCCCGAGGTGCGAGGCTCGTCGGAGATCTACGGACACGTGGCCGATGGCTTGCCGCTCGCCGGAACCCCGATCGCAGGGATCGCGGGCGACCAGCAGGCGGCGACGTTCGGGCAGGCCTGCTTCACGCCAGGTCAGGCGAAGAGCACCTACGGCACCGGCTGCTTCCTGGTGATGAACACCGGCGACACGCCCGTCGCCTCCGAGAACCGCCTCCTCACCACGATCGCCTGGAAGCGACCCGACGAGCTGCGCTACGCGCTCGAGGGCTCGATCTTCATGGCCGGCGCGGTGGTGCAGTGGCTTCGTGACGGGCTCGGGTTGATACGTCGCTCCGAAGACGTCGAAGCGCTCGCCACCTCCGTCCCCGACACCGGTGGCGTCTACCTCGTCCCCGCCTTCACCGGGCTCGGTGCGCCGCATTGGGACCCATACGCGCGCGGCACGATCGTCGGCATGACGCGCGGCACCACGGGTGCCCACATCGCCCGGGCCGCACTCGAAGCGATCGCGTTCCAAGTCGTCGACGTGCTCCAGGCGATGCAGCGCGACGCCGGTCTCGACCTCGAGGAGGTGCGTGTCGATGGCGGCGCTTCGCGCAACGACCACCTGATGCAGTTCCAAGCCGACGTGCTCGGTGTGAGCGTGGTCCGGCCGGCCGTGACCGAAACCACCGCGCTCGGTGCGGCGTTCCTCGCCGGGTTGGCCGTGGGCGTGTGGTCGAGCGCCGACGAGGTCGCCTCGATGTGGCGTGAGGGCAGGCGCTTCGAACCGACCATGCGCGGCGACGAACGCGACGCGCTGTTGGCGGGCTGGGGCCGGGCACTCGGCCGTGCGACGCAGTGGGTGACGCCGTGAACGCCGTCCCGCTCCGTCGCGAAGCGATGCTCGAGGCGCTCAGGGCCGATCACGAGCCCTTCGACCTGCTGGTGATCGGTGGCGGCGCTTCGGGCACTGGCGTCGCGCTCGACGCCGTGAGCCGAGGCCTCAGCGTCGCGCTGATCGAGCGCTTCGATCTCGCCTCGGGCACGAGCAGCCGCAGCACCAAGCTCATCCACGGCGGCGTGCGCTACCTCGAGAAAGCGGTGAAGCACTTCGACCGGAGCCAGTTCGCGCTCGTGCGGGACGCGCTGCGCGAGCGCGCCGTCCTCATCCGCAACGCCCCCCATCTCTGCCACCCGCTCCCACTCGTGACGCCCCTGTACAACTGGCTCGAGGTGCCGTACTTCATGACGGGCCTCAAGCTCTACGACGCCCTCGCCGGCCGAGAGAACCTCGCGAAGAGCCGCTTCGTCGATGCCCGCGAGGCGAAGCGCCGCTTCCCGCAGCTGCGCGAGGAGGGACTCCGCGGCGGCGTCGTCTACTACGACGGCCAGTTCGACGATGCCCGCATGAACCTCGCGCTGGCGATATCGGCCGCCGAGCGCGGCGCCATCATCGCCACCCACACGAACGTGACCGCGCTGCACGAGGAGGGTGGGCGACTCGTCGGGGCGACGGTGGAAGACACCTTCGGCGGCGGGCCCTTCGAGGTGCGCGCCCGTGTGGTGGTGAACGCCGCCGGCCCCTACGTCGACGAGGTCCGTACCCTCGCCGACGCCGGTGCTCGGCCCATGCTCTCCGCGTCGTCGGGGGTCCACATCGTGCTCGACGCCCGCTTCTCGCCACCCGATACGGGCCTCCTGATTCCGCAGACGGAGGACGGCCGCGTGCTCTTCCTCCTGCCGTGGCAGGGATCGACGCTCGTCGGTACCACCGACGTACCGGCGGCGGTGACGCCCGACCCTCGTGCGACGGAGGACGAGATCGAGTACGTGCTCCGGCACGTGCGCCAATACTTCTCGACGCCCGTGGAGCGGTCCGACGTGAAGGCGTCTTGGTCGGGGCTCCGCCCGCTCGTCTCGGACCCGGACGCCAGCGACACCGCCAAGCTCTCGCGCGATCACGTCGTCCACGTCGACGACGTGGGTCTGGTCACGATCGCGGGCGGGAAGTGGACCACGTACCGGGTCATGGCAGCCGACACCGTCGACGTCGCCGTCGCGACCGGGGCGCTCTCCCCCACCGGTCCATCGGCGACGCGCGATCTCCGCCTCGCGGGAGCCTCGGGGTTCGATCCGACCGCCGCTGGGGCACTGCAGGAACGGGGCTTCGACGCCGACGTCGCCAGTCACCTCCACCTCTCGTACGGCGACCGTGTCTGGACGGTGGCCGCGATCGCGGAGTCCGGATTCGGCGAGCGGCTCGCGCCCCACTACCCATACCTCGAGGCGGAGGTCGTCTTCGGCGCGCGTGAGGAGCTCGTCGCGACCAGTGCGGACGTGCTGTTACGGCGCACGCGCCTCGGGACGCTCGACGCCGCCGCCGCTCGGGCTGCGCTGCCGCGCGTGCACCAGCTACTGGCCGAGGAACTCGAGTGGGCATCGCCTCGCCGGACGCGCGACCTCGCCGACGCTGGGGCTGCGCTCGACGCGGCCGACGCGAACCCGGGGAGCGTCAGAGCCCCGTCAGCAGCGGCGTGATGTAGTCGCGCCATGGGTCTTCTCCTTGCATCCGTTCTGGCGCCCATCGCCGCCGCCGAGCCCGCCGAGAGCGCGCCGCTCGGTCGCCCCTTGCGGCCGCTCTGTCCCACGTGCGGCGCGACGGCGATCCGGATCAGGGTGGAGGCGCTCGTGGTGTTCGACGTAGTGCATACGGGGTCCGACGGCGCTCCGTCGGACCTCGAGGTGATCGCACACGAGTGGCACGACGCATCGTGGGAGAGCGACACCCCGTGCGCGTGCGACACGTGCGGGTGGGTCGGTCGCGTCGCCGACCTACCGACGACGCCCTGAGCGCCGACTACCCGAAGCGGATCCGTGGGTCGAGGTAGGCGTAGAGCAGGTCGGCCACGAGGTTGGCGAGCGCGAACGCGACCACGGCGATCATGGTGATCGCCTGCATGAGCGGCACGTCGCGCCGGTCGATCGCAAAGGTGAGCAGAGCGCCGAGGCCCGGGTAATTGAAGACGTTCTCGACCACGATGAGTCCGCTGATGAGCCAACCGAAGCTGATCGCCACCACGGTGACGGTGGGCAGGAGCGCGTTGCCGAGCACGTGCACGTACGTGACGCGGCGGCCGGCGATGCCCTTGAGGCGCGCCGTGCGCACGTAGGGCTTGCGCAACTCGGCCAGTACGCTCGCCCGCGTGAGCCGAGCGATGTACGCGAGCAATACGAGCGTGGCGGTGAGCGCCGGTAGCACCAGCATCGGCAGCGCCTCGAGGAACCCGGCCTCGGGGCGTATCGACGAGCTCGCCGGCAACCATGCGAGCTCGAAGGCGAGCAGCTGGATGAGCACCAGGCCCGTCACGAACTCCGGCAAGCCGACCACGGCGAGCGCACCCACGCTGATCACGGTGTCGATCGGCTTGCCGGCGTGCAGCGCGGCGACCACCCCGAGCACGATCGCGCTCGGCACCGCGATCGCGAGCGTGAGGAAGGCGAGCATGAGCGAGTTCCCCACGCGCTCCATCACCAGCGGCCGGATCGGCTGCCCGGAGGCGAACGACGTCCCCCAATCGCCGGTGACGAAGCCGCCGAGCCACGATAGGTACTGCACCACGGGCGGCCGGTCGAGGCCGAGGTCGCGCCGGAGCGCCTCGAGGGCGGTCGCGCTCGCTTCACGTCCGAGCACGATGCGCGCTACGTCTCCCGGGAGGAGTTGCGTGACCGCGAAGATGGTCGCGGAGGTCAATACGAGCGTGATCAGCAAGAAGCCGAACCGCCGCGCGAGGTAGCCGCTCACTCGCGGGCCTCCACCGACACGGGAGGCCGGGCGCCCGCGACACTCCCCTGGAGCCGCACGAGCTCGTCGAGGGGGATGTGGCACGCAATGCGGTTCCCGTCCTCGCCCTCCAACCAGGGCGGCGCTTCCTCGACGCATACGTCACCCAAGAAGCGCGGGCAGCGGGTGTGGAACGGGCACCCCGACGGCGGATCGCTCGGGCTCGGCGGATCACCACGGAGCCGGATCGCGTCGCGCCGCACGCGCGGATCCGGGACCGGGACGGCCGAGATCAGCGCCTCGGTATAGGGATGGTAGGGGGGCGCGAGCACCGCCTGGGTGGGTCCGGTCTCCACCAGGGCTCCGAGGTACATCACCGCGATGTCGTCCGCGAGGGCGGCAACCACGGCGAGGTCGTGCGAGATGAAGAGGTAGGCGCTGCCACGCTCGACCTGCAGGTCGCGCACCACGTTCAAGACCGACGCCTGCACCGACACGTCGAGTCCGGAGACGGACTCGTCGAACACGAGCAGGTCGGGTTCGGCAGCGAAGGCTCGCGCGATGGCCACGCGCTGCCGCTCGCCGCCGGAGAGCTCGCCCGGCCGCCGGTCGGCGTGCTCGGGACGCAGTCGCACCGACTCGAGCAGGGCGGCGAGGCGCTCGCGCACCCCATCGCGCGAGGAGAGCGCGAGGCGCTGCAGGGGGCGGCGGAGGATCTCGCGCACCGTCATCGTCGGGTTGAGCGCCTCATCGGCACTCTGGAAGACCATCTGCAGGCGACGGAGCACACTGTGGTCGCGGCGCGCGATGTCGTGCGCGAGGGGCACGCCGAGGAGCTCCATGCGGCCACCCGACGCCGGCACCAGCCCGATCACGACCTTCGCCAAGGTCGACTTGCCACTGCCACTCTCGCCGATGAGCCCGAGCGTGCGGGTGCGCGTGAGCCGCAGGTCGACGCAGTCGACAGCGCGCACCGCCCGGGCCGGTCGCCGAGCGACGATGTCGCGCAGCGACCGACGTATCGGGAACTCCTTCTCGATTCCTACGAGCTCCAGCACGACGTCCCCGGCGCCGGGCGCCGGTTCGTCGGCGCCAGCGCGCACTTCAGCGGGCTGACGCGGGTCGAGCGTCCCGTCGGCGATGTCGCGCCAGCGATGGCAGCGCACGCGCCGCGTGGGGCCCGCACGTTCGAGGGGCGGACGGACCTCGTGCGTGAGGTCGGTCGCGACGGGGCAGCGAGGCGCGAAGATGCAGCCACTCGGCAGTGCTTGCGGCTGCGGGAAGGCACCGACGATCGGCCGGAGCGGCGCGCGGCCAGTGCCGGTGTCGAGCGACGGCACTGCGTCGAGGAGCGCGCGAGTGTAGGGATGGAGCGGCGTCGCGAAGAGGTCTTCGACGCCGGCGTCTTCGACGAGTTCTCCGGCGTAGAGCACCGCCACGCGGTCGCAGAGCTGCGCCACCACGCCGAGGCTGTGCGACACGTAGAGCAGCGCAGTGCCACGCTCGCGAACGAGATCGCGTACCAGGTCGAGGATCGTCGCCTCGGTCGTGACGTCGAGGTTGGTGGTCGGTTCGTCGAGGATGAGGAGCTCGGGTTCGCCGCCGAGCGCGAGCGCGATCATGACGCGTTGCTGCATGCCGCCCGAGAGCTGGTGCGGATAGCTCCGTGCGACCCGGACCGGATCGGCGAGGCCGACGCGCGCGAGGAGGTCGTGCACCCGATCTCGGCGACCGCGGGCACCGTCGAGGGCCTCGCCGATCTGCTCCCCCACGCGCACGCGTGGATTGAGCGACGCGATGGGGTCTTGCGGTACGAGCTTGAGGCGCGTGCGCCAGACGGATCGCATCTGGTCGGGTGTGCGTGCCAGCAGGTCGTCGTCCCCGAGCCGGATCCTCCCCCCTTCGATGCGCGCAGCGCCGTCGAGCTGCCGCATCACCGCGAGCGCGAGGGTCGACTTGCCGCTCCCGCTCTCACCCACGAGGCCGTACGTCTCACCTGCGGCGATCTCGAGGTCCACGTCGCGCAGGACCCTCCGCGCGCCGACCCCGGTGCCGTAGGCGACGCTCAGTCCCTCGATCCGCAGCGCCGCGCTCACGGCGTGCGGCCCAGCGCCGTCGCGAGGCCCTCGGCCATGAGGTTGACGCCGATGACGAGGAGCGAGATCGCGGCGGCCGGGAAGTAGAGCGCCCACGGGGTGATGGAGACGAAGTTCCGCGCCTCGCTGATCATGAGCCCCCAATCCGGATTCGGCGGTTGTACCCCGGCGCCGAGGAAACCGAGCGACGCGACGAGGAAGATCGCGTACGAGAACCGCAGCGCACCCTCGACCGCGAGGGCGGGGAGCACAGATGGGAGGATCTCGCGCAGGAGGATGCGCGAGAGCGACTCCCCCTGCATGCGCGCGGCAGCGACGTAGTCCTTGGTCTTGACGTTCAGCACCACGCTGCGAACCACGCGCGCCACGATCGGTACGTACGCGACCGCGATCACCGCGAGGACGTTGTTGCGAGACGGACCGAACGTTCCGAGAAGCAGGAGCGCGAAGAGGAGCGCAGGCATCGCCAGGACGCTGTCGAACACGCGGAACGTGATCTCCTCGGTGGCGCCGCCGAGGTAGGTCGTGAGCAGGCCGACGGCCGTGCCGACCAGCACCGCCACCAAGGTCCCGAGGCCTGCGAGTACGAAGATGTCGCGCGTGCCGAGCAGGACTCGGCTGAAGACGTCACGCCCGAGGTGATCGGTGCCGAACGGGCGCTCGAGCGACGGCGGCTGCCGAGCGTCCGTGTAGACCTGCTGGTTCGCGCCATACGGCGCCAGCGCCGGGCCGAACACGGCCATGAGTGCGAACAGGAGCACGACCGTGCTCCCGAAGGTCGCGAGCCGGGTGGCGTAGAGCGGACGGAAGGCGGCGAGCGCGCGGGATGCGCGCGCTCGCCCCACGAACGATCGAGCCGACGGGGTCGACACCGATCGTCAGCGTGGGTGAATCGCAGCCAGGTCGCTCCGGCCCGGGAACGCCTTCAGTTCGAAGCCGTCGAAGGTGTCGGCGATGACGCCGTACTGCGGGAAGAAGTAGGGGATGATGATCGGTCCACGCTCGACCAGGATGCGTTGCATCTCGTGGTACGCCTCGACTCGTGCGGCCTCGTCGAGCGTGGTGCGCGTGAATCGCACCAGCTCGTCGAACTCTGGGTCGCACCAGTGCGCCTCGTTCCAGACGGCGTCGCAGGCGAGCATGACGTCGAGGTAGAACTGCGGCACGGGGCGAGAACCCCAGCCCGTGATGCCGAGATCGACCTCGAGCCAGAGGTTGTCACCGTAGTAGACACTCTCTGGGTGAACGATCACGTCGACGGTGATGCCGGCTTGCGCCCACTGATCCGCGAGCACCACGGCGAGCGTGGGGCGGTCACCCGTGTCGGGCGTGTGGAGCTCGAGCGTCAGCCCGTCTGCGTAGCCGGCCTCCGTGAGCAACTCGCGGGCGCGCTCGGGGTCGTGCGGCGGCAGCTCGAGATCGTCGGCGAAGTACTCGCCGTAGAGCGGGCCGATCGGCGAGTCCTTACCGGGCGCGGCGAGCCCGAACGTGACCACCTGCACGATCGCGTCGCGATCGGTGGCGAGCTTCAGCGCCTGCTGGACGCGCACGTCGGCTCCGGGACCGCGGTCGGCTCGAAGGCGCACGAGGTCGAAGGCGTTCGTCGCCACCGACACCGCCTCGAGCCCGGGCGTGCCCTGCAGCGACTGGAAGAGTGGCGTGGGCATACGGAGTACCAGATCGACCTGGCGGCCGCGGAGCGCATCGATGGCGGCGACCTGGTCCCGGAAGAAGATCAGTTCGAGTTCGTCGACTCCCGGTTTGCCGGGCATGAAGTACTCGGGGTTCGCAGAGAGCGACATGCGCGTACCGGTGCGGTACTCCTCGACACGGAACGGACCGGTTCCGTTGAAGGCGGTCGCGGCATCGCTCGTCCCCTCACGGAGCACGACCGCGTGATTGTCGGATAGGTCGTAGAGGAAGAACGGATTGACCTCGCGGAGCGTGAAGCGCACCTCCAAGTCGTCGGTCGCCTCGATCGACTCGATGATCGCGTAGAGGTCGCTGGTGGGGAGTTCGAGCTCCGGGTCTCGCAGGCGATCGAACGTCCAGACCACGTCCTCTGCGCGCAGGGGCGTGCCATCGTGGAAGCTGACGCCCTCGGCGAGCTCGAACGTATAGGTGAGTCCGTCGTCGGAGACGTTCCAGCTCCGTGCCAGTCGCGGCACGATCTCGTTGTCGCCGTCGACGTCGACCAGGTAGTCGTAGACGGCGTTCAATACAGCGATCTCGGCGTCGGACGAGGCGAAGGCGGGATCGAGTTGCGCCGGCGGCTCGAGCGCCACCCGGAACGTGCTCCCCTGGCCGACGGCGATACCGGCGAAGGCCAAAAAAGTGGTGACGGCAACGAGCACCGTCACTGCGAGCGCGGATCCGAGCGTTCGCGGAACGCGGGAGCAGTCGCTCGGCGGTGCTGCCTGACTGGCGCGTGCGTAGGGGGTGGGCATGGTCGTCCTCCTCGTGGTGCTTCGTGGTTGCTTCCTCTGCCGAGCGATCGACCGGGGCCGATCGCCGTCTTCGATTCGACGAGGCTACTACGGAGAGTCTACGTGCCGCTCGCCAGCACGCACAGCGACGTGGAGCCGATTCTCGGGCGGAGCGAGGGGACACGTCCAGCGCGCGTCGTACGCGCACGATGGGTTGTAGGCATAGTTGAAGTCGACATTCAGGTACGAGCCGTCGCCACCGAGATCGGCCCCTTTGATGGTGTCGAGCAGGTAGCGACCGCCACCGTAGGTCTCGTCGCCGTTGGTCGCATCGCCGAACGGGAGAAAGAGGCCGCCGCCGTAGCCGCCGATCCAGAAGACCGTCAGCTCGAGAGGCTCTCCGGCGAGCGTGAAGCGCACGCGCGCGACCCGCTCGAGCCGGACGACACCGTCGGCGCCGAGCTCGATCTCCACCGACGTCGTCTCGAGGTCGGGGTCGAGCGGGAGCGAAAGGCGAAGGGAGGGGTCGTAGGGGTAGTAGGTGATGCCATCGAACGCGGCCTTCGCCTCCCCACGCAATGGCGACTGCGGGTGGTCGGCGAAGAGCTGGTCCCGACCCCGACGGAAGGGAGACGCTGCTTCGGCGGCACGAGTGGCAGCGCGACGGACCTCGGCGTAGAGCTCGCTCACGCGGCGACGGTAGTCGGCCAGTTCGGCCCGGTCGACCGGTGCGTTCACGGCCAAGGCACCCAACCAGCCACCGGCGACGCGATCTCCCTTTTCGATTCAGACGCCATCTTCACGGGGGCCTCCCCCGGCAGTGTCACCCCCTCGCGGACGCTCGACGACCTCCTTCGTCACGCCGAGCTCCGCGACCACCTCGTCGATGTCGGTTTCGCGGCCACGCGTCCAGGCGCGGGCGAATGCCAGGTCGCCGAGCGCGGCTCGAGCGCGAAGTGGATGTGAATCCGCTTCGCGCGGTCGAGGAAGAGGCGCACCGCCTCCTGCGACGATGCCTCCACAAGCATCAGGCTCGGGTGGGGGCGCGGGAGACCATCGACCTCGAAGCGCTGTTCCCCTGCCACGGCGAGCGGTACGCGCGACGTCGCCAGCACCGTGACGTCGGGCGCGACGCCGAGCAGCTCCTCCACCAGACCGGCGCAGCCCGGGAGATGCTCGCAGTTGTCGAGAACGACCAGTAAGCGTGACTCCCGCAGGCGGTCGACGAGTTCACGGGTCGGGTCGTCGCGCCCCGTTGCAGGCGATCGATCACGTCTTCATGGACGAAGGTGCCGACCCAGCGGCGAGCATGCGCGAGTTCCTCGACGGTATCTCCGTCTGGGGCGGAGCGTCGGCGGGACCGGGCGAGCAGGGGAGCTTCGGCGTGACGCTGCCGGTCGGGAGCTACGCCGTGGTCGGCGCGCTCTACCCGAGTGAGGGCGAGCCGAGTGATGGCGAGGCGCCCGAGGAGATGCCCGCGCCACCGACGAACGTGACGAAACGAATCGACGTCGTCGCCGACGGCGCACCGACCGCACCACCCGCCGTCGACGCGACAGTCCACATGGTCGAGTTCGCATTCGCGTTCCCGGCCGACCTCGGGGCCGGTGCGCAGACGTGGGAGTTCGTCAACAGCGGTGCACAGGTCCACGTCGCCGCCATCATGAAGCTACTCCCCGGCAAAACGATGGCCGACGTCATGTCGTACGCCGAGGCCTTCGAAGGCGACGATCCGACGGAGGAGTTCGCCTACGTCGGCATGGTCAGCCCGGGCGTGAGCAACTTCCTGATACTCGACCTGACACCCGGCACCTACGTCGCCGTCTGTTGGTTCCCTGACTACGCCGAAGGAGGTGTCGGCGCCCCGCACTACGAGCACGGCAGGCTCCAGAGCTTCGACGTGCGCGAAGACTGAGCGTTCGTGCATGACGTGCGCGGGTATCAGCTCATCCGCGGCGCCCACGCACGTGACTCATGTCGATGCCAGTACCACGGGAGTGGCGGTCGTCGGCGCACGATCTTCAATCCGGCCGACCCGTGACGATGAGCGCGATCGTTTCCACGCCGGACACGGTCTCGATACCGAGGTCGATTCGCAGCGTGATCAACTCGGTGAGGGGCCACGGGAACATCGGCGCGATGACCAATTCGCCGTTCCAGGACAGGTTCGAGCGCGGGATGAGCGTAAGGATCGTCGTGCCACCGGAAGGGATCTCCACGGATTCCTGCGGCTCGTCGCGGTTCTCCCAACTCGTGGCGCCCGTTGCGACGGGTGACGTCGCACCGTCGGCAAGGACGAACCGCGACCGATCGGGGTGTACGACCATCGGACCAGCAGTCTCGTTCGTGAGTTCCACCACGACGCGGTCGCGTTCGATCGTAGCCTGGACACCGTACTGACGAGCGTCGACGCTATGTGTAGACCCCGCGCGGACCGCAGGGGCGCCATCGACAAGCAGGCTGAAGGATCGTGCACCCTCCATTGGCTCGAAGGGTTGGACCGTGGCCGCTGGCGCGCATGCCGCCACGACGAGGGTAAGGCTGAGCACGATCATGATGTATCTCATGGAGCACCTCCTGTTGGATTCTCGCCCCTCACGGTGCGGACGCCGTCGCGGACGTCACGGAAACGGTGAGGCTCGGCGCACGAAGACGACACTCCGGGTCAGGCTCCGACCCGGCTCGCGCCGCCACCGAAGGTCAGCATCCTTCGTGTCTCCTCGGTCTAGACTGCGTCACGGACCGGTTGGAACACGACTCGGTACAGCACAAGCCGGACCACCGTCCCTCACGCACGTAGCCCATCCTCGCCGGGATGGCGAAACGGTAGACGCAGCAGACTTAAAAACCACGACGGGCTAAGCCGCTCCGTTTCGGTGAGTACGTCCTAGACGGGACGAGCGGCCCACCTATCACATGCTGAGTGCGTCTGCGTATCAGGTAGAATCAGACCGTGCGTGAGAGGTTGGCACAGAAGATGGCACACACTACGGGGCCACGAGGGGGCAGCGTCCCGCCGGGATACTTCGTTCCCGGTCGGGATGATCCGCCTGCCGTCGCGGAGCTACGGCGCCTCTTCCTTGAAGCCATCCGTGAGCACGCTCCCGAGGTGGTGACCGCGTTCAACGCCCTAAAGCCACTGGCCTACCGCTGCCGTGATGTGCAAGGCTTTCCGGGGGTCGTCGAGTTTGAATGGAACGCGCACCCTCACCTGCTTCCGCCTGAGTTTTGGCACGACTGGGATTGGGAAGATCCGCAGCATCCTGCTCACGCTCGAATGTTGAGCCAGGAGGCGTGGGCAGACTGTTTAGCATTTCGCGATGAGCTCCTCTCCTGGGCCAAGACCTATCGTCTGTGCTGCCCGTGGATCCTCGACATGGGCGGCAGCTGGCTCGGTTACTTAAATAATCCGTGGCGGCTGGGTAGGGGCGGGGGGATTACGCGGAGAGAGGCACCTCGCCGCGATGAGGAGATCACACTCACTCTGCCGCTGCGTCGGCGCCTGACGCCAACAGAATGGCACCGGCAAGCTGTGCAGGCGGCAACGATCAAGTTGAAGGAGCACGCAGACGCAATGCAGGCCGAACTCGACCGCTCCGGCACGCCTATGAAGCGCCTTGAGAAGCGGCGGAAGGCAAATCTCGTCCTCGCTGCACAGTGGCAGGTGTCGAACCTTGAGTGGCCCGACTTCATCGTAACGCGGGAACTGATCGAGAAGAATCCCGCCGACCTCCGTGCAGCGATCAAGAGCATCCTGACCGAGGTGGGCGTTGAGCCCCGGGCGATTCCAAGCTAAAACGAAAGTCAAGGCCGATTGACTCGCCGTGGCGCGCCAAGCGGACCCCGTTGGAACCTAGGCGTACGCGGCGATAAGCCGGAGCGCGCTCAGGGTCTCAGTCTAAGTCGCGCTCTCGGCCCCAAACTCCACCGCCGCGTGTAGGAGCGCGCCGATGGACACCCCCAGAGTAGACCGTGAACTCCCGCCCATGCTCACAGCCGACGAGGCAAGCGACCTCCTGCGCGTCAGGCGCCCACAGGTCTACGCCCTCGCCCGCGACGGCATCATCCCAAGCGTACGCGTCGGCCGCGCCGTCAGATTCAGCCGCGCCCGCCTCGAGCAGTGGATCGCCGACGGCGGCGCGGGACTGGCTGAGGCGCAAGAGTGAGCGCCGCCGGCGGGAACCGGCGGCACCAGGACGGGGACCCAACCAGCGTAGACGATTTCGCGAAAACCTGCCCGGTCCCGTGCCTCAATAGCCACCAGGCGCTCTACGTGAGGGACTCCGACGACCCGGTCGGCACACTCTGCCTCCTCTGCGACCAGGCCTTTACACGCGGATTCTGGCGACGCGAACTCATCGAGACGCACCCGGACCACCGTGCAGCATGACTCGATCCTGCACGAACTCGAGGCAGCCGGTCACCATGTCGTCGGCGATCGGCTCCGCTGCCCCAGCCCCGACCACGAGGACCGAACGCCCAGCGCCTACGCCTACGCTGACGACCGCGGCGGCCACGTCCACTGCTACGGCTGCGGTCGGCACTGGGATCTCGTCGCCGTCCTCGTTGAACTCCGCGGCATGACCATGCCCGAAGCCCTCAAGCACGTCGGCCGAGAGCGCGACCCGAACGCTCCGCGACGACGCCCCACGAAACGCCCTTCACCGCCCGTCAAGGGCTGCGACACGCCGCCCCTGGCGCCCGACGTGGTTGACGCCCACTCGCGTCGAGCCGAGCGCCTCACCGCGGTCCCTGAAGCACTCCACGGCCGCGGCTTCGGGCTCGACGACTGCCTCGCGCTCGGCGTGGCGAGCTCCAACGGCGACGCCACCTTCCCGATCGCCGGACCCGACGGCAGCATCCTGCGCCTCAAGACACGCCGCGCGCAGCCCGGCCCGAGAGGCCGGTACTACTACTGCGACCCTCACCCGATGGGCGCCGGGAATCCGGCGTGGTGCTCGCCAAGTTTGATTGTCAGAACGACCGTGCTCGTGATCGAAGGCGAACTCAACGGCGCCGCCTGCTGGCGCGCACGACCCGCCCTCGGCATCATCGGCGTCGCCGGCACCAGCGGATGCCTACCCCTCGACGCGCTCTCCGGCAAAGACGTCGTCGTCTACGCGGACGGTGACACGGTCGGAAACCGCGCTCGGCAACGCTGGGCGACCGCCGCCCACGACGCCGGCGCCGCGAGCGTCATGACCCTCGACCCGTGGCCCGACGGTGACGCCTGCGACGTCGCGGGCGCGCACGGCCTCACCGAACTCGCGCGGCGGTTGTCATGAAGGCCGCCGTCGCCTGGGAGCCTCCCCGCGACGCGCCCAAGAAGTCGGAATCGTGGCCGCCTCCGATTCCGCTACCGCCGCGAACACCGACAGTGCCGCCGCTCGACCTCGCCATGCTCCCAGAACCCCTCCGCGACGTGATCGAGGACGCCGCCGAACGCGCGTGCCTGCCCGTCGACTACTTCGTCGCCGCCTTCCTCGTCACGCTCTCCGGCGCGATCGGCAACCGTTGGCGCGTACAACCCAAACGCCGCGACGACTTCCTCGTCGTGCTCAACCTCTGGGGCGCGCTCGTCGCGCACTCCGGCATGATGAAGTCGTACGCCACCAAGCTCGCGATCGGATTCCTCGAAGCGATCGAGCAGGAACTACACCAAGCGTACGAGGCCGAACGCTTCAAGCAAGCCGGACGCGTCGAAGACCTCGAACTCACCGAAGCCAGCATCCTCGAACGCCGCAAGAAGGCCGCCAAGGACCGCAAGGTCGGCGAACTCGCGAACCTCCGCACCGAACTCAACACCGTACGCGAAGCGCTCCAGGCCGAACGCCTGCCCGAGCCGCGCCTCATCGTCAACGACGCCACCGTAGAGAAGCTCCTCGAGATCCTGCGCGACAACGAACGCGGCATCCTCATGAACCGCGACGAGCTCGTCGGATTCTTCCGAACCCTCGACAAGCAAGGCCGCGAAGGCGACCGACCCTTCTACCTCGAAGCGTGGACCGGCGACCACGGCTTCAAACAGGACCGCATCGGACGCGGAACCATCACCGCCGACATCGTCACCCTCTCCCTCTACGGCACCATTCAACCAGGCGTCTTTCGCGAGTACCAGGAAGGCGCCACCGACGACGGCATCGGCGCCGACGGCCTCCTACAACGCTTCCAGATCCTCGTGTGGCCCGACGAGAACCTACCGCCCTTCCAACTCATCGACCGCGAACCGAACCACGCCGCCCAAGACCGTCTACAGACCATCTACCGACGGCTCTACGACCTCGATCCAGCCGCGTACGGCTTCGCCCCGCCCGAGGGTTCCGTCAGTTCTGTCAGTACGAATCAGCGCGCGCACCCAGGAATCCTCAAGTTCGACGAAGCCGCACAACGCCTGTACGACGACTGGATCGTCGACCTAGAGAACCGCCTACGCGCACCCTCCGCGCGCACGCGCAGGGCATATCTCTCTCACATAAGTAAGTACCGCTCCCTCTTCCCAGCCCTAGCCGGCCTGTTCCACCTCATCACGATCGCGAGCCACGAAAACGACAGACACAACCGACAGAACCTCCGCATTCCCCTCGAATCCGCCATCACCGCATCCGCCCTCGTCGACTACCTCGACGAACACGCCCGCAAGGTCTACGACATCGAGATCAGCAGCGACCGGCACGCCGCCGCCAACCTGCTCAATCACCTCACGGCAGGGCACGCCGAAGACGGCATCACGATCCGCGACCTGCAACGCAAGAACTGGAAGGGCCTAGACCGCTCGCAGATCGAGATGGCACTCGCCTACCTCGAGACGCGCGGCTGGCTCCGCATCGAAACCACCGAACCCGGCGCCGCTGGTGGCCGCCCCTCACGCGTGGTGCGGCTCCACCCGCGACTCACCGACTACTGGGACGACGGAGG
>JACCWH010000194.1 GCA_013697735.1 Trueperaceae bacterium | reverse complement strand
CCTGAGCACCATGCGTCCGGTGGTGGAGGTGTAGCGGACGACCTGGCCGTCGATCGTCACCTGGTGGTGGCGGCGCACCGAGCGGTCGAGGGCGGGGGCAGCGCCGACGGGCGCCGTCGACGTCGGAGAACGGTGATCGGACACGGGGCCTCCTGCGACCGGTGGCGGGCGCGGTCGAGCCGGGCGGTGTGCGTGTGCTGCCTGGGCGGCTCGATCCGGACGATGCCCCCGAGCCTACCGCGACATAGCGTCCAGCGCGCCACGCGGGCCGGGACATCCGGGCATGCGGACTCTGCAAGACTGTTGGGGGCGCGCGCTCACGCATTGCGATTGCACGCTCCCCGAGTGGCCGGGGGCGCACGTCCGTGCACGGCACGAGGCTAGCGCTCCCACGACCGGGTGGCGTCGCAGACCGACTGGCCGGACGCTGAAAGGGGACGTGACATGGCTCGGACCACGTACTATCCCGAACCGCGGATCGCGCAGTTCCTGTTCGCATCCAAGGCGTTGGCACCGCTGTGGACGGTCGTTCGCATCTATCTCGGCTGGTTGTGGCTCACGGCCGGCTGGGGGAAGATCTTCTCCCCCGCGTGGACGGGCGAGAACGCTGGCGCCGCGGTCCGCGGCTTCTTGAACCGAGCGCTCGACCTGGCAGCTGCCGACACGCCCTCCGTCGCCGGTTGGTACGCATGGCTCATCGAGAACGTCTTCCTCCCTAATGCCGTACTGATGAGCTACCTGGTCGCCTGGGGCGAGGTGCTCGTCGGCGCGACGCTCATCCTCGGCTTCCTCACCGGCATCAGTGCGTTCCTCGGTGGCCTCATGAATGCGAGCTTCCTCCTCGCGGGGACGCTCTCCACGAACCCCGTAATGTTCATTCTCGCGACCTGGTTGGTGCTCGCCTGGCGCGTCGCCGGCTATTACGGACTGGACTACTGGGTGCTCCCCCGCATCGGTGCACCGAAGGGGCTCGGCTTCGGTCGACACGAGGCCGGTAGCACGGACGGTCGATCGGGTGGACGCCCCGAGTCCGGCAAGACCTGACGCCGGCAGCCGCATCCGAAGGGGTGCCGACTGTGACCGATCAACTCACCGCAGTCGGCACCCCCACGAGTTCGACGAGGAGCTTGCCAGTCGCGGCGTCGTAGTACGCTCCCTGGATCCGAACCGTGGACGGACCCTCCGAGCCGTGGAACGGGAGGACGCCGTGCATCATGGCGCGGCGGATGAGACCGGCGAAGGCGTCGCCGTCGATCTCGGATTCCCAAAGGAGCGAGCCGTCGATCGCCGTGCGGATCAGACCGGGGCGGCCGTCGAGCGTGACGTACTCATGAGCCATGCGAGCAGGATGCCACCACGAGCGTGAGGGGGCGCCGCGAGGTGGGCTCGAGCCAATCTCGTCGCGGTACTCTGCTCGAATGGCGGGTATCGGCGCCCTCAACGAGACCCCCTTCCATGCCGCACTCAAGGCGATCGTCGCGCCCCCTGGCGCGTGCTTCGAGGTCGTGGTCGACGGCTACGTGATCGACGTGGTCGCGGCCGGACTCCTCATCGAAGTCCAGACGCGCCACGTGGGCAAGATGCGCCTCAAACTCGAGCGCCTGCTCGCCCACCACCGAGTGCGACTGGTGCTGCCGGTGAGCGAGGAACGGTGGATCGTGAAGCGCGGCGTCGACGGGCCGGGCCGCCGCCGCCGCTCCCCGAAGCGCGGCGGTGTGGCGCACGCGCTCTTCGAGCTCGTCGCGATCCCCAAGCTGCTCGACCACCCGAACCTCGAGATCGAGGTCGTCGTCGTGCGCGAAGAAGAGGAGCGCGAGTACCGCCCCGGCGCCGCCTGGCGCAAGCGTGGTTGGGTCACGGTCGATCGTCGCCTCCTCGGTATCGGCGAACGGCGCCTCTTCCGAGGCGCACGGGCATGGCTCGAGCTCCTCCCCGCCGACCTCCCGCCCACATTCACGACGCTCGACCTCGTCCGCGCCCTCGGCGTCACGCGGAGCATCGCGCAACGCGCTGCGTACGTGCTGCGCGAGTCGGGCGCCGTGGCGTGCATCGGAACGAAGGAGCGCTCACGCCTTTACGTGCGCACGCCCGGCACCTGAAGCCCACGCCAGGTGCGCGCCAGCGTCGCGTCGTCGAGCTCCAGCACCTGGCCACACCGGAGGTCGACGAGCCTCGCGGCGGGTCGCACGCCGCGCACGGCCGCCACTGCCTCGACGTACGCCGCCATCGGGACGTCGTAGCGCTCCGGGTCGAGCCGACGGTCGGTCTTGTAGTCGTCGAGGAACCACCGCCCCGCCACCCGGTAGAGACGATCGATCACCCCTTGCCAGACGGTCGACCCGACCCGATCGGGGAACGCGAACGGGAGTTCGGCGTGATCCTCCTCACGAACGTCGAGGGCGGGGAGTCGACCATCGCCGAGCATGGCGCGATAGCTCGCGACGAGTTCGAGCGCCTCGTCTACGAGTTCGCGCCGGCGCTCGGGCGCGAAGGGCCACAGCACCTCCTGCGCCGACAGCACGCGGCGCACGTCCGGGTCGTCGTCGCGCCACCCGCGGGCTATGGCGTCGTGAACGAGCGTGCCCACCGCCGTTCCGATGCCCGGGAGGAGGGCGCCGTCGTCGCGGGCGCCCGCGTCCTCCGGCGCTGCCGGCTCGTCGTCGGAGGGGCCGACGAGGCGTGGCGCCGGACGCGCCGGCGTCGTCCCCGGCGGCGCCACACCCGCCCCCTCGACCTTCACCCACGACGGGCTCACCACCAGCGGGAAGGGCGCACGCTCGAAGCGACGCCCAGTCCACGGCGCACGCACGGGGGCGAGCACAAGGGGTGGCCGCGCCGCGGGCGCCGCCGCGGGCCGGGCATTCTCGTGCACTATGCGTACGACGCCGAGGGCATCGGCCGTCTCCCCTCCGCCGGCGGGACCGATGCCCGCGAGGTTGCAGGCGCGGATCCACGGTGACGGCGCGGCGCGGCCGTGGCTCCCGGTCAGGATGAGGACGTCGCGCGCCCGGCTGAGGGCGACGTACAGCTGCCGATGGGTCTCTGCTTCGGCCTCGGCGCGGCGCGCGCGCACGATCGAGTCGAAGCCCGGGTCGCCCACGGCGGCCACGACGCCGGCGCCGGGGTCCACGACGACCGTCTCGGCGCGACCGATCGACGCGCCGCCGGCGTCGAACACGGCCACGAGCGGCCACTCCAACCCCTTCGCCGCATGCAACGTGAGGAGCTGCACACCAGCACCCGACTGCGGGACGTCGCCGGCTTGCGTGTCTCGCGCCAAGACATCGAGCCGGTCGAGGAGCCGCTCGGTGTCGGTCGGCCGATCGGCGGCGACGGCCACGAGCAGCGCGTCGACGTTGTCGCGTGCGCGAGCGTCGAGCGTCGCCACGAATGCGCGACCATCCACGAGCGGGTCGCGCATGAGGCGCGCGAGCGCGTCGACCGGCGCGGCGCCCACCACCCGGCCACGCAGCGCGCGCCAGACGCGAGCGACGCCAGGGTGGCGAGCGTCGAGCAGCGCCACGGGATCCTCGGCCCGCACGACCCGCTCCACGTCGTCCGGTGCGAGGCCAGCAAAGGGTCCCCGCAGCCACGCCGCGAGGCTCCCGCCCGTCGGGTCGAGCGCAACGCGGATCGCGTGGTAGAGGTCGCGGACCTCGATGCGCTCGAAGAAGCCGCGCCCTTGCCTGAGCGTCGACGGCACGCCGTGCGCCGACAGCGGCGCGGCGAGCGTCGCCAGGGCGCTCCGGGTTCGTGCCAGGACCGCCATGTGGGCGTACGGCACGCCGCGCGCGTGCCAGGCAGCGAGCCGCGCCGCGAGGCCAGCCGCTTCGGCGCCGCGCAACGACGCGATCGAGGCGTCGGCGTCGCGCCACCAGAGGCACTCGACGTTCCCCTCCGTCGCTGCCTGTGCCCCCGCGGGCGTGACCGGTGGCGCCTCCGACACGCCGAAGCCGAGGTCGCGGCGGGCGAGTTCGTCGGTGACGTGGTTGAGGAAGCGCGCCACGCGCACGGCGTGCCGACGCGTCTCGACGAGCGGCGCTTCCAGCGTGCCCGCGGCGCGTGCGCGCTCCGCTGCGCGGCGGAACACGCCGACGTCGGCGTGCCTGAAGCCGTAGATCGACTGCTTCGGGTCGCCCACCACCTCGACGTGTGCGCCCGCCCCCTCGAGGCGCTCGAAGACCTCGCCTTGCAGCGGGTTCACGTCCTGGAATTCGTCGACCAGGATCACCGGGTAGCGCGCCGCGACGCGCGCGACGAGCGACGGTGAGCCGACGAGTCGGAGCGCTTCCCGCTCGACCTCCGACGGTGCCAGCCGCCGTGGCCCGAGCCGCGCCCGATAGCGCTCGTACGCGACTTCGAAGAGGTGCACGAGTGCAGCACTCGCGGGGCCAGCCGGGAGGAGGTCGGCGGTCAGGGAGCGCAGCGTGAAGAGGGTCGCGACGCTCTCGTCGGCCCCCTCGCCGGCGGCGCGCACCAGCGCCGCGGCGGGACTTCCCGGGACCTCCGCGAGGTAGCGCAGGGCGTGGATCTCGTCGTCCATCATCGCCTGCGCCTCCCACTCCCCGATCATCGAAAAGTCCGGGTCGAGGCCGAGCGACGGTGCCACGAGCCGCAGCGCGTTCATCATGAAGCCGTGGATCGTGGTCACCGTGGCCCCGCCGAGCTCGCGTTCGGCCTCCTCGAACCGGTGCCGGTGGGCCTCGTCGAGCCGCTCGAGCCCGTCGAGGTAGGCGCCGTGCACCAGCATCGACCGGACCCCCTCACCCACGCGCTCGCGCAGTTCCGCCGCCGACGCTCGCGTGTACGTCACTCCGGCGACGCGCCGCAACGGCACCCCTTCGCCCACGAGTGCGAGGTAGCGGCGCACCAGGCTAGTGGTCTTGCCCGTCCCGGCGCTGGCGATGCGGACCCTCATCGCGCTGCCGCCTCGCGGCAGACGTCGCGCACGCGGCAGCGACTGCAGTGGTAGCCCGGCGTCGGTACGGCGGCGCCCTCGCGCCAGCGGTGCCAGCGCGCGTCGAGGTCGCGAGCGACCTGCTCGAGTCGCGCGGCGCCTCGTTCGCGGGTGATGCCGTGCGGCGTCAGGTCGATGCGCTCGCCGAGGAGCGGCCACGCGACCACGTGCACCTCGCGCACGCTGGCGTGGCGGAGTAGCGCGCGCGCCGCAAAGAGTTCGTTCCACCGCCGTCGGGGGTCACCCGGCGCGGTGGGATCCTCGCTCGCTGCCACGAAGCGCACGACGTGTACCACGTCACCCACACGCTCCACGGCGTCGATGCGAGACTGCGGGCCGCCGCCGGCGGGGAGACGCACGCCGTACACGAAGGAGCGCAACCGCTCCCCATGACGCTCGAGCCACGCCTCTGCCTCGGGGAAGTCGTGCACGAGCGCCGCGATGCGCCCGTCGTCGAGCGTGCGCTCGGTGGTGAGTGCACGCCTGAGCCGCGCACCCCAATGAGCACGACCGGCGCTCTCGCGCACGAAGCGCTCGGCCCAGATCTGGAAGGTGCACGGGTCGCTCCGGCGCAGCTCCTCGGCGCTCACGGAGGTGCCGGTCACGTCGCCGTCCGTGGCGTGGAAGGGTGTCGGCGTCGCCACCTCGAGGTCGGAGCCGGCGGGGTGCGGAGGTGGTGGTACGGCGTCGGCCATCAGGATCGGATCGTGTTCGAGGAGACCCGCACGATCCGCCACGGCCGCGCTCACGATCACGTCGTCGCCCCGAGCGAGGAGCTCGGCCGCGAGCGTGGCGTCGAGTCCGCGATGCCGGCGCGGCAGCCCCGGGCGCGCCCGCGCCGTCGCCCCGTCGCCGTCGCCGTCGTCGGCGACGGCCGTGCGCTGGATCTCGTCCCACGGGCGCCGGGCATCCTCCGGGAGGAAGTAATCCTCCCGCTCACCGGCAGCGTAGGCACCTGCAACCGCGCCGACGACGTAGGCCTTGCGGAAGCGGCGCCCGAGCGCGAGCGAGGCGTCGAGGAGCGCGACCCCGGCACGCGGTCGCCGCGGTAGCCGCGTCTCCTGCACGAGTGCCGCCCACCAGGCGCGCACGCCGTCGAACGGACCGAGTCGCATCGCCTCGAGCGCACGCGCGAGGAGCAGGTCACCCATGGCGGCCGCGGGCGTGGCGACGTCGTCGGCGGCGTCGACCGGAGGGGCGTCGGCGGCGTACGAGACGGCCATGTCGACGACGCTCGCTGCCCAGGCTTCGAGATCGGGCGACGGCGTGAGCGCGCGCACGTGCTCGAGCCAGCGCTCCTCGAGGCCGAGCTCGACGGCGAGCGCGCCGATCGCGGCGCTCCCGGCCACGCGGTGCTCGAGCGCGGCGCGACCGAGTGGCGCGAGATCCGGGACGCTCAGGAGCCGCGAGGCCGTGGGATGGTCCGGGAGCTCGAGCAGGTCGAGGAGCACGCGCCCCTCGCGGGTGT
The DNA here is from genome assembly GCA_013697735.1 of Trueperaceae bacterium. GTDB lineage: Bacteria > Deinococcota > Deinococci > Deinococcales > Trueperaceae > SKWV01. The sequence goes on along the minus strand of JACCWH010000194.1, from coordinate 1,138 downwards.
CGGCGAGGGAGCGGGACGTCTCGTCGGAGAGCGGGACCCCGAACTCCTCCGCGAGCGCCACGATCGCGTGCGCGCCACCGGGCGGCGTCACGATCGCCAGGTCGGCCTGGGCGACACCTTCGGCGAGATCGCGCTTGAGCGAGCGGAGGACCCAGCGCACCTCTGCGACCGGATTGGCGAACGCATGTGCTCGCACGACGTTCGCGCGCGGCGCGAGCCGCTCGTCGGCCTCCCACCCGGGCGGCGCCTCCGCGAGGGCAACGACGACGTCGACGTGTGCACCGAGGCCGCGGTAGAGGCTGAGGTCGAGCGGGCCGAGGTCTCGGAAACCGTCCACCACCACCACGTCGGCACCCGGTTCGACCGTGCCGGAGCGCACCAGGTCGAGCACCGCGCTGCGGACGTCGTCGTAATCGGCGCGCTCGCCCAGCGACTCCTGGTAGCGAGCGTAGATCTCGGCCAGCCTCCGCGCCTCGTGAGCATCGGCGACGCCGCCGACGGCGAGGCGGTCGGCCGCGGCCGCGACGTCGTCGGGACCGAAGGCGTGCGCCTTCGCCTCGGCGACCGCTCGGGCGAAGAGTCGGGCCTCGCCTGGTGTCGGCAGCACTCCGCGCGACGCGGTGAGGGCTTGGCCGAGAAGCGCGAGCCGCTCGGTGCCGGTGACGAGGGGGCGCAGGACGCGCGCCGCGGCCGCGATGCGGTAGAGGAGCTGTTGGGCGGAGACGACCTCGACACCGAGGAGTGCGCCGGCCTCGGTGAGTCGGCGATAGACGGCGTGGCGTTGGTGGGGAGGCGCGACCCAGGTGACGCGGCGGCCACGCCCGGCGGCGTCGCGTACGACGTCGACGAGGCGGTGGGTCTTACCGGCGCCGGGCGGGCCGACGATCAGGCGCGACGGCACGCTCCCATCCTACGGCGCGGTGGGCTCCCGCCACGCGCGCACCCGACGCTCGAGCGCGTCCGGATCGTCGGTGGGCGCATGGCACGTGCCCGCTTCGCAGGCGTACGCGGTGGGCCGTCCGCTACGCGCGCCGCGCTCGCGGAACCACGGCACGCGTCCGCTCAGTGGCGCCTCCGGGGCCGGGACCACGCCGACGAGCGTGGACGCCGGGGCGTGCCGCCGCGCCACCTCGAGGAG
>JACCWH010000187.1 GCA_013697735.1 Trueperaceae bacterium | reverse complement strand
CCGCCCGTGCCGGCGGACGCCGGCACGGGCATTCCAACTATCTTGCTGGAGACACTCATGTGGTCCTACGCGCTCAGCCGAATCCTGCAGTCCGCCATCGTCATCGTCGCCGTCACGTTGATCACGTTCTTGGCGCTGCAGATGTCGGGCGACCCGACCTACCTCTACGTCAGCGACCGCGCCAGTGAGGCCGAGATCGCCTTGGTGCGCGAGCGCCTCGGCTTCGACCGCCCCCTGCACGTGCAGTACCTGACGTTTCTCGGGGGTCTGGTCCAGGGCGACACCGGCCGCTCGCTCACCTATCGCATGCCCGCCCTCGACATCGTGCTCGAACGCCTCCCTGCCACGATCGAGCTCACGTTCATGGCGATGCTCATCGCCGTCACCTTCGCCATCCCCCTCGGGATAGTCGCAGCCCTGAAGCGCGGCACCGCCATCGACGGCGGGATCATGGCGTTCGCGATGGTGGGCCAGTCGATCCCGAGCTTCTGGCTCGGCATCATGCTGATCCTCGGCGTGGGCTTGGGCCTCTCCTGGCTGCCGATCTCCGGCCACGTACCGATCATCGAGCCACTGCTCAAGGGCGATTTCGAGCGGGCCTGGACGAACTTCCCGCAGGCGCTGCGCTACCTGATCATGCCCGCCTTCACCATCTCGCTCTTCTCGCTCTCGCGCAATGCACGGCTGGTGCGTTCCTCGATGCTCGAGGTCCTCACCCAGGACTACGTCCGCACCGCACGCGCCAAGGGCCTCCAGGAGTGGAGCGTCGTGATCCGGCACGCCTTGCGCAACGCCTGGATGCCCGTCGTCACCATGCTCGGCCTCGAGTTCGGCTTCCTGCTCTCCGGGGTCGTCGTGGTCGAGACCGTCTTCTCGTGGCCCGGCGTCGGGCGACTCGTCTTCAACGCCATCAATCAGCGCGACATCCCGCTCGTGCAGACGGCGGTCGTCGTGTTCGCGTTCGTGTTCATCGCGCTCAACCTCATGGTCGACATGATCTACGCGCGCCTCGACCCCCGAGTGCGGCTCTCGTGAGCGCTCCATCGGCGAACGAACCGGCGCGCGCCACGCCCGTGCGGAAGGTCGCGGCGCCGAGCAACGCTACGCGCGCGTGGCGCAGCCTGGTGCGCAAGGTGTGGCCGTTGTTCGCGATCATCGTGCTCCTCGTGGTGGGGTTCGCCGCCGTGGCCGGACCAGCGATCTCGCCCAAGGACCCCAATCGCCAGAACATCATCGCGCGGCTCCAGCCACCCATGACGGCCGACCGCGCCGGCACGGTGCAGAACCTGCTCGGCACCGACGGACTCGGTCGCGACGTCCTGTCACGCCTCATCTATGGCGCGCGCGTGTCCCTGCTCGTCGGCCTCACCGCCGTCGTGATCGGAGGCGCGCTCGGCACGTCGCTCGGCATGATCGCCGGCTACGTCGGCGGGCGCGTCGATTCCGTGATCATGCGGCTCGCCGACATCCAGCTCGCCTTCCCGTTCATCCTGCTGGCGATCATGTTCCTGATCGTTCTGGGGCCCGGGGTCCTCAACCTCATCCTCATCCTCGGCATCGGGCAGTGGGTGACGTACGCCCGCATCGCCCGGGCCCAGACGCTCTCCCAACGCGAGAAGGAGTACGTCGAGGCCGCCAAGGCGCTCGGCGCCCGGTCGGGATCCGTGCTGTTCAAGACGATCCTCCCCAACATCCTCGCCCCCCTGATCGTGATCGCGTCGTTCAACGTCGCCAGCGTCATCCTCTCGGAGGCGGCTCTCTCGTTCCTCGGGCTCGGGGTGCCGCCGACGATCCCCACCTGGGGCGGCATGCTCGCCGAGAGCCGCGATCAGCTCCTCGCCGGCCGCTGGTGGCTGGCCGTCTACCCGGGGGTCGCGATCGCCCTCACCGTCTTGTCGTTCAACATCCTGGGCGATTGGCTCAGGGACTTCCTCGACCCGCGCCTCCGCGGCGTCAGCTAGACCGAAAGGGGATCCACCATGACCATCCGCATCGGGGTGATCGGCGCGAGCTTCGCCAAGGCCGCCTACCTGCCCGCCCTCCGGCACGTCGAAGACGCCGAGGTCGTGGGGCTCGCGAGCGCCCGCATCGAGAGCGCTCAGTCGACCGCGGACGCCTTCGGCGTTCCACACGCGTACGACGACTGGCAGGCGATGCTGCGCGAGCACGAGTTCGACCTCGTCTGCATCGCGACGCCGACCGACACCCACGCCCCGATCGCCCTCGCCGCACTCGAGGCCGGCGCCCACGTCCTGTGCGAGAAGCCGACCGCGATGGACGCCACGGAGGCCCAGGCGATGCGCGACCGCGCGGCCGAGCTCGGCCGCGTGAGCATGATGGGGCACGAGCTGCGCTTCAACCCGAACCGCCGCAAGGTCGCCGAACTCGTCGGATCCGGCGCGATCGGCGAGATCCGGCATGCCCACATCGCCAACATCACGTCCGGCTGGTCCGACCCCGCTTCGCGCCCCATGGGCGACTGGTGGTCGCTCGCGGAGCGCGGCGGGGGTCGCCTCGGCGCCAACGGCTCGCACCAGGTCGACCTGCTGCGCTGGTGGTTCGGAGAGGTGACGAGCGTGCTCGGCCGCGTCGAGACCGTCGTCGCCGACCGCCTCGACAAGAACACCGGCGAGCCCTGGACGGCGACCGCCGACGACCTCGTGCACATGGTGCTCGAGCAGGAGCGCAACCCCATCGCCGACGTCTTCCTGAGCGGTGTCGCGCGTCACAACATGGACAACGTCACCCAGGTCTACGGCAGCGAGGGCACGATCCTACTGACCAACAGCGACGAGCGTCTGCTCCTCGGCAAGCCCGGAGCGGAGTTCGAGGACATCAGCGTCGCCGACCCCAACGCCGACCTGCCCGGCGTCAACAAGGGCATCTGGAACGTCTCCTTCGTGGCGCTCATGCAGGAACTCTGTGGCGCGGTGCGCGAGGGGCGTTCCGTGCGCGACGGGGCGACGTTCGAGGATGGCCTGCGGAACCAGCGCGTGCTCGACGCCGCCAAGCGCTCCCACGCGGAGCGGCGCTGGATCGACATCGATGGCTGAAGCGCGACCGTTCGACCTCGACGCCGTGTTCGCCTGGATCGACGCGCACGCCGACGAGTGCGTCGCCGACCTGCAAGAGCTGGTGCGCCAGCCGAGCGTCTCGGCGCAGCGCGACCCTGGCCTGCGCGCGTGCGCCGACCTGGTCGAGTCGCAGATGCGGAGCGACGGCCTCGACGCCCGGCAGTACACGCTGGACGGCGGCCCACCCGTCCTCTTCGGCCACATGACCACGAAGCGCTCGAGCAAGACGATGATGTGCTACTCGCACTATGACGTCCAGCCGCCCGAGCCCGTGGACGCCTGGACGCACGGCGGACCATTCTCGGCCGACATCGTCGACGGCGTGATGTACGGCCGCGGCACCACCGACAACAAGAGCGGCGTCCTGGCCTTCAACAAGGCGGCCAAGGCGTTTCTCGCCAGCCACGGCGAGCTTCCCGTGAACCTCAAGTTCCTCTGCGAGGGCGAGGAGGAGATCGGCAGCATCCACCTCGGCCCGTGGGTCGAGGCGAACACCGAGCTGCTCGAGGCCGACGGCATGCACTGTCTCGACGGCTCCGTCGACACCGCCACGCTCCTCCCCGACGTCGATCTCGGCCTGAAATCGGTGCTGTTCGTCGAGCTCGTCGCCCGCGGCGCCAACGCCGACGTGCACTCGCTCAACTTCCCCCTGCTGCCGAGCCCCGCCTGGGACCTCGTGCGCGCTCTCGGCACGATCATGGACGAAGAGAGGCGCATCCTCGTCGACGGGTGGTACGACGGCCTCTACGAGCTGCAGGAAGAGGACGAGGAGCAGCTCCGCGAGAAGGCCCGGCGCGTCGACATGGAGGCGGTCAAGCGCGAGTGGGGCATCGACGGCTTCGCGCTCGGGCGTGACGGCGTCGCTGCACATCGCGCGCGGCAGTACGAGCCGACCGCCAACATCGCGGGGCTCGTCTCGGGCTACACCGGGCCGGGATCGAAGACGATCGTGCCGAACGAGGCGCGTGCGAAGATGGACTTCCGACTGATTCCGCACATGCGCCAGGAGGACGCGATCCTGAAGCTCCGGCGCCACCTCGACGCCCACGGGTTCGCGCACATCGAGATCCACGGTGAGGCCCGCGCCGAGCCGCCCTACAAGATCTCCGTCAAGGAGCCGATGGCGCAGGCGGTCATCGCGGCCGCGATGCGGGTGTGGGGCGAGCCTCCGATCGTCAACGGCGTCTCCGCCGAGGGGACGATCCTGAAGCACGTGTGGATCCCGTGCGTGCTCACGGGGTTCGCCAACCCTGGGGCCAACCTGCACGCTCCAGACGAGAACATCGTCGTCGCGGACTACATCAAGGGCATCAAGTACGCCGCCGCGATCATGCACGAGTTCGGCAAGGGGCCGTGAGCACCCCATTGCACGACGACACGCTCCGCGGACAAGTCGCGATCGTCACCGGCGCCGGGCGCGGCCTCGGCCGAGGCGGCGCCGTGGGACTCGCGCGGCGCGGCGCCACCGTGATCGCGGTGGCGCTCGAGGCGGACGAGCTCGCTCGAACCGCCCTGCTCGCGCCGAACGGGCGGATCGTAGAGGTAGCTCTCGATCTCGGCGAGAGCGGGGCCGTCGACGGCCTCGTCGATCGCGTGCTGGCCGATCACGGCCACGTCGACGTCCTGATCAACACCGCCGCGATGCTGCCGTTCGAGACCTTCCAGGACACCACGCCCGAACTCTGGCACCGCGTGTTGCAGGTCAATCTGCACGCCTGCTACCAGCTCGCCTGGCGCCTCTACCCGGCGATGGTCGAGCGCGGTGCCGGGGTGATCAGCAGCGTCTCCTCGGGCGCCGGTGTCCGTCCCTTCATCCTCGAGACCGCCTACGTCGCCGGCAAGTACGCGCTCGAGGGGCTCATGAAGTCGCTCGCGCTCGAGGCGCTGCCTCACGGTGTCGCCGTCACACTGACCACGCCGGGCGCGCCCAGCAAGCCGACCGGCATGACCGACGCGGAGTTCCAGGCCTTGGGCGACGACGCCCGCGCGCGGTACGCCGACGAGCTCGACGTCGCCGAAGGCTTCGCCTGGATCGCCGGGCAGGTGGACGTGGCCCTCAACGGGAGGCGCCTCGACCTGCACGGTCTCGGCGCGCTCGTGCGCGCGCGGGGGTGGGGCCTCACCACCCACGAGGCGCTGCAGCGCGTCGAACGGAGCAGCTGATCGTGGACTCGCGCGCTCTTGGCAGTTGCTCCCTTCGGTCACCCGAGGAGCCCACATGATCGTCATCCGCCCTGAACGTCTCGTGGTCGGCGACGGCACCCCAGCGCGGCATGGCGTGGCCGTCGTCGTCGAGGGGAGTTCCATCACCTGGATCGGGACCGTCGCCGAGCTCGCCAGGCTTCCCGACACCGCCGTCGTGATCGACGCCCCCGACTCCACACTTATGCCGGGGATGATCGACGCGCACGTCCACCTCGCGTACGACGGCTCGCCGCGTCCGATCGACTACAAGCTCGCGACGCTCTCGCGGAGCTACCCAGCGCTCGCCCTCGAGGCAGCCCATCACGCCCTGGAGACGCTGCGCTCGGGATTCACCGCCGTCCGCGACCTGAACGCCCCCGGCGGCGTCGTGCTCGCGCTGCGTGACGCTATCGCGCGCGGCCACGTGCCGGGTCCGCGCATCGTGGCGTGTGGACAAGGTCTCTCCGTCACGAGCGGGCACATGGATAAGGGCGGCTGGGCCGATCACGTCGTGCAGCGCGACGTGAACGCCCCGTGTGACGGCGCGGACGGCTTCCGGCGCGGTGTCCGGGAGCAGGTCAAGCGCGGCGCGGACTGCATCAAGATCAACCTCTGCGGGGGATCGAGCCGCGACCTGTCGCGGCCGTACAAGCAGGAGATGACCGACGAGGAGGTCGTCGCGGCCATCGACGAGGCGCACCGACTCGAGCGTCACGTCGCGGCGCACACGTCTGGGGGGCCGAGCGTGACCATGGCCGTGCGAGCCGGCCTCGATAGCGTCGAGCACGGCCATTGGATCGACGAGGAGACGGCCGATCTCATGGCCGAGCGCGGCACCTTCTATGTGCCGACGCTGCTCGTCAACGAGATGAACTTCGAGATCGGTCGCGACGCGCTCGGCGGATCCGACGACTCCTGGGCCTGGCTCGATCGCTGCCGCGAGGACAAGTGGGGGAGCCTCGAGCGCGTCCGGCGCGCCGGTGCGGAGATCGTGGTCGGGACGGATGCGGGCTTCATGGTGCCGCACGGCCGCACGAGCGCGCGGGAGCTCGAGCTGCTGGTGCAGGGGGGCCTCTCGCCGCTCGAGGCCATCACTGCCGCGACGTCGACCGCCGCGCGGCTGCTCGGCATCGAGGCGGGCAGCGTACGGGTGGGCGCGATCGCCGACCTTGTGCTCGTGCCCGGCGACCCGACGCGGGACATACGTTCGCTGCAGGCGACCGAGACGCTGCGCGTCTGGCGCGACGGGCGGGAGGTCCGCGCCTGAGGGGCTCGACCTCATGTCGTACCTCGAGCTTTGGATCAGACGCTCCGGAAGTAGCGGCGGCCCCTCCGGCGGGCCGGGAGAGTAGGCACGACATGCGTGACCACGAAGCGCAAGGGGCGATCCGCCCGGACGGCATCTACGCACCGGCGACCTACGACCATGCCATGTGGGCGGGGGAGACGTTGTACGTCGCGGGGCAGGTCGCGCGCGACGCGGCGGGGGAACTCGTGGCGCCGGGGGATGCGGCCGGCCAGGCGCGCCAGGTGTACGCCAACCTCGCTCGCGTCCTGGAGGCGGCCGGCCTCTCGCCCGAGGACGTCGTGAAGGTGACCACGTACCTGGTCGACGGGGCTGATGGGGCGGTGGTCACGGCCGAACGGCTCCGGTACTTCGGCGACCATCGGCCGCCGCACACCGGGCTCGTGGTTGCGGCGCTGGGCGGGCCGGAAGTCCGGCTCGAGGTCGAGGTGGTCGCGTACCGCCGGCACACCTGAAGGACCGCCAGTGCGCAGCGGCAGCTGTGTACTCCGGTCTGGCGACCGCAGGCGGTGTGCGATCGGACACTCCGTACACTGACGAGCAGCGGCAGCTGCATGCAGCGTGCCGCGTGCCGGATTCCCGCCCGCCGGAACCCCGCGCGTCGGAGACCGAGGAAGGTGTGAATGGCCGTCGTCGAACGAGGACCCAATCTCGGAGAACAGGTGTACGCCTTCGTGCGCGACCGCATCGTCGGCGGGTACTACCGCCCGGGCCAGTTCATCAACGAGTCCGAGTTGGCGAGCCAGTTGGCGGTGAGCCGCACCCCAGTCAGCAACGCGCTGATCATGCTCAAGGAGCGCGGCCTCGTGGAGGGGCGGCATGGACGGCTCGCCGTACCCCGCCTCGCGATCAAGGACGTTCGCGACCTCTACCGCTGCCGCGTCGCGTTCGACGGCTTGGCGACGCGCCTCGCCGCCGAGCGGGCCGCTGCGCGCGACCTCGCCGCGCTCGAGCGCGACCTGTCCGTGTGGGACGGCGGAGACGGTGAGTCGGTCGACCACACGCAGGCCCTCTGGGTCGCCGACCTCGGCTTCCACGCCCGCATCTACGCGATGAGCGACAACCATCACCTGATCCGCTTTGCGCAGATCGCGGCGGACCTCGTCGCCGTCTACCGCCACAGCACGATTCGCAGACTCCGCACCGAATCCGACGCGCCTGCGCCGCGGACCGCGGCCGACGTGGCCGGCGAGCATCGCAGGATCTACGACGCCCTCGCGGCGCGCGACGCCGACGCGGCCGAGCACTCCGCGCGCGCGCACATCGAGAATGTCATCGCCCACCTCGACACGCTCGACATCGTCGACCCCGTCGACGACGGCGAACCCAGGCAACCCTCCACGGCTTCCTCCTCGTGACGGGATCGCACCACCGGCACGAACCGCGTCGCCCACGCCTCCCGAGCGAGCACCCGCGCCACCAGGCGGCGCCAAGGCGCCCGCATCTCCCCCCAAGCTGTTCGGCGGGCCCGACCTGCCCGGCAGTCTCGTCCGAGAAGGAAGGAGCACGTTCATGACCACGACACCGCACCGCCTGAGGTGGCCCATTCTCATGGCCGCCGTCATGCTCCTGTCGACGCTGGCGCTCACGTTGAGCGTCGCGCAGGCACAGACCTCGCTCACGATCGGATCCCGGCTGGAGTTCACGGTCCTCGATCCGCACAAGTCGTCCGCTGCCTTCGACGCGCCGCTCTTCTTCGGGATCTTCGACTACCTGATCCAGCGCGACGGCAACACCGGCGAGCTCTACCCGAGCCTCGCCACCTCCTGGTCCGTCTCCGACGACGGCCTGGTGTGGACCTTCGAGCTGCGCGACGATGTCGTGTTCCACGACGGCACACCGTTCGACGCCGAGGCGGCCGCGTTCAACTTCGAGCGGATGGTCGACCCGGCCACCGAGTCGCAGTACGCCCGCTTCGAGATCGGGCCGTTCGCCGCGGCGCGCGCCGTCGGCTCGCACACGCTGGAGCTCGAGTTCTCCTCACCGTACGGCCTCCTGCCGAGCGCCCTGTCGACGTACGGCATGGGCATGATGTCGCCCACTGCCGTCGAGCGTCTCGGCGACGAGATCAGCTGGAATCCGGTCGGCACTGGCCCGTACCGCTTCGTCTCCTTCACGCCCGGCCAGTCGGTCGTCATCGAGAAGAACCCCGACTACGCCTGGGCCGCGGACTTCCAGGCCCGCAGCGAACCCTACTTCGACACGATCACCTTCCGCTTCATCGAGGAGGACGCCACCCGCGCCGCCGCCCTCGAGCGTGGCGAGATCGGCATGGCCCTCTATCTCGACGCCTTCGACTGGCTCGACTTCGAGGCCGACCCCGACTTCGAGACCCACGGCTACGACCGCCTCGGCTACCCGCCGGCGGGCCTCTTCATCAACGTCATGAAATCACCCACCGACGACGTGCTCGTGCGCCGCGCGCTCATCCACGCGACCGACTCCGAGCTCGTGCGCGACATCGTGTTCGAGGGCATCTACGACGCCTCGGGCGGCGTCATGTCCAGATTCTCCTTCGGCTACGACGCCGAGGCGGGCGAAATGTACCCCTTCGATCCCGAGCGCGCCGGTGAACTGCTCGACGAGGCGGGCTGGACGCTCAACACGTCGACCGGCTTCCGCGAGCGCAACGGCGAGCGCCTGACGATCGAGTACCTCACCCTGAGTGGCGTGGCGAACCAGGCCGAGGTCCTCGAGGCAGAGTGGCGTCGCGTCGGCATCGACACCAACGTCCTGGTGCAGGACAACCCCGCGCAGCAGAACACCGCCCAGTCGGGCCTGCACAACGTCGTGTGGAGCCAGTGGGGCGGCGTCGATCCCTCCGCGCTGCAGGGCCGCTACGGCTGCGAGAACATCGGTGGGGGCTGGAACTTCGCCCACTACTGCAACGAGCGCGTCACCGAGATCTTCGCGGAGGCCCGCGCCGAGACCGATCAGGACGTCCGCGCGGAGCTCTTCTCCGAGCTGCAGCAGATCCTGATGGGCGACGCGACGATCGTGCCGCTCTACAACGTCAAGATCCTCGTCGCCGCCCGCCAAGGCGTCGACGGCTGGACACCTTCGGACGCGACCGGCTGGTTCGGCTACCTGCTGAACCTGCACGAGCGCGACTGATCGGACGGAGTTCGTCACTTTCGAGCGGGGGCCACTGGCCCCCGCTCGATCCCGACCGGCTGCGGCCGCGCAAAGAGTCACCCATGTTCCTGAGGCCCACGTCATGATCGGATACGTCGTCAACCGCACGCTCGCCGCCGTGGTGGTCGTGTTCGGTGTCAGCAGTTTGGTCTTCTTCATGCTGCACCTCCTCCCTGGCGACGCCGTCACGATCATGCTCTCCGAGTTCGGCGCCTCGGCCGTCGAGGAGCAGCAGCTGCGCGAACAGCTCGGCCTCACGGATCCCATCCTCGTGCAGTACGGGCGCTTCTTGGCCAACGCCGTGCAGGGGGACTTCGGGACCTCGCTCTTCAGCCGGCGTCCGGTGCTGCCGCAGATCTTCGAGCAGCTCCCCAAGACCCTCGAGCTCGCGGTGGCCGCGACGATCGTCGGCGTGCTCTTCGGGGCATTCTTCGGGATCACCGCGGCGATCATGCGCAACACCTGGTGGGACAGCATCAGCATGATCATTTCGCTGCTCGCCCTGTCGATGCCGAACTTCTGGCTCGGCCTGATCTTTATCTTCGTGTTCTCCCTCAACCTCGGCTGGTTCCCCGTCCAGGGCTCCGACACGCTCTGGCACGTCGTCCTCCCCGCGCTGGCCCTCGGGCTCTCATTCGCCGGGCTCCTCGCTCGACTCTTCCGATCGACCATGCTCGAGGTGCTGGGGCAGGATTTCGTCCGGACCGCGCGCGCCAAGGGCGTGGCTGAGCCGAGCGTGATCAACCGCCACGCGCTCAAGAACGCGCTCATCCCCATCGTGACGGTCATCGGCATCAACTTCGGCTTCCTGCTCGGAGGCTCCGTGATCATCGAGATCGTATTCGCACGTCAGGGGATCGGCAACCTGATCATCAAAGCGATCTTCGCGCACGATTTCTATCTCGTGCAGGGCGGCATAATCGTGACGGCTGCCCTGTTCGTCCTCGTCAATTTGATCGTCGACCTGACGTACGGAATCCTCGACCCCCGGATCAGCTACGCATGAGAGGCGCCCCCATCGTCCACACCGGGAGACCCCATGGCTGAAGCCGCAAGTGCCACGCCCGCGGGTCGCCGGGTCGCGCGCGACGAGCGCACGCCCAGCCAGATCTTCCTGCGTGAGTTCCGCCGCAACCGTGGGGCCGTGGTCGGGACCGTTCTGTTCGCGATCCTCATCCTCATGGTCCTCTTCGCGCCGTACGTCACGCGCTTCGACCCGATCGAGCCCAACTACGGCGTGCGCTTCTCGCCTCCCACCGCCGAGCACTGGTTCGGCACCGACCGCAACGGCCGCGACATCTACACGCGGGTCGTCTACGGCGGCCGCATCTCGCTCCTGGTCGGCGTCGTCGCCGTCGCCATCGGATCCATCCTCGGTACCGTGCTCGGCCTTGTTTCCGGGTTCTACGGTGGGCTGGTCGACAACGCCGTGATGCGCTTCATGGACTTCGTCCTGGCGATGCCGGGCATCCTGCTCGCCATCACCATCGTCTTCGCGCTGGGGCCCAGCCTCGTCAACGTCATGATCGCGGTCGGCTTCTCGACCATGCCGCAGTATGCGCGGGTGGTCCGTGCCTCGGTGCTCTCGGCCAAGCAGCTGCCGTACGTGGAGGCGGCACGGGCGGCCGGCGCCGGAGATGGCGTCGTGATGGGCCGCCACATCCTCCCCAACGTCTTCGCTCCCGTTCTGGTGCTCGCGACGCTGGGACTCGGCAGCGCGGTGCTGTCCGTGGCCGCCCTGAGCTTCCTCGGCCTCGGCGCGGCTCCCCCCACGCCGGAGTGGGGCCTACTCATCAGCGACGGCCGGGGCGTCTTGCGGCGCTCCTGGTGGGTGGCCACCTTCCCGGGCCTCGCGATCATGGTCACGGTGCTGGCTGTCAACCTCATCGGCGACGGACTGCGCGACGCCCTCGACCCGCGCCTCCGCGGGCAGGTCTGAGAGCGCAGGGCGTGGGTGGAAGAGCCGACCGGAACGTTATCCATGGCGCTCGCGCACGGGAGGGTAGACCGCCAGCGAACGTGGTTACCTGAACGGCGAGCACGAGCACGACCCCCCCCGCACGCTCCACCACGCAGCCGCGTGACACCCCCTACGTCTCACCACTCCCTCCCATCCGAGGCGCCCTCATCGAGGGGAAAGGATCCACCATGAAGGACATCCACGTCACGCAGGTCAAGCACATGTCGTTCGCCGTCCACGACGTCGACGCCACCTTGTCGAACTACAAGCGGCTGCTCGGGGTGCCGGAGGAGGTCACGGTCACGGAGTTCGCCAAGTCGCGCAACCGCGTCGCAGTCTTCGATCTCGGCGGCGTCGAGTACCAGATCTCGCAGTCGATGGATCCCGACGGCCGGTTCGCCGCCTGGATCGCGGCCCGCGGCGGCGAAGGTCTCCACCACATCTGCTACTCGGTAGACGACATCGATGCGGCTCTGGAGACCGCCCAGGCGCGCGGCGCCAAGCTGAAGGAGTGCTCGGCCTGCAAGATCATGGGGAGCCACGTGCACCCGGAGGGCTGGGTCGCGTTCCTCGAGGACGACGTCGGCGGCATCGAGATCGAGTTCATGCAGGTCTACACGCCCGAGCAACTCGCCGAGTACGCGGTGCAGGGGATCTGATGGCCCTCGCCGTACCGCTCGCGGCCCGCGTCGGGCTCCTGCAGAACGTCTCCGGTAACGGTGGCGCCGGAGCGGAGATCGCCGTGCCGGCATCGGCGCGCGACGCGTCGATCGCGGCGCTCGATCGCGGTGAGACGCACTACACCGACCGCCCCGGGATCCTCCCGCTACGGCAATCGGTCGCCGACGCCCTGCGTGCGCGTCACGACGTCGAGATCGACGCCGGCAAGGGTGTCGTGATCACCTGCGGCGTCATCGAGGCGCGCTTCGTGGCGATCCAGCAGCTCGTCCCCGCGGGCTCCGGCACCGTCGTAGCACTCTCGCACCCCGAGCGCATCGCCGCGGCCTGCGTCGTACGCGACGTGCGCCTCGTGGGGCCCGACGCCGACGTCCAAGGACCTGCCATCGTCTACCTCACCTCCGACACGCCCGCCGAGACGCGCGACCCCTGGCTGGCGCGCGCCGCCGAGGAGGGCTGGGCCATCGTGTTCGAGGCCGCCGAGGAGAGCGGGTTCCACCCCGCCTCCGCCGGCCTCGCCGACGCGACCGTGACGGTCGGCGGCATCGGCTTCGACCAAGGGCTCGAGGCGTGGCGCGTCGGCTTCCTCGCGGCGCCCGCCGCCACGGCGGGCCCGCTGCGCGACTTCAAGCAGTCGCTCACGCTCTGCACCACCAACCTCTCGCAGTGGGGCGCGTTGGCGCTCATGGAGGAGCGCGCGTGACACTCGACGAACTCCGCACCCTCGACGGTGCCAAGCTGCGCTACGCCCTGATGGACCTCGCCAAGACGATCCCGGACGCCATCGCACTCGGCCGGGGGGATCCCGATCTCGCGACACCCGACCACGTGGTGGCGGCGGCCAAGCGGGCGCTCGCGGAGAGCGTGCAACCCGTGCAGCCCGTGGCGGGGATGCCCGCCCTGCGCGTCGCCATCGCACGGCGTGCCCGCACGGACCACGGCCTCGACGTCGGCGCCGAGCAGGTGCTCGTGACGACCGGCGGCCAGGAGGGGCTCTTCCTGGTGATGTCGGCGCTCCTCGACCCGGGCGACGAGATCCTCGTCCCCGACCCGCGCTACACGAGTTACGACCAGGCGATCGAGCACGCCGGGGGCGTCAGCGTCACGGTGCCGACGCACCCAGAGGATGCGTTCGACCTGCGCGCCGACGCGATCGAGGCGCTCATCACGCCGAAGACCAAGGCGCTGCTGCTCGTGACGCCCTCGAACCCGACGGGCGGCATCATCTCGCGCGAGCAAGCCGAGAAGATCGCCGCACTCGCCAAGAAGCACGATTTCGTGGTGATCTCCGACGAGATCTACGGGAAGTTCGTCTGGCCTCCGTTCGAACACGTCTCGATCGGTTCTCTCCCGGGTATGGAGCGCCATACCATCACGCTCTCCGGCTTCTCCAAGGCCTGGGCGATGACCGGCTGGCGCGTCGGGTACGTCATCGCGGAGCAGAACGCGATCGACGGGATGGCGGCCATCAAGGGGGCCACCACCGGCCCCGTCGCCAACGTCAGCCAGGCCGCCGCGCTGGCGGCCGCGGAGGCCGACGACGCCTGCATCCTGGACTCCAAGGTGATCTACGGCGAGCGCCGCGACCTGCTCGCCAAGGGCCTCACCGACATGGGTCTGGAGTACACGGACCCACGCGGCGGCTTCTTCTTCTGGGCGAAGAGCTCGTCGACCGGCCTCCGCTCGCTCGAGCTGTCGTACCTCCTGCTCAAGGAGGCGCGGGTGCTGGTGTTCCCCGGTACCGGATTCGGCGAACGCTGGAGCGACTACCTCCGCATCACGACCCTGCAGCCCACCGACGTGCTGCGCGAGGCCGTAGAGCGCATGACGCCGGTCGTGAAGCGCTACGCAGCGGAAGCCGCGGCGCGCGCGTGACGGCACCGATGATCGACATCCGAGAGGTGCAGACGTGATCAGGACCAACGAAGACCGACTCGTCGAGCTCGCCATCGCCGGCTCCATCAGTGCCCCCGCGTTCCGGCGCGGGCCGTTCATCCCGGACAACGACGGGCTCTCCGTCGTGCGCCCCGGCATGTTCGGCTACGTCTACAACGTCCGCGTCGGCGACCCCGCCTTCGGCTGGCAGGGCGACCACGTCGAGCCGGGTGCGTCGATCGACCACGACGACGGCGGCATCCACCACGCGCTCCACTACCTCACGTGCATGGGTAACCGCGCCGTGGTGACGAGCGGCGAGGCGGCCGGCGCCGAGGGCGTCGTGATCGGCGAGCACGCCCGCATCCTGGTCGACTTCGATCCCGAGGTCCACGAGCAGCTCTGCGTCGAAGACACCATCCAGATCCGCGCCTTCGGGAGGGGACTCGCGCTGCTCGATCACCCCGGCGTGGAGCTCAAGAAGATGAGCCCCCGACTGCTGCACGCGATGGGCCTCGAGACGACCGCGGAGGGCAAGCTCCGGGTGCCGGTGGCGATGGAACTGCCCGTGCGCGTGATGGCCTCGGGAGCCGAACTGAACGCCGAATACGTCGATCAGGACATCACGTCCGGTGACCGCAGCCTGATGCAGGAGCTCGGCATCGACGCGCTCCGCCTCGGCGACGTGGTGGCCATCCACCACGCCGATCACCACTTCGGCCGCTCCTACCGCAAGGGCCATGTCGCGATCGCCCTGTGCATACACGGGGACTCCGTGATGACGGGGCACGGCCCCGGCATCCTCACGTTGATGGCCGCCACCGACGCCGAGATCGAGTGGGTGGTCGACCCGCAGGCCAACATCGCTCGGTACCTGAAGATCCGGGAGACCCTCTGATGCGCACCAACCACGACAAGCTCGTCCACGTCTCCGTCATGGGACTCATCGCCAGCCCCAGCCTCCCCGGCCTCCCCGCCGAGCCCTACCGTCTCGACGCCGACGGCAAGGCCTTCCTCTACCCGACGCACGGCAGCATCGTCTACAACGTCTCCATCGGCGACTCCGCCTACGGCTGGCTGGCCGACACCATCCACCCGAGCGTCAGCATCCACCTCAAGGACGCCGGCGCCAACCAGGGCCTCAACGTCCTCGCGTGCGTGGGAAACGGGGCGCGGATCATGTCGGGCGCGGCCAAGGGCGCGGTTGGCATGGTGAGCGGCAAGTCGGGACGCTTCTCGGAGCATGTGATCGTGCACTTCTCGAAGGCCGACCGCGAGAGCATGGCGATCGGCGATAAGGTCCTCATCCGCGCCGCCGGCGTCGGGCTCGAGATCGCCGATCACCCGAGCGTCAAGCTCAAGGGCTGCTCGCCCGAGCTGCTCGAACGCATCGTCGATGGCGTCGACGACCACGGCAAGCTCAAGGTCAAGGTCGTCGCGACCGTCCCGTCGCACCTGCTCGGCGCGGGCGCCGGCCTGGTGAGCGACGGCGGCTCGCTGCACGTGCAGACGGTCGACAAGGACGCCCTCTCCGAGGCCGGCCTCACCGACCTCAAGCTCGGCGACCTCGTGGCGATGCAGGACTTCGACAGCCGCTACTCCCACGGCTACTTCCGCGGCGCGGTCGGCATCGGTGTCGTCGGGCAGGGCGACAGCCCCCGCCCCGGCTACGGGCCCGGCCTGACACTGCTCATGACCTCGCACGATGGTGGCATCGCGCCCGTTCCCACGCCCGGCACCAACCTGTCGACGCTGTTCGACGTGGTCGCGTGACGACGGCTCTCCCCACGCAGGGAATGGGCGCCGAGGCGGACATGCCGCGCGTCGACGCCCAGGCGCTCGAGCGCTTCGGCGTGGCGTGCTTCGAGGCGATGGGCCTCACGAGCGGCGACGCGCGCATCTGCGCGGACGCGCTCATGCAGAGCGAGCTGCGCTACCACCCCGGCCAGGGGCAGGGCATCCGCCGACTCGTGGCCTACCGCGACCGGATCGCGCAGGGGCGCGTGCATCTGGGCGCACCCTTCGAGATCCTCAAGGAGAGCCCGGCGCTCGCACTCGTCGACGCCCACAACGGGCTCGGCTCCGTCATCGGGCGGCGGGCGATGGATCTCGCCTGTGAGAAGGCGGCGGTCTGTGGTGTCGGGACCGTCGTGGTGCGGGGCAGTACCCACTACGGATCGTCTTCGGTGCACGCCCGCGCGGCGCTCGCCCACGGTCACGTGGGCCTGGCGTTCACGAACGCGGGTCCGGAGATGGCCGGCTGGGGCGGCCGTACGCCGGTGGTCGGCACCAACCCCTGGGGGATAGCCGCACCCACCGGCGGGGACTTCCCGGTGGTGCTCGACATCGCCCTCACGACCGCCGGCAAGGGGATGATGCGCTTCCTCGCCGACCGCGGTCAGAGTATGCCGCGCGACTGGGCGCTCACGCCCGAGGGGCACGAGACGGACGACCCGACGAGCGCGATGGCGGGCGCGCTGCTCGGCATCGGGCAGTACAAGGGGGTCGGCCTCTCGTTCTTCACCGACGTGCTCACCGGCGTCCTCTCCGGGGGTGGCTTCGGGACGACGCCCTACAGCGACCCGTCGAAGCTCGACGTGTCGCACACCTTCGTGGCGTACGACGTCGCCTGGTTCATGCCGATCGAGACCTTCCACGCACGCATGCAGGAGTTCATCGCGATGGTCAAGTCGAGCGACCTGCGCCCCGGCTTCGACGAGGTGCTCGTCCCCGGCGAGCTGGAGCATCGCCGCGAGACGGCCAAGCGCGCCGACGGCGTGCCGTTGCCGCAGCGCGAGGTCGACGACCTCGTGCGCCTCGGCGCGGACCTCGGCGTCGACGCCTCCGCGCTGCGGGCGGGCGGGCGCCAATAATGAGCGTCGCCCCCCCGGTCGACGTCCGGTTCGACCGCTACTACGACCACGACGAGCTCACGGAGCGCCTTCACGCGCTCGAGGCCGCCCACCCGGAGCTCGCCACCTTGCGCTCTCTGGGGAAGAGCTTCGGGGACCGCGACGTCTGGCTCATGGAGATCACCAACCGCGCGACGGGTCCCGGGGAGCACAAGCCCGGCTACTACCTCGACGCGCAGATCCACGCAGAGGAGCACGCGACCTCGGCCGTTGCCCTCTACGCCATCCACCACCTACTGACTGGCTACGGCCACGACGAGACGGTGACGCGCCTCGTCGACGAGCAGGTGTTCTACGTCGTGCCGCGCATCAACCCCGACGGCGCCGAAGCGTCCCTCAAGCCGCCCTACTACCTCTGGTGCGGCAACGGCCGCTTCGCTCCGGGCCAGGACCGCCTCGGCGGCCTCAAGACCGAGGACGTCGACGGCGACGGGTACATCGTCTCCATGCGCGTGAGCGACCCACTCGGCGAGTGGAAGAAGAGCGCGCTCGACGAGCGGATCATGGTGCAGCGCGAGCCCGGCGAGTACGGCGGCGATTACTACCGCCTCTACCCCGAGGGCTTCATCGAGGACTACGACGGCGCGCATGTGCGCATCGACAAACCCTTCGACGGGAACCTCAACCGCAACTTCCCGGCCAACTGGGACGCGGACGAGTACGGAGCCGGCGAGGCGCCGCTCTCGGAGCCCGAGGCGGCCGCGATCGCGCGGTTCATCCTCGACCACCCGAACATCGCGGGCATGAACGCCTACCATACGCACGGCGGGATCATCCTGCGTCCGTCGATGACGCTCCCCGACAGCGCGATGTCGGCGAAGGATCTCGGCCTCTATACGGCGCTCGGCTCGGTCGGCACGGCACTCACGGGCTACCCGACCATCTCGATCTACGAGGAGTTCACGCCCGACAAGTCGAAGCCCCGCCGCGGCGGGCTGATGGACTGGACCTACGAGAAGATGGGCATCCCCTCGTTCGCCACCGAGGTCTGGGACGTCGAGACCGAGGCGGGAGTCGAGAAGACCGCGTTCTACAACCTCCACCCGCGTACCGAGGAGGCCCAGCTCAAGGTGTTCGAGTGGGTGCAGGAGCACCTCGGGGAGCACGGCGTTCGCCCGTGGAAGGCCTTCGACCACCCGCAGCTCGGTCCGGTCGAGGTCGGCGGCATGGTATACATCTGGACCTACCGCAATCCGCCTCCCGCGCTGCTCGAGAAGATCTGCCACGCCAACGTACTCTTCAACCTCGAGCACGCCGCGGCCGCTCCGCGCGTGCGCGTGGAGCGCGTCGAGACCGAGGCGCTCGGGGGCGCCCTCCATCGCGTCCGGGCGACAGTGGCCAACCATGGCTACCTGCCCAGCAACCTGACCGACGTGGCGATCGGGCGCGGCGTGGCCAAGACGGTCCGGGTCACGCTCGACGCGGGCGACGCCGAGCTGGTGATGAACCCACGCGAGGTCGACGTCGGCCACCTCGCGGGCCGTAACGAACGTCCCTTCCCGTGGTCGCCCTGGGGGCCGACCTGGACGCCGACGACGAAGGTCGTCGAGTGGCTCGTGCGAGCGCCCGAGGGAGCCAATCTGCGGGTCCGCGTGGTCTCCGAGCGCGCGGGGCGCCACGAACGGGAGATCGAAGTGACCTCCTGACCGGCCCCGTGGGCTGACAGCGCCACGCCGAGCGCCCACGACTCGCTCGCTGCACGCCCCCGCTGCGCGTCAGTCGGGGGCGTCGTCCGGTCGGCACGCCGCGAGCGAACCGACGAACGTGCCCGCGTCGATCACGGCTTCGCCGTCGAGCGCCACTGAGCTGCCGAGGGTGCAGAGCCCGACGTGCGCCCGGCTGCCGATCCGTCCCCGGAAGTACTGGTCGTCGTTGGACCCGAGCTGGACCTGCACGCTGCCCAGCGTCCCCTCGCTGTCGGCGTTGCCCGCGCCCGCCTCCGGGAACTGGACGAGCGGCGCCGTCCAGAGCGCGCGGTGGTCCGTTCCCCAGGCGATGTGGCCGCCGAGGAAGGCGTTGGGGTCGCCGTACGACGACAGGTGGCGTCGAAGGAGGAGGGCGTCGAGCCCCCCCTCGATCGCGGCGGCGCGCCCCCCTTCGAAGTCGATCCGGACGTCGTCGTCGACGTAGCGACCGAGATGGAAGATCTGGTCGCCGCGCGTGAGCACCAGCGTCCCCTCGAGCGTCCCCTCGTGCTGTGCGATCTCGACCATGGCGCCGCCCCAGAAGTCGAAGTGGCCGCTTTCGTCCGCGACGCCGTAGTGGGCGAGGGCGGGTCGCCCGCCGACGTCCATGACGAGATCGGTCCCGGCCGCGGAGGTGATGCGGACCGACCGAGCCCGCGCGAGTCGCCGAGCTCCGAGCTTCGTGCGCGCGACCACGTCCGGGTCGAACGGGAGCCGGCGGAGGACGTGCGTCGGCTGCACCGCCAGGAGCGCACGCGCTCCGCCGTCGAGGGCGGCGCGCACGTGCGGGTCGTAGTGCAGGAGGTGCGTGGTGACGCCGACGATCAGGTCGGCGTCGGCCATCGCCGCGGCCAGCGACGCACCGGGGAGGGGCCGGTCGTACGGGAGGGTGAGGATGAAGGCGCGCGCGCCGATCTGCAGCGCCGCACCGAGGCAGGCGGCGGAGGCGACGGGATCGTAGGCGGTGTCGGTGACGATGAGACAGGTCTCGTCCGCGTGGAGCGCGCAGCCGAGGAGCTGCCGCGCGTAGAGCGCGACCAGCTCCGTCGCGGCGTGAGGTCCGGAAGTCGTGCGGCCGTACGGCATTGTGTCTCCTCGGCGAGCGTCAGCGGTCGACGAAGGCGCGCCGGCGCGTCCGTCAGAGATCGTCGCTCTCGGCGAGCCGGACGACGGCGTGGAAGAGCGCCTCCGCGCCGAGTGCGCACGCGTCCGGGTCGGTGGCCTCGCCCGGCGCGTGGCTGATGCCGCCGTTGCTGGGCACGAAGAGCATCCCGGTCGGCATCCGGCGAGCGAGGACCTTTGCGTCGTGCCCCGCCCAAGACGGCATCGTGCGCACGGGGAGCCCCGCGTCGGCGAGCGCATCCTGCGTGGCCCGCAGCGCCGTCGGGTGCATCGGCACGGCCGGGGCGTGGTGCCAATCGTCGAGCGCCACCGCGAGGCCGTGACGCTCCGCCGCAGCCCGCGCGGCGCGCGCTACGCGACCGCGCAGTTCGTCCATCAGGCCCTCGTCGGGCGAGCGCATTTCGACGCGCATGCGGACCTCGCCGGGGATCACGTTGGTAGCGCCCGGGAGGGTCTCGAAGACGCCGACCGTCGTCACCGCGCGATCACCCGTCGCCTCGCCCAGGTCGCGGACGGCGAGGGCGAGTTCGGCGCCGCCGAGGAGCGCGTCCTTGCGCAGCGCGAGGGGGGTCGTGCCGGCGTGATTCGCCTCCCCGGTGAATCGCACCGTCGTGCGGGAAATCCCGACGATCGCCTCCACGGCGGCGGCGCGGCCGCCGTCCGCGTCGAGCACGGGTCCCTGCTCGACGTGCAGCTCGAGGTAGGCCGCGAGCTCGGGACGCTCCACGCGTGGGACGCCGGCGACGTCGAAGGCTGCGATGTACGCATCGAGCCCGCGGCCGTTCGCGTCGGTGATGGTATCGAAATCACTCGGCGGGATCTCCCCGATCCAGAGCTGCGCCGACAGCACGCCGATGCCGAAGTTGTTGCCTTCCTCGTCGGCGAAGCCGAGCACCGCCACCGAACGTGTGGGCCGGACGCCGCGCTCGCGCATGGCCTGCGCCACCTCGAGCGCCGCCAGCACACCGAGCGCACCGTCGAATGCACCCCCGTGCGGGACGGTGTCGAGGTGCGAGCCGATGCCGATCGCCCCGAGCTCCGGACGCTCTCCGCTCAGCACCGCAATCAGGTTGCCGGTCGCGTCGAGGCCCGGCTCGAGGCCCGCCTCGCGCATCCATTGCGCCACCATTCCGACGGCCTCCGCGTGCGCGCCTCCATACGCAGGGCGCACGATCCCGCCTTCTGGGACCTCACCGATGCCTCCGAGGCACCGAATGTGATCCCACAGGCGCGCTCCGTCTACGTTCAACGTCGTGTCCCTCCACTCTCGTTTTGCACGCTGCCCATCGTCGCACGGC
>JACCWH010000181.1 GCA_013697735.1 Trueperaceae bacterium | reverse complement strand
CCTCGCGACGCTCCTCGTGGCGGCCGCCTGCACGGGCACGGTGCAGCCCGGGCTGCCGCTCGTGCTGCTCGTGATCGAGGGAGCGCCGGGCGCCACGTCTGCCGTGCTCGCCTACGCCGTCACGCCCCCCGGCCCCGCCACGCCGCGCGATCTGCGCGCCCTCGGCTCCGGCACCCTCACGCCCGGGATCGACGGCCCGGTGGTCGATCACGACTGGCTCGATCGCGACGAAGTCGGCTTCCTCGGGCGCAGCACGCTGGTGCTGCTCGTGGCCGAGCACGCCGGTGCGGAGGACGCGCGTGCCGCCCGGCTCTTCGGCTACGACACCACCGGCTTCTCCGTCGAAGCGCCGTCCGCGCTCGAGCCGGTCGCCCGCCTCACGTTCGATCTGGTGGTAGACGGCGCCTTCGTGCCGGCCGTGCCGCCGTTGGTGCAGGCACCGCGCTTCGGCGCCTGCCTGCGAGCGCTCTCGGTGAGTGGCGACGGCCGCTTCGTGGCGGCGCTCGACGACCGCACTGCCTGCGGCGAGACGACGACGGCGGGCGAGGGCGTGCTCCTCCTCGTCGACACGGAGGCGGGGCCGCTCGGGACGCTGGTATGGAGCACGGTGGCCGATCCCGTGCGACCCGTGGCGCCGATCGTCGACCAGGCGACCGGACGCCTGGAGTTCCTCCGCGGCACGCGCCTCCGCAGCCTCTCACTCCTCGACCTCGACGACGAGACTGAATCGCAACCGCTCGCCATCGGGACGTTCGATCCCGTCCTCGCCCTCGGCCGCCACGGGGACGATCGGCTCGTGGTGGTGGCCGATCGCCTCCACCGCATCGACCCGACCGGCGCCGTCACCAGCGTGAGCACGCGTCCGAATGCGATCGGCCTCGTCGACACCGGCGCGTCGCTGCCCGTGGTGGTGCGTACGCCCACCCAACTCGTACTGCACGTCACGCCCGGCGACGACGACGAGGCCGCGTTCGCGCGCGCCTACACCGACGGCGCCACCGACGTCACCGACCGCTTGACCTACCTGGTGCGGCCGGGCGCGATCGACACGCTCGACCTGTTACTCTACGACCGGACGGCCATGGACCCGATTCAGGCGGTGCTCACGCCGTACCCTCTGCCCGAGGTCACTGCGCCACGCGCGATCACCTGGTTCAGACCCCGTCTCGACGCGCCCTGACGTTCGGGCGGTCGCTGACGTCGTCGGCGGCGGCGGCGGCCGGCACGCGCGAGGCGCCCGGCGCGGGGGCTTGTAGCTTCGCCAGCTCCGTGGCGATGCGCTCTGCCACGCGCGCCTCCACCATCTTCGACGCCGTTCGGATCGCGCTCGCCACCGCGCGGGCGTCCGAGGACCCGTGCCCGATGAAGGCATAGCCGTCGACCCCGAGCAGCGGCTGCGCCCCCACTTCGGCGGGGTCGAGCCGAGCCGCCACGGCGCGCAGCGCCGGTTTCGCTAGGATCCCGCCGAGGCTCGCGCGCAGGCTCGAGCGGAGGGCGTCGCGGACCAGGCCGAAGATGACGCGCGCCTCCCCCTCGGCGAGCTTGAGCACCACGTTGCCGGTGAAGCCGTCGGTGACCACCACGTCGGTGGTGCCGAGCAGCAGGTCGCCCCCCTCGACGTTGCCGTGGAAGCGGATGCCGGGCGTGCGCGCGAGCAGCTCGTGCGTCTCGCGCGTGAGTTCGTTCCCCTTCTCGGGCTCCTCGCCGATCGACATGAGCCCCACGCTCGGGTCGTCGATCCCGTGCACGGCGCGAGCGTAGATGCTCCCCATGAGGGCGAACTGCCGTAGGAACGAGGGGCGACAGTCGGCATTGGCGCCGGCGTCGAGGAGCGCCGCGTAGCCCCCCTTCGCAGTGGGGATGTTGGCGAGGATGGCGGGGCGCTCGACGCCCGGCAGGCGACCGAGCACGAGGAGGGCGCTCGCCATGGTGGCGCCGGAGTGCCCCATAGACACCGCCGCGCTCGCACGCCCCTCCTTCACGAGGCGCATGGCGACCATCACGCTCGCTCCCTTGCGTCGGCGGACGTCGGTCGCGTGCTCGTCCATGGTGATCACGTCGGGGGCGTGCTCGACGCTCAGGTCGCCGCCGCGCTCGGCGAGGAGGGCGCGTAGGCGCACCTCGTCGCCCACGAGCACCACGCCGTGGCCGTCGCGCGCCGCGCGCAGCGCACCGTCGACGGCGGCCTCGGGCATGGTGTCGCCGCCCATGGCGTCGAGCGCGATCGGAAGGGGCGTGGTCATGGCGGCCATGCTACCCGCCGCGGTGCCCCCGGCGGGCGGCGGCGGTATCCTCGCGAGCGTGGATCACGACGTCCGGACCTTCGACGCGCCCGCCGGCGAGCGGCTCGACGTCGCCATCGCCATGGCGCTGGAGCTCTCGCGCACGCGCGCGAAGGACCTCGTCGACGAGGGCTACGTGACGCTCGACGGCCGCCCCGTGGGGAAGCCCGCGACGCTCTTGCGCGGCGACGAGATCGTCTCGGTGCTCGTGCCCCCCGCGCGACCCGTGATGGTGGAGGCGGAGGACCTCGACCTAGACGTGATCTTCGAGGACGCCGCCATGGCGGCGATCAACAAGCCCCCCGGCATGGTCGCCCACCCCACCGCCACGGTCCGTACCGGCACGGTGGTGAACGCGCTGCTCGGGCGCATGCAGCTCTCCAAGGAGCGCCGGCTCGATCCGGTCGACGACGACTACCGCCCCGGCATCGTGCACCGGCTCGACAAAGACACCTCGGGCGTGATGGTGGTGGCGAAGCACGACGAAGCGCACCGGGCGCTGTCGGCGGCGTTCAAGAAGCGCCTCACCGAGAAGGAGTACGTCGCGATCGCGGTGGGCGACGTGCGCGACGGGACGCAGGTCGACGCGCCCATCGGCCGTCACCCCGTGAAGCGGCAGCAGATGACCGTGGGTGGGTCGAACGCCCGAAGCGCCGCCACGTTCGTGCGCGTGATCGCGCGCCTGCACGAGTACGTGCTGGTGAAGGCAAAGCCGCACAGTGGCCGCACGCATCAGATCCGCGTCCACCTCGCGCACCTCGGCGCGCCGGTGCTCGGCGACGTCGTCTACGGCCGTGCCTCGGCCGCGATCTCGCGGCAGGCGCTGCACGCCCACCGCCTCAGCCTGCCGCACCCCATCGACCACCAGGCGATCACGTTCACGGCGCAGGTACCGCACGACATGGTCGCCGCCTGGCTCCAGCTCGGCGGGACGTGGCCACCGGAGGGCGC
>JACCWH010000179.1 GCA_013697735.1 Trueperaceae bacterium | reverse complement strand
ACGGTCGCCCGAAGTACCAGTGGGCGGTGGCGTCGAGGCCCGCGGTGTCGCCGCCGTCGCGGAAGGCGTCACCGAGACGCCGCCAGGCCCTCGCTTCGAAGTCTTCCCAGACGCCCTCGCCGCCGGGAATGTGCGGCAGCCAGCG
The DNA here is from genome assembly GCA_013697735.1 of Trueperaceae bacterium. Classification (GTDB taxonomy): domain Bacteria; phylum Deinococcota; class Deinococci; order Deinococcales; family Trueperaceae; genus SKWV01. The sequence goes on along the minus strand of JACCWH010000179.1, from coordinate 19,337 downwards.
CATGAACGGCGGTTCGGCCAGCACCAGGCTGCGCACGAGCTCGGGGGCGTCGAGCGCGAGGAGCAGCGCCGCATAGCCCCCGTAGGAGTGGCCCAGCAGGTGCACGGGCCCCAGGTCGAGTGCACCCATCAGCTCGCGGAGGTCGCCGGCGTCGACGCGAGCGTCGTACGGGCCCTCGGGCGCGGACGGCGCATGTGGGTGGTTGTGGCGGCGGCTCGGCGTGATCACGCGGTGACGCGGCGCGAGCGCGGAGACCTGACCCGAGCGCTCCCAGTAGCGTGCATCGGTGAGGCTGCCGTGGACGAGGATCACGGGCGTTCCATCGCCCGCCTCCGAGTAGTGCAGCCGTGCGCCCGGGGCGCGCTGCACCGTCGTCGGCGCGTCGTGTCGCGGATCGCTATCCGAGCGTGCGGAGCCGGGGTCGACGTCGCTCATGATGAAGCCTAGCGCGCGTCCGCCGCGACCGCAAGGGAGTGACCGATGGCCCGTCGCCCCCGGCGGTAGACTCGTCTCGATACCGCAGGTCACCGGAGGTTCCATGTCGGTCGTGATCGCCAGTGCAGTCCGTACCCCCATCGGGGCCTTCCAGGGCGCCTTCGCGCCCCTCAAGGCGTCTCGTCTCGGCGCCGTCGCCGTGCGCGAGGCCGTCTCGCGCGCCGGCCTCGCGCCCGGTGACGTCGACATGGTGCTCATGGGGAACGTGCTCAGCGCCGGCATGGGGCAGGCCCCGGCGCGGCAGGCGGCGATCTATGCCGGACTCGGTGATGCGGTGCCGACGGTCACGCTCAACAAGATGTGCGGCAGCGGGCTCGAGGCCGTGATCCAGGCGGCTCGAGCGATCGCCGTCGGCGACGCACGCGCCGTGGTCGCCGGCGGCATGGAGTCGATGAGCAACGCTCCCTACCTCCTCCCCGGCGTGCGCGGTGGCCTGCGCATGGGGAACGCCGAGATCCTCGACTCGATGATCGTCGATGGACTCTGGGACGTGTACGGCGATACCCACATGGGGACGTGTGCCGACGCGTGCGCGCGCGAGTACGACTTCTCGCGCGAGGCGCAAGACGCCTTCGCCGCGCGCTCCTACCGCCGCGCCCAGGCCGCGAGCAGCGATGGCACGGCGCGCGCCGAGATCGTGCCGGTCGAGGTACCGGTGCGGCGCGGCGATCCCCGCATCGTCGACACCGACGAGGGCCCCGCTATGGTCGACTTCGACAAGATGCCCACGCTCCGCCCCGCCTTCGAGGCGGGCGGCACCGTGACGGCCGCGAACGCGTCGACCATCAACGACGGCGCCGCTGCGCTCGTGATCGCGGACTCGAAGACCGCGGCCGAGCGCGGCTGGCCCGTGCTGGCGACGCTGCGGGGGTACTCGGCGCACGCGCAGGAGCCGGCGCGCTTCACGACTGCGCCCGTCGGCGCCATGCGTCGTCTCTTCGAGCGCACCGGGTGGGCACCGGACGAGGTCGACGCGTACGAGATCAACGAGGCGTTCGCGGTGGTGCCCATGGCGGTCATCCGCGACTTCGAGCTCGACGAGGAGCGCGTCAACGTGTTCGGCGGCTCCGTGGCGCTCGGGCACCCGATCGGCGCGTCGGGCGCGCGCATCATCGTGACGCTGCTCAACGCCTTGCAACGCCGCGGCGGTAAACGGGGCATGGCCGGGATCTGCATCGGCGGCGGCGAGGCGCTGGCGCTCGCACTCGAGTTGGCGTAGTTCGGGTCGCAAGGCGCCCGAGGGCCGGCTCAGGCCCCGCTCTCGCCCTCGGGCATCCGGCCGCGCTGGACGGCCTCGGCGATCACCTTGGGCAGTCCCCACGCGACGATGTCGAACGCGACGGCGGCGAAGTCGTACTCGACCTTGTCCATGCGCACCGATACGCCCTCGTCGTCGATCGTCACGAGGGCGTAGTCCGCGCCCGGCTCGCCGTTGAGTGACAGGCCGACGGAGCCGGGATTGACCACCCAGCCGGCGCCCACGACCTTCCGGAAGTAGGGCACGTGCGAGCCGCCGCACGCCAGGAGGGTGCAGCGGTGCTCCTGTAGGAGGCGCGTGAGCGTCATCGGATCCTGCTGCAGGTTGATGCGATCGGCCGGATCGGTGGCGGTGCCGTGGAAGGCACGGAGGCGACCGGCGGGCGTCTCGAGCCGGCGTTGGACCGGGAGCTCGCGGAGCCAGGCGACGTGCCGTGGGTCGATCACCGTGCGGGCCCACTCGATCGTCTGATCGGCCACGCCCGCTCGCGTGGAGCGGCGCGCGAAGCCGAAGGCGATCCGTTCGTCGGCCTCGCCGAGCGAGCACTGCACGTTGTGCTGGCGGAGCAGTTCGATCGCCTCGTTCGGTGCGGGGCCGTAGCCGACGAGGTCGCCGAGGCAGACGACCGTCTGCGCGCCGGCCTGCCTGAGCGCCGCGAGGGCGGCTTCGAGCGCCAACACGTTGGCGTGTACGTCGGAGATGATGCCGATGACCACGTGCCGCAGTCTACCACCGCGTCCGATTGCCTTCGGGGCCCTTGCGTCGGGGTCAGTCGGGGCCGTCGGCGCCGGAGAGCCAGGCGTCGATCGCTGCCGACGTCGCGTCGGGGCACTCCTCGTGGGCGACGTGCCCGCACCCCGGCAGCGACACGAGGGTGGCGCGCGGCAGGAGCCGAGCGACCTCCTCGCTCTGCTCGAACGGAACGATGGTGTCCTCCGCGCCACCGATCACCAGCACCGGCACCTCGACCCGGTCGAGCGAGCCCGCGAGCCGAGGCTCCCGACTTGCCTTCACCAGCTCCCAGAGGGCCAGATCCCAGTCGTCCACGGCGAGGGCTCGGCGGTAGGCATCGACGTCGACCGGATCGAGGAGCTCGGGGTCGGCATAGGCCGCACGGAGGAAGTCCTCGCCCGGCTGGCCGCCGAGCTGTCGCATCGCGAGCAGACCGATGCGCGCCATCTGGGGCGTGTGGAGGAGGGGTCGTGACCAGGCCGGGGCGCCGCCGCCGCGTACCACGGCCGGGCTCACGAGCACGAGGCCGGCGACGCGCTCAGGGTGGGTGAGGGCGACGTCGAGGGCGAGTGCACCCCCCGCAGAGTGGCCGACGAGCACCGCTCGCGCGACGCCGTAGGCGTCCATGAGTGCGATCGTGAGCGCGACCTGCGCGTCCGGACCGTAGGGATTGGCGCCGCGGCGCCAATCGCCCGGCAGTTGACGGTCGGTGAGCCCGAATCCGGGGCGATCGAACGCCACGATCAGCGGCGCGTGCTCGGCCAGCGCCGGCCCTATCTGTCGCCAGGTCATCGTCTGGCTGCCGAAGCCATGGAGTAGGACGAAGCCTCGCGTGGCACCCGCCGCCTCCGTCGGTGCGGTAGCGGGCGGCACCGTCTGCACGTGTACGCGCAGCGCCGGTCCCTCCGGGACGGCGAGGTCGACGAACACGGAGTCCGGGTAGGCGAGTTCGGCGGCCGCGCGCGTGCCGGTGAGTTCGGGAACGGGGACGAGCAGCGGTCCCACGACCACGAGGGCGGCGAGCGCTCCCAACACCACGAGTGTGACTTTGATGCGAAACGGCACGCTCGCCATTCAACCACGACCCGTCTCGCCCGGGCGTCCGGGTGGCTGGTACGCTCGCGCATGCATCGATCCCCGACCGTCAGCACCTTCTCGATCGTCGCTCGCGACCCGGAGACCGGCGATCTCGCGATCGCCACCGCGTCGAAGTTCCTCGCGGTCGGTGCGGTGGTCCCCTACGCACTGGCCGACGTCGGCGCCGTCGCCACGCAGTCGCACGCCAATACCACGTTCGGTCCGCGAACGATCGACGCGCTGATGGCCGGCATCCCGCTCGGCCTGATCGACGAGGCCTTCCAGGCGACCGATCCCGAGATCGCCCAACGGCAGTACGGGCTCGTCGACGCCCAGGGTGACAGCATCACCTTCACGGGCGAGGGGTGCCATCCCTGGGCGGGTGGCATCGCCAAGCCCGATCTCGCGGTGCAGGGCAACCTGCTGACGGGTCCCGCGGTGGTCGACGCGCTCGTGGCAGGGTTCGAAGGATCCGCGGGCGCGTTTCCGGAGCGGTTGCTCGCCGGGCTCGCTGCTGCCGACGCTGCCGGCGGCGATCGGCGCGGGCGGCAATCGGCGGCGCTGCTGGTCGTGCGCGAGTACGGCGGGTACGGCGGGCTCGGGGACCGCTACATCGACCTACGGGTCGACGACGACCCCGACCCGATCGGCCGCCTGCGGGCTCATCTCGAGCTCCATCGGCTGCTCTTCGAGCGCCCCGACCACGACGAGCTGCTCGCGATCGAGGGTGAGGTCGCGGCGCGCCTCCTCCACCTGCTGCGTGCGGCCGGCGAGGAGCCCGGCGACGCCTGGGGGGAGCGGGCCGAGGCGTCGCTTCGCAGCCTGGCGGGGATCGAGAACGTCGAGGAGCGAATGGTCGATCCGGGCCGGATCGACCCGGTGGTGCTGCGGCACCTCGAGGAGCGCTTCGGCGGCTGACGCCCCGCGCGAGCTACTGCCCCGAGAAGTCCGCGTCGCGCTTGGCGAAGAACGAGGCGATACCCTCCTTGGCGTCGTCGGTGGTCACCGCGAGGCCGAAGAGATCCGCCTCGATCTCGAGCCCCTGCGGCAGCGTCACGTCGGCGCCGCGAACGAGCGCCTCCTTGGCGAGCCCGAGCGCGATCGGTCCGTTGCGCACGAGCGTCCGGGCGAGCTCCAGGGCGGCTGCGAGGGCGTCGTCGGCGAGGCGGTGCACGAGTCCGAAGGCGTGCGCCTCCTCCGCGCCGATCATCCGCCCCGTGAGCACCAGGTCGGTGGCGCGCGAGAGCCCGATCAGCCGTTGCAGACGCTGGGTGCCGCCGTAGCCGGGAATCAGCCCACGCGTCACCTCGGGGAGGCCGAGCTTCGCCGAGGGCGTCGCCACGCGCAGGTCGCACGCCAGCGCGAGCTCGAGGCCGCCGCCGAGTGCGAAGCCGTTGATCGCCGCGATGGTGGGGAAGGGGAGGGCGGCGAGCGAGTTCATCACGTCCTGCCCGGCGAGGGCGGCCTCGCGACCTGCGAAGCCGTCGCGTATACCGGCGAGCGCGGCGAGGTCGGCACCCGCGACGAACGCACGACCCTCCCCGGTGATCACGAGCGCGCGCACCTCGACGTCGCCCTCGGCGAGGTCGATCGCCATCGCCAACTCGAGCAGGAGATCGTCGTCGAGTGCGTTCAGACGCTCGGGGCGCATGATCGTGATGCGGCCGACGTGCTCGTCGACGCCGTAGTCGAGGTGCTCGAACGCGAGCTCCTCGAAGGCGGTGGGGTCGTTGGTTCCGTCGTCGGTCATGGTGCACCTCTCGGGGTCGAGCGCGTCACTCGTAGCGGTGGAAGCCCTCGCCCGACTTGCGGCCGAGTTTGCCGGCGCGTACGAGTTGCCGTAGGCGGGGAGCGGGGCGGAAGCGGGGATCGGCGGTCTCGCGGTGCAGCGATTCGATCACGGCGAGCGTGACGTCGAGGCCGATCAGGTCGGCGAGCGCGAGCGGACCCATCGGGAGGTTGGCGCCGAGCTTCATGGCGGTGTCGATGTCGACCGCCCGCGCCACGCCTTCGCCGAGCGCATGGATCGCGTCGTTGACGTAGGGGATGAGGAGGCGGTTGACGATGAAGCCGGGCGTGTCGCCACAGACGATCGGTGTCTTGCCGATACCGCTCACGAAGGCGACCGCCTCGTCGAGCGTCGTAGCGCTCGTGTGTTCCGCGCGAACCACCTCGACGAGCGGCAGCACCGGGACGGGGTTGAAGAAGTGCAGCCCGCAGAAGCGCTCGGGATGGCGCAGCACCTGGGCGATTTCGGTCACGCTCAGGCTGCTGGTGTTGGTCGCGAGCAGGGCGTCGGGTCGGGAGTGTTCGTCGACCGCGCGCCACAGGTCCTGCTTCACGGCGAGGTCCTCGTAGACGGCCTCGATCACGACGTCGGTCCCGTCGAGGGCGGCGGCGAGATCGGTCGACGTGCGCACGCGCTCGCGCGTCGCGGTGGCTGCCTCCGTCGCGATGGACCCCTTGCGCAGCAGGCGTTCGAGGCTGGCATCGATGGTGGCGCCACAGCGCTCGAGCGCCTCCGGCTGGCGATCGACGACCGTGACGGCGTGACCGCCGCTCGCGCACGCTTGGGCGATGCCGGCACCCATCGTGCCGGCGCCGAGAACGGTGACGGTGTGTGGCTCACGCACGCGAGCGCTCCGTCGAGTCGAGGCGCCCGGCGTCGGTACCGAGCGCGACGCAGGCGTCGAGCGTCATACGCGTCATGGCGTCGACACCCCCGTCGAGCGTCTCCTGGGACACGAACGAGGGGTCGCCGATGCGGTTGCTCGCGACGAGGGCGCACCCGGTACGGACGCTCCTGAGAGAGCCGAGGAGGAAGAGCGTGCTCGCCTCCATCTCGATCGCCAGCACTCCGGTCGCGCGGATGGCGCTCACGTCGTCGGGCGCCACCGCGTAGAAGGCGTCGTCGGTGCGGATGAGACCGACGTGCGGCGCCGTACCCGCTGCCGTACCGGCTTCGACGAGCGCCCGGGTGACGCCGAAGTCCGCGACGCAGGCGAAGGGCTGCCCGTGCATGTAGTGGCGAGTGGTGCCGTCGTTCGCCACGCTCGCGTGGGCGACGACGAGGTCGCCGGGCGCGATCTCGCTCGCCACGATGCCGGCGGTGCCGACGCGGATGAGCGTGCGCGCACCGAGTCGGATCAACTCCTCGACCACGATGGCGAGGCTTGGGCAGCCCATACCGGTGGCCTGCACGCTCACGCGCAGGCCCCGGTAGGTACCGGTGTACCCGAACATCTGCCGGTGATCGGTGTAGAGGACGCTGTCGTCGAGGAAGCGCTCGGCGATCCGACGAGCGCGGTTCGGGTCCCCCGGGAGGAGGACGTGCTCGGCGACGGCGCCAGGCTCGGCACGGACGTGCAGTTGGCTCACTGGGGCACGATACCAGGCGACCGGCCATCGCGGCCGCGCACGCCGCCGCTGTGGCGCGAGGCGGTAGACTCGCGCTCATGGAGAGCCTGGAATCGATCCTCGAGGAACTCGTCGACGGCGTCGACGGTGCGACGCTAGCCGCGATCGGTTCGACCGACGGTCTGGTCGTCGAGCAGCACCCGAGTCCGGGCCGCGATCTGGCCGCGACGGCCGCCGAACTCACGCACGTGCTCGGCGGCGTGGCGCGCGCGCTCGGCGACCACCTCGATGCGGGCGCGACGCGCGAGATGATGATCACCACCGAGCGCTCCCTCGCCTTCGTGCGGGTCATCACGCCCGACCTCTACCTGCTGGTGACGATGGACCCGACGGGCAACCTCGGCAAGGCGCGCCTGCGCGCCGCCGAGGCGGCCGAGCGCGTGGTCGGGCTGCTCGCATGAGGCGCGATCTCCCCTCGCTCCTGAGCGACGTACTCACGGTCAAGGGGGTGTTGGCGGTCGCGGTGGTCGACGAATCGGGTGAGGTCCGCGGCGAGGAAGCGCGCGAGCCGCCCGGCTTCTCGGACGCCGGTCCGCTCGTCGCTTCGGCGCTCGCGGCGAGCAAGGTGCTCGGCGGATTCGTGGGCGGCGACCTCCAGCAGACGGTCATCGAGTACCGTGGCGGTCCGGTGGTCCTCGCGCCCCTGCCCAAGAGCCCGGGAGCGACGGATCCGGGGAGCACCGGGATGGTGCTCGTGCTCCGGCTGGCGTCGATCGCCGACCTCGGCCGCATCCGTTTCCAACTTCCGCGGCTGCTGGCGCAGTTCGCGGCCGCCACCTGAGCGCAGAGGAGGTCGACGATGGCCGACGATCAGGGACGACCGAACGCGCCCCAAGGCGCACGACCCATGAAGCTCGAGATCGACGCGGAGACGGCCAAGGGGCGCTTCGTGAACGCCGCGATCGTCACCCACACCGAGGACGCCTTCTTCATCGATTTCGCACTCGCCTACCCACGCCAACCCGTCCGCGTGCTCGGCCGCATGATCATGAGCCCGCAGCACGCCAAGGCCTTGCTACGGACGCTCGCCGACAACGTCGCGCGGTTCGAGAAGCGCGTCGGTGAGATTCCCGAGCGGCCGCTTCCGAACGTCGGTCAAGGCGATACGGAGCCTTCGAACTGACGCGTGGTCGGGCGGCGCGCGCCTCCATGAGACACCGATGTGTGCCACGCGACCGGCGTGTGGCGGAGCGCGAGGTGTCATGACGAGCGTGACCGCCCACGTCGACGTGTACTTCGATTACCTCTGCCCGTATGCCTGGCGCGGCGCCGAGGTCGCCGAGCTCGTCGCCGTCGATCTGAACCTGTCGTTCGAATGGCGCCATTTCAGCATCTACCAGGCCCGCTATCGCGGCGCGACACCGTGGCACGTCTGGAACGAGCGGCTCGATCCCGGCGACGAAACGGGGGGGCGTGGCCTGCTGCCGTTCCTGGCGTCGCTCGCCGCGCGGCGGCAGGGGAAGGAAGCCCACGACCGCTTCCGGCTGGCGCTCCTGCGTGCGCGCCATCGCGACCGCCGCCCCTTCGATCGAGCGACGATCTTCGCCGCCGCCGAGGCCGCCGAGCTCCACCTCGCCTGCTTCGAGCGCGACCTCGACGACCCGGAGGCGCGCACGCTCTTGGCGCAGGAGCATTGTCGGGCCTGCACGCGAGACGTCTGCGTGACGCCGACGTTCGTGTTCCCCGGTGGGCACGCCGCCTGCTTTCGCATCAAGGAGCTCCCGAGCGACCGCGCCGAGGCGGTCCGGCTCGTCGCGAACCTGCACGAGCTCCTCACGCGCTACCCCTACCTCGAGACGCTGACGCGGCCCCGCGACCGCGTCAACTGATCGCGCGGGCGCCGGGCGACCCGGGGTCGACGTGCGTTCGTCCGCGAAGCGGTAGAATCCGCTCGTGCGGACTGGACATCACGTGGGGCACGGTTCCGATGTCGGTCGTGTCCGACCCCTCAACGAGGACTATCACCGAGTCTGGTCATTTTCGGTGCCGCGCGGCGCACTCGACCTCTACGCCGTCGCCGACGGCATGGGGGGCGCGTCATCGGGCGAGGTCGCGAGTAAGACCGCAGTCGAGGTGCTCGACGAGAGCTTCGAGCGCTACGCTGCGGAGTTGAGTCAGGGCAACGCCGTCGTCAAGGTCACGACGATGCTCGACAAGGCGTTCCGCCTCGCCAACCGACGCATCTACGGCGTCGCCACGAACCACGAAGGACGCCGCGGAATGGGCACCACGCTCACCTGCCTGGCCGTGCTCGACGGCCGCGCCTACGTCGGACACGTCGGCGACTCGCGCGCCTACCTCGTGCGTGGGAACACCATCTACCAGATCACGAAGGATCACTCGTGGGTCGAGGAGCAGCTCGCGAAGGGAGTGATCACGGAGCAGGAGGCGGAGGAGCACGAGTGGCGCAACCTGATCACGCGTGCGCTCGGGACGCGGCCGCAGGTCGCTCCCGACACCGCCGAGGTCGAGCTGAAGGTGGGCGACACGTTCGTACTCTCCAGCGATGGCCTGCACGGGCTGGTGAAGCCCGAGGAGATCCTAGAGGAATTACGCCGCACCCGCGACCGCCAACATGTGGTCGAATACCTGATCGCACTCGCGAACGAGCGCGGGGGCCACGACAACATCACCCTGGTGATCGCGGAGGTCATGTGATCGGTCGTCGGGATGGACCGGAAGGGAGCGGCGCGCGATGCTGATCGCGTTGGGGATCATGGTGATCGTGCTGTCGCTGATGCTGGCGCGGGCGCCGCAATGGATCCTCGTGACGCTGCTCGCGCTCTCGGTGATCCTCGCTGCCGGCTCCGTGTCGTTCGGGGGTTTCGAACGCGCCACGGCGCCCGTGGTCGCGTATGCGCTCGCCCTCGGTCTGCTCGTTCCTGCGGGTGTCGCCGCGTACCGCAGCAGCCGCGTCGCGCCGCCGCTCCACAAGCGTCGTCTGCGCGGTGGACCGGTGATGCGGCGGCGTCGCACCACCACCAAGGGGGGTGACGCGGTGGTCGTGTACGGCAAGGACGAGCCGCTCGCGATCCCCGGTTACGACGTGCTCGAGAAGGTCGGTTCGGGGGGAATGGCGTCGGTCTTCAAGGCGAAACGCCTGTCGGACGGCAAGATCGTGGCACTGAAGGTGCCGATGGACCAATACGTCGCCGATGCGAAGTTCATCCGTCGCTTCCACCGGGAGGCGGAGGTGGCGCAGCGTCTCGATCATGTGAACATCGTGCAGACGTTCGAGCACGGCAGCCTCGGCCCCCAGCACTTCATGGTGATGGAGTTCGTCGACGGCCGCTCCCTCGAGGGGTACATCGAGGCGGCCGAACTCTCCATCGACCTCTCTGCCGCCATCATGCAGCGCGTCACCGATGCACTGCAGCACATCCACGCGGCGGGCATCATCCACCGCGACATCAAGCCGGCGAACATCATGATCATGCGCGGGGGCATCGTGGGGTCCGACCCCCAGCGGTTGAGCGACCACGCCGTCAAACTCATGGATTTCGGCATCGCCGGCGGCAAGGTGCTGTCGCGCCTGACGATGACGGGCGCGCGCGTCGGCACGCCGGTCTACATGTCGCCCGAGCAGGCGCGCGGACTCAAGATCGATCACCGTAGCGACATCTACTCCCTCGGTCTCGTCTTCTACGAGATGCTCACCGGGCAGACGGCGTTCAAGGGGGGATACGAGGCGATCGTCCACCAGCAGATCTTCCAGACGCCGGCGCCGCCGCGGCAGCTCAACCTGCGCGTACCCAAGGCCCTCGACGCCTTGGTGATGCGGATGATCGCCAAGGATCCCGACGACCGACCGACGCTCGCGGCGGTGCTCGAGGTCCTGCTCGCCACCGACTTCGGCGAGGCGGCGGGCGAGGAGCTCGACGACGCCATCGTGCTGACCGTCAACTCACGCCAGGGCGTGGTGCGGCTGCTCGACACGGAGGGGAACCTCCACCTCTCGCTCGGCGATCTCGGCGTCGCCGACGATGCGTTCTCCACCGCTCCCGTGTCGGTGGCGGTCGGGAGCGACGGCCACCTCTTCGCTGCGGCCTTCGAGTATCGCGCCGGCGACGAGAGCCATCGCATGATCACGAAACTCGATCCGCAGGGCGACGTGGTCGGTTCGTTCGGGCCGTACGGCATGAAGGAGGGGGAGTTCCTCTACCCGGCGTCGATCGCCGTGGCGCCCGACGGCTCCGTCTACGTGCTCGATAGCGAAACCCACACGGTGCAGCGCTTCGACGCGGACGGTCGCTACCTCGCTCGGTTCGGCGGGCGCGGGGCGGGGCAGGGGACCTTCGCGGACCCGCGTACCCTCGCGGTGGGTCCCGACGGCAGGGTCTACGTGCTCGACTACGGCAACCGGCAGGTGCAGCGTCTCTCGAGCGCGGGCGTCTACGAGACGCGGTGGGCGTTCCGGCTCGGCGCCGATCAGGAAGGCATGCGCCTCATCGACGGCTTCACCGTCTCCGGCGACGGCACCCTGTTCATCAGCGACGGCACCAGCGGCAAGATCCGTTCGGTGACGCCCAACGGGAAGCTCGGGACCACGTACACCTTCGAAAAGCTCCACGGCGAAGCGAGCGACCAGCTCCTCGATCTCGGCGTCGACCGTGCCGGCGTCCTCTACGTGGCGCGGCGCGGCGGGCACATCATCCGTCGCTTCATGCCCGACGGCACGATGCTCGAGACGGTCGAGACGTACTCGCCCATCGTGCACATGGCCGTGCACTCGAAGCCGCGGACCGCGGTTCGGGCGACGGCCCTGCGGGCCTGACCCGGTTCAGCCGAAGAGGTTGAAGATCGCGCTCAGCCCACCGAGGATCGCACCGCGGAAGAAGCCCATGATGGCGCCCGTGACGCCGGTCGCGGAGAGCAGCATGAAGATCACGATGAAGCCGATGATGCCGAACTGCGCCAGTTGCTGCACGAACTGACGCACGGAGCGATCGCCCCAGGCGAGCGCGGCGCGCGCACCGTCGAGCGGAAATACGGGGAAGACGTTGATCACCGCGTGCAGCACCGCCACGTCGCCCGCGACGACGAATGCCTGCGCGAGTTGGGCGCTCGCCGCTCGCAGGAAGACGAAGGCGATCGTGTACGAGACCGCCGCTACGAGCAGGTACGCGAGCGGGCCGGTGTACCAGACCAGCGCCTCGATGCGCCCGCGCCCCGAGTAGTTGCGCGAGTTCACGGGTACCGCTTTCGTCCAGCCGAAGCCGAGCAGGAAGAGGAACAATACCCCCATGGGTTCGAGGTGCGTCTGCGGGTCGAATTGCGTGAAGCCCTGGTACTTGGGCGTGTGGTCGCCGTACCGGCTCGCCATCCAGGCCTGCGCGATGTTGTGGAAGATGAGCGCCATCACCATCACGATGGAGGCGATGATCAGCACGGTGGGGTTGTTGAAGTAGTTCAGGACCATGTGTGTGTCTCGTCGCGACCTACCGCTCCGGGTCGTTCGGGCCGGGCTCTTCGGCGTTGGTCAGGTGCTCGACCAACGACCGTGCAAGTGCCATCTCCCCTGCGTAGTCTGCGACCGTCCCCTCGTTCCGAGCTCGCTCGATCCGTGCGAGCACGTCTCCGACGCGCGGACCCGGCGGCAGGCCCAACCGTACCACGTCCCTGCCACGAACCCGGGGCCGATCGGGCGCATGCTCGAAGCTGGCCACCGCCTCCCGCAGGTGCGGCGCGAACGCGACGAGCGCCCGCCGGGCGGCAGCGTCGAGCACCTCGAGACGCTCGTCGCTCGGGGGCACGTCGCCGCGTGCGAGCGCCCGGATGCGATCGCGGGTGGCCGCGAGGCGGCGCGGCAGGTGGAAGCGCTCGATCGCCCGCTCCGCCTCGCGATCGGCGGTGCTCACGAGGAGGAGCATGAGGTACGCCGCGACCTGCCCGTCACCCGGATCGCTCGCCTCACCGCGCTTCGCGGCCTCCTCGCGGGCGGTGTCGAGTCGCTGCAGCGCGTCGGCGTCGGCCTCGAGCGCGTAGAGCGGCGCCATCGCGCCGAGTGCGACGAGGTGCGCCAGTGCGGGCGCGACACGCGCCTCGGCGAGTGTGAGCTCGAGCTCGGCCCGGAGGCGCGCCCCAGAGACGTTACCGAGCACGTCGGGCGCGAGCGCCGGCGGCACCTTCGCGCGCGTGTCGGCGTCGAAGTCGAGCCCGAGCCGTCCGGCGAGGCGCGCGCCACGTACGATGCGCGTCGGATCCTCCACGAACGACAGCGGATGGAGCACGCGCAGGCGGCGCGCCTCGAGGTCGACGAGTCCGCCGAAGTGATCGACGAGCTCCGGTGGCTCCGGGTGCACGCGCACGGCGAGCGCGTTCACGCCGAAGTCGCGTCGGGAGAGGTCGTCGAAGAGCGCGCCTTCGTGCACCTGCGGCAGCGCGCCGGGGTAAAGGTAGGCCTCGGTTCGTGCGCTCGCGACGTCGACCACGAGGCCGGAGTCGAGCCGGAGCGACGCGGTACCGAACTCGGCGTGGGTGGAGAGCGTACCGCCGAGGTGCTCGCGGAGCGACTGTGCGAGCATCTCGGCGGGCGACCGATCGTCGCCGCCGGAGCTGCCGTGGAACGCGTGGCCTTCGACGACCAGATCGAGGTCGTGGTAGCCGACGCCGAGCAGGCCGTCTCGAACCGTGCCGCCCACGAGGTAGAGCCGCGCGTCACCCGCGACGCGAGCGGCTTCGGTGAGCACGTCCCGCGCCCCTCCCGGAAGCGACGCCAGTACGCGCTCCGCCGGGCCGCTCGGCGCGGCGCGGGCGTGGCGCGCCCGGATGAGGTCGCTGCGGGTCACGATCCCCACCAGGTGGGGCGGGCCGGTGTCGCTCGAGTCGCCGCCGGCGGTCCCGGCGGGCGCGTTCGCCACGATCGGTACGCGGCCGATGTCGTGGGCGAGCACGAGCTCCTCGAGGTCTCGCAGTGTGGCTGCCGGACCGGCGGTGATCGCCGGGGCGGTCATGAATCCAGACACCCGCGCTTCGGCGAAGCCGTGACGGATCGCGTGGTCGAGGTCGCGACGCGAGATCACGCCGACGAGCGTGCCGTCGGCGTCGACGACGGGGACGCCGTTGTGCCGGTGGCGCGCGAGGAGCTGCCGCGCCTCGGCGAGCCGCGCCGAGGCGTCGACGCGCACCACGGGCGAGCTCATGATGTCGCGCGCGAGCAGCGGTGGCACCACGAACGGCGGGAGCGCCGCGAGCACGGCCTCGAGCGCCGCGTCTGGAGCGAGGTCGGTGCGAGCGAACGCCGCGCGCGGGTGGCCGCCGCCCCCCAACGCTCGCGCCAGTGCACCGCTCACGTCGACGCGCGGCGTGGACCGCGCGAAGACCAGCGTGCGCCCGTCCATCGCACCCGTGACGACGGCGGCGTCGGCGCCGACCGCGAAGAGCAGTTCGTTCGCGAGTCCGCTCGCCGACGGCACGTAGTCGTCGCTCGCGAACGACGCCACCGCGACGCTCCTGCCCGACACGCGGTGCTCGCGGGCGTTCGCGAGGATCTCGTCGCGGAGCGCTACGAGCTCGCTCGGCACGCCGGGCGAGCGGAACCGCCGCACCAGGTCGAGGTTCGCGCCCTGCTCTTGCAGCCAGGCGGCGACCGAGTGGTCCTCGTGCGTCGTCCCGTCGAAGGTGAAGTCGCCCGTGTCTTCGTGGAGTCCGAGCAAGGCGAGGCTCGCGAGCGGCGGATCGAGCGTCACGCCTTCCGCCCGCAGGCGGCGGGCGAGGAGCGTGACCGTGGCACCGACGGCCTCGCGAATCCCGTGGGTGCCGTGCACGGGATCGCTCGGTCGCGGGTGGTGGTCGAACACGGTGACGGGGACACGGCCGACGAGCGCCGAGAAGCGACCGAGACGGCCGCGGTCGGACGTGTCGACCACGATCAGTTCTCGCACCTCGTCTAGATCGACCTCCTCGGCGGTGACGAGCGAGAACTGGTCGCGGTAGAGCTTGAGCACCTCACCGACGCCGCCCTCGAGCGTCCCGGCGAGCGCGGCCACGCTCCCGGGGAAGAGGAGCGTGGCGAGCGCGGCGCTGGCGAGCGCGTCGAAGTCGGGCTGCTCGTGGGTGACGACGAGGCGCATGCAGCGTGACGCTTACGTCTGCTGGCGCTCCATGGCCGGCCGCTGTTGCCGATAGAGCATGTAGACCCCACCGCCGATGAGGAGGAGCGGCAGGAGCCACTGCCCGACCCACGTTCCCCAGCGGTCGCCGAACACGAGGAACTGGAAGAAGATCCCGAAGGCGGCGAACATCACCAGGCCGGCGGCCGCGGTGCGCAGGCCGTCGCGCTGCCGCTTGGCGTCGGTCACGAGCGAACCGTAGAGGAAGGTACCGACGCCCACCGACGCCACCACGAGCGCCCAGGCGTAGGACCACGCCTCGAAGGTGTTCGTCGCGTTCATCACCATGAGGATGAGTCCCACGGTGGTGACGATGCTTCCGGGAACGGCGAGTCCGGCGGCGCTGCGCCCGCCGAGGAAGGCCCACACCAGCAGGGCGACCCCCGGCGCGATCACGAAGAACGGCCACAGTACCGCTCCGAGGTTCACGAATCTCCCGAAGAGGAAGATCGCTCCTAGGATGATCAGGAGGATGCCGACGCCTCGTTGCTTGTCCATGATGTACGAGCCTCCATTCGCACCGGGAAGCAACGGCGCGCGCCACTGCTCCCCGGGCTCTCCCCTCATCATGCGACGGACGGCCCCCGAGCACAATGGACGGCCTGCCCCCTCGTACGCGGATCAGGCCGGCGGAAGTCGTTCCTGGACGTATTCGACCACGGTGGTGGTCGTGAGCGCGGGCCCGTAGAACGGTCCCTGCGCCGCTCGGCAGTCGAGGTTGCGGACGGTGTCGTGCGCCGTCACGGTGTCGACGCCGCAGGCGACGATCACGACGTCGAGGTGCCGGGCCACGAGGGTCATGGCGTCGATCAGGGCGAGCGCGAAGTGAGGAGCGCGCAGCGGCGACCCGAGGCCGCGGACGATCGTCGGGTCGAGCTTGACGGTGTCGACCTCGAGGTCGCGCAGGATCGCGAGCGGGGCGGCGTCGCGCCCGAAGCCGTCGATGGCGAGTCGGACGCCGAGGCGCTGGAAGCGCCCGAGGTTCGTGCGGGCGGCAGCGCCGCCGGTGCGCGCAGTGCGCTCGTCGATCTCGAGCTCGAGGGCGTCGGTCGGGAGATCGTGCCGTGACAGCGCCGCCAGCACCGTGGCGACGACCGTGGGTCGGGCGATGTCGCGGGCGGAGACGTCGATGCTGAGTCGCAGCTCTTCGCAGCCCGCGTCGCGCCATCCGCGCAAGTGGCGGCACGCCTCGCCGAGCGTTCGGTGCCCGAGCGCGCCGTCTCTGGCCGGCCCGAGCGCGGCCGCCGCGGTGTCGGCGTCCGTGGTGCTGGGCGCTGCCCGGCGCCTCGCCTCGAGTGAGGAGACGCGTCCGGTGGCGAGGTCGTGGACCGGATCATAGACGAGCGTGCACGCTGCGGGCTCGCTCGGCGCGCCGCCGCCGTGGCCGGTGGCTCCGGCCGGAGCGCCGAAGCGGGCGTGGTCGATGGGATCGTGGTCCAAGGAATTGTAGTCGCTACCGCGCATGGCCACATCCTGCGGCATGATGCCCGTCCACACCCCGTCCAAGCGCACGGGCCCGCCTCAATCAGCCCCGACACCGCTCTCTCGGGCGGCCGTGAGCCGAGCGATCAGGTGGTCCACCGCGCGCTCCGCGTGCACGAGTCCGTTCTCGATGAACACGTCGCTCGTGCGGGTGCCGAAGCCCGCCGAGCCGATGCAGTAGAGGCCGGCGACGTTGGTCTCGAACGTCTCGGGGTCGAGCTCTGCGGAGAGCGTCTCGGGGTCGATCCGCACGCCGGCGGCGCGCAGCAGTTCGGGCGCCGCGAAGTAGCCGGTGAGCAGGAAGGTCTGGTCGGTGGGGATGGCGATGCGTTGCGCCGGCTGCCCGGGCGCGCGCTTGTCGGCGATCACGGCGTCGGGCGTGATCTCGCACACGGTGGTGTGGAAGTGCGCCACGATGCTCCCCTCCTTCACGCGGTTCTCGATGTTGGGGCGGATCCAGTACTTGAGGCTGTGTCGGAAGTCGGCGCCGCGGTGGACGATGGTGACGCGCGCACCGGCGCGGTAGAGGTCGAGCGCGGTGTCGGCGGCGCTGGAGCCGGCGCCGACGATGGTGACGGTGCGGCCGTAGAAGGGGTGCGCCTCGCTGTAGTAGTGGCTGACGCTCGGGAGATCCTCGCCGGGGATGCCGAGGCGCTTGGGGTTGGCGTAGTAGCCCGTGGCTATGGCGACGGCGTGGGCGTGCACGTCGTTGAGATCATCGCGATCGCTCTGGATGCCCACGCGGAAGGTGCCGTCCGCGAGCGGTTCGACGGCCGTGACTTCGGTGAACGTCCGTACCGCTAGACCTTCGTTCTGAACGACGCGTCGGTAGTAGTCGAGCGCCTCCTTGCGCGTCGGCTTGTCGGTCGACGCGACGAGCGGGTGCCCACCGATCTCGAGGCGCTCACTCGTGGTGAAGAAGGTCATGTAGGTGGGGTAGCGGACGATCGCCTCGACCACGGCGCCCCCTTCGATCACCAGGTAGCGCAGCCCGGACCGCTTGGCGCGGATGGCCGCTTCGAGACCGACGGGGCCGGCGCCGACGATGACGAGGTCGTAGTGCGGGAGGGGGGCGGTCGTGGTCACGGGCAGAGGCTATCAGAACCTGTGGACGGAGCCGGTACAAGAACCGGTCCTGGATCGCCCGAGAGGATTCAGTCCGATACGATCGCCAGACTCGGAAAGGCGATGTCGTACCTGCTCCCATCGAGTGTCACGAGGCGATCGCTCGTGAGCAGGGCGTGCGCACCCACGATGAAGTCCACGAGGAGCCGTTTCGACTGCCCCCCGCCAGCAGCGCGGCGCCGATCGGCATAGGCTGCGTAGGCAACGGCTGCTCGTCGCCAGACGGCTCCGTCTAGGTCGAAGTCGATCTCGATGCCGGTGGATGTGAGGAAGCGCTCGACGAACCGTCTGTCTGCTCCGGGGTAGGCGTGCAGCTCGGCGAACACGGGTGCACAGATGACGAGACCACCGACGTGGCGCGCATCCTCGAGGACCGAGACGATCCGCTGCGCCGTCGGCTCCCCCGACCACAGCGTCGAGATGACGTTCGTGTCGATCGCACTCCGCATCGATCAGTCCTCGTCACGAAGTTCGCGGAGCCAGCGTCCTACCTCTTCTGCAGTGGCAAGGCCGCCGAGCGCGCCGGCGTACGTGGAGAAGGCCTGGTGCGTGGTTGGGACCGGGTGGAGAATCGTCCGGCCATCCTCGATGGAGAACATCACCTGATCGCCTTTCTCGAGCCCGAGATGGCGGCGAACTTCCTTCGGGATGGTGATCTGCCCCTTACTCGTGACCGTGGCACGCTTTTTCATCTCTCCAACTCCTCGTCGGTAAGGATATCATGCCTTACCTCATGCGCTCGGCGATGCATACCTGCGGTCGTAGCGAAGGCGTGGAGGCCGTGCAGCGTCCGCAGCCCAGTGCATGCAAGTCGACAACGCCGCTAGAATGCATGCATGGCCACGACGATCACCATCAGAGAGGTTCCCGAGGACGTCCGGGACGAACTCGCTGCTCGTGCCGCGCGATCCGGGCGCTCACTCCAGTCGTACTTGCACACATTCCTCCTGGACCTGGCGGCCCAGCCCGATCCCGCGGCGCTCATCGAGCGCATCGAGAGGCGGAAGCGGCTCACGCGGACCATGGTGAGTAGCGAGGAGATCATCGCGTCCCTCGACGCCGATCGGCGGTGAGGAGCGTTCCCGACGCCTCGATCGTTGCTGCCGCCCTCCTAGATTCAGGGGCGATCGGGGAATGGTCGTTGTCGATGCTCGCGGTGGGCGACTTGCTCGCTCCGCACCTCATGCCCGTCGAGGTCGCGAGCGTGCTGCGGCGCACCGCCCTCGCCGGCACGATCGCGGCCGAGATCGCTGCGCTCGCGCATCGCGACCTGCTCGACATGCGCTTCAAGTTGCTGCCGTACGCTCCGTTCGCCGAGCGGGCGTGGGAGCTGCGTCATACCGTCACCACCTACGACGCCTGGTACGTGGCCATCGCGGAGGCATCGGGCGCGGAACTCCTGACGCTCGACATGCGCTTGCGGCGGGCGCCTGGCCTGCGATGCGTCGTGCGCACGGCCCCGATGTAGAAACTCGGTGGTCGGACCGCTCACCCCACGTCCGGCGCCACCTCTCGCCGCGCCCAGCGCTCCACGAAGGGACTGTCGAACGCGATCCCGCGCTCGTCGCGCAGCAGGAGCCCGTGCGCAACGAGCGCCTCGACCGCCTTGTGCACCGACGACGCCGCCGGTAGCCCGTAGC
>JACCWH010000158.1 GCA_013697735.1 Trueperaceae bacterium | reverse complement strand
CGAACGTGGATCACCCGATCCGAATCGCGTTGGTCGTGATACCATCCGTGTTCGATCAGCCGGGACGCTCGTAGGCCCGGCACTCGTCGCGTGCCGGACCTACGTGCGCGCGCGCTCCGAGTACGATGCACGATTCGTGGTGTGTGTCGTCGGCGGAGCGCCGCCGAGACGCGTTCCGAACTGTGAGACGACCCCTCGTGACCACCCGATCACGACGTATGACGACCCCAGGAGGCACCGTGGCCAAGGCGAAGAGCACCACTGCCAGCAGCACGCCGTCCGCCGACGGCGCGACCGAGGCGCCGACCGTACAGGCGAGCGCGAAGGGCGCGGCCGCCGCGAAAGGCGCGACCGCCAAGCGCGCGTCGAAGCCCGCCGCGAAGAGCACCGCCCAGAAACCCGCGAGCACGCCAAAGGCGAAGCCTTCCGCCACGAAGGGCAGCACCAAGGCGACGAAATCGGCTCCCTCGAAGGGTGACGACGCCGACGCGACGTCGACCGTAGCCTCCGCCGGTTGGCTTGCCACCGCACCCATCAAGAACGTCCTCGCGAGCGGCAAGAAGGCGGGGAGTGTGGACACGGCTGAACTCACGGTCGCGTTCAACAAGGCGGTCGCCGAGATCGGCGTCGAGCCCGAAGAGGCGAACTTCGAGGATCTGATGGAGGTCGTCGAGGCGCAGGGTATCTCGATCGCGGACCTCGCCGAGGACGAGGTCATCGACGACGAGGAGGGTGGCTTCGAGAACGAAGACATCGAGGACGACGACGAGGACGCCGAGGCGACCGAGAAGTTCGAGCGCGAGGAGATGGAAGCGCGCGCCGAGGCGATGGCCGACGCACGCGTCAAGACGAACGATCCCGTCCGTCAGTACCTCCAGGAGATCGGACGCGTCAAGCTACTCACGCTCGAGGAGGAGATCAGCCTCGCGCGGCGCATCGAGGAGGGCGAAGCCGCCCGTAAGCGACTCGACGAGGATGCCGATTCGTTCGAGGAACGCGAGCGGCGGCGCCAGAAGCGCGTCGTAGAGGACGGTGACCTCGCGCGGCAGCACCTGATCGAGGCGAACCTCCGCCTCGTGGTGTCGATCGCGAAAAAGTACAACGGACGCGGCATGAGCTTCCTCGACCTCATCCAGGAGGGCAACCAGGGCCTCATCCGTGCGGTCGAGAAGTTCGAGTACCGCCGCCGCTACAAGTTCTCGACCTATGCCACCTGGTGGATCCGGCAGGCGATCAACCGCGCGATCGCGGATCAGTCGCGCACCATCCGCATCCCGGTGCACATGGTGGAGACGATCAACAAGCTCACGCGAGCGAGCCGCCGCCTGCAGCAGGAACTATCGCGGGAACCGACCTACGAAGAGATCGCCGACGCGATGGGCCCGGACTGGAACGCCGAAAAGGTCGAGGAGGCGTTCAAGCTCACGCGCGAGCCCTTCAGCCTCGAGACGCCGATCGGCGACGAGGAGGACTCCTTCTACGGCGACTTCATCCCCGACGAGAACATCGAGTCGCCCGTGGAGCAAGCGAGCAAGATCATCCTCTCCGAGGAGCTCGAGGAGGCCCTCGACAAGCTCTCGGAGCGCGAGGCGATGGTGCTCAAACTTCGCAAGGGGCTCGTCGACGGGCGCGAGCACACGCTCGAGGAGGTCGGCAGCCACTTCGGCGTCACGCGTGAGCGCATCCGCCAGATCGAGAACAAGGCGCTGCGGAAGCTGAAGTACCACGAGAGTCGAACGCGCAAGCTGCGCGACTTCCTGGATTGATTCCGAGCGGGATCGGAGTACGGCCCCGATCGAGAGTGGTGTGCGGCGCGCGATTGATCAGTCGCGCGCCGTTTTCGCGGCGCGGGTCCGCAACGCCTCCCGCCACGCCTCGAGCAGCCCCGGCGCCGTCGCCGCCGCGATCAGGTCCTCCTCGGCGACGCCCTCGCCGTAGCGCAACTCGTTGAGCCGCAGCACACTGAGCGCGCTCGCGGGGCGCTCGAGCAACTCGGCGTAGTCCCCCTCGCCGATCACGCCGTCCTCGCGCACGCCGAGGTACCACCCGGTCCACCCTGTGCTCCGTAGGTCGAGCGTCAGGCGCGCCTCCCCCGTGAAGGCGGCGGGCTTGTAGCACGGCACGCGCGGCTGACGGACCTCCACGAGCGCCGTGCCCAGACGATAGAGATCACCCACGTAGGTGCTCGCCTCGTCCGCGTGCGCGAGCAGGAGGTTCTCGCCGAAAGCGGGGCGGCGGAGCGGATGGCCGTAGCGCTCCAGCCAATCGTCGTAGCGCGCTGCGGGGTAGACGCAGACGGCCTTGTCGGGGCCGCCGTGGTTCTTGCGGTCGGCGACCGTGTCGCCTCGGAAGCCCTCGCGGCCGAGCGCGAGCGGGCCCGGTGCACGCGACTTGCCGATGGCGGATGGGACGTCCTTGCCCGCGTGCACGATCGAGCCGACTCCGCCGTGGCGGAGCTCCAGAACCCGGGGGCGTGGCGGCATGGCCATGGGTCAGGCTACCCGCTCGTCGCGCCGTTCTCGCCGCCGCTTCGTGAAGTTGATCGCCAGCACCAGCAGCATGATCCCGAGGCCCGCGACCTCCACCACGAAGCTCGGGTAGAAGATCATCACGAGCCCCGGGAGCACCAGCAACCGCGTGAGCCAGAACATGCGCGTGAACATGAACCCTTCGAGCGCGGCCGCGAACGCGAAGAGCGCCACGATCGCCACCAGCACGGTCCAAATGACGTACGGCAACGGGCCGCCCGTCACCATCTCCGGGTTGTAGACCAAGAAGAGCGGGATCAGGTAGAGACCCTTGGCGAACTTCCAGGCCTGGAAGCCGGTCTTCATGGGATCGGAGTTCGCGATCCCGGCGGCCGCGAAGGCGGCGAGGGCCACCGGAGGCGTCACGTTCGAATCCTGCGAGTACCAGAAGATGACCAGGTGGGCGATGATCAGCGGGATGCCGAACTCGTTCACGAGCGCGGGCGCCGCCAGCACGGCGAGCACGATGTAGCTCGCGGTCACCGGCAGGCCGAGCCCGAGCACGAGGCTCGCGAGGATCAACAGGAAGAGCGCGAGCACGAGGTTGCCGCCCGAGAAGGTCAGCATCAGCGCCGAGAACTTGAGTCCTAGCCCCGTGAGGCCGATGATGCCGACCACGATCCCGGCAACAGCGCACGCGACCGTGACGGGGATCGCGTTGCGAGCGCCGGTCTCGAGCGCAGCGACGATGCGCCGAAGACCGAGCACCGACGCGGCGGCGACGGGGAGGCGCGGCCCATCGTCGTCGGGCGCGACACGCAGCACGAAGCGGCGGATGCCCCAACGCACGATCGCCACGATCACGATCGCCACGATGGCGATGAAGCCGACGCGATTGGGGGAGAAATCGCGCAGCAGGAAGTAGATCAGGATGCCGAGCGGAACGAGGTAGTACCAACCGTCCTTCATCACCTGGCCGACGCGCGGGAGCTCCGAGCTCTTGAGCCCCGTCATGCCTCGCTTCGCGGCGATGATGTCGACGAAGAGGAAGACGGTCGCGAAGTAGAGGAGCGCCGGCAGCACCGACAATCGCACGATGTCGGCGTATGGCAAACCGGTGTACTCCGCCATCAGGAAGGCGCCGGCCCCCATGATCGGCGGCATGATCTGACCGCCGGTCGAAGCCGCTGCCTCGATCCCGCCGGCCTCCTCGGGTTTGTAGCCGAGCTTCTTCATGAGCGGGATGGTGAACGCGCCCGACGTCACCACGTTGGCGATGGCGCTCCCTGAGATCGAGCCCATGAAGCCCGAGGCGACCACGGCAGCCTTCGCCGGCCCACCGCGGGCGCGGCCGGCGGCGGCGTAGGCCATGTCGATGAAGAACTTGCCGGCCCCCGTCGTCTCGAGGAACGCCCCGAAGAGGATGAAGGTGAAGACGACGGTGGCCGCGACGCCGAGCGGGAGCCCGAAGATCCCCTCCTGACCGAGGTAGAGCTGGGCGATGATCCGGTCGACGTCGTAGCCGCGATGCGCGAGGATGCCCGGGAGGTAGTCCGAAAGCCCCGGGAGGCTGCCGCGCGGTCCCGCCATGGCGTAGATGATGAAGACGCCCGCGACCACCGTGATCACGGCGCCGATCACGCGGCGGGAGGCCTCCAGCACCACGATCGTAGCGATGATGCCGGCCGTGACGTCGTCGCTCGTGAAGAAGCCCGTGCGCCGGATGATGGCGTCGAGGTGGGCGATCAGGTACCAGCCGGTGTAGATCGATCCGGCGACGAAGGCGCCGTCGATCGCCCAGCCCCACCACGCCCGCGCGCGGCGCCCGATGGGGAAGATCAGGAACGCCAGCACGAGTATGAGGGAGAGGTGGAAGCCTCGCTGCACGAAGAGGTTCATCGGCTGGTAGCCGGCCGTGTAGAGCTGGAAGGCTCCGAGGGCGAGACCGAGCACGGTCGCGATCACCGCGACCACCGGTCCGATCGGCAGCGTCGAGCGCTCGTCGGGGATCGCGACGCCCTTCTCGGCGTCGATCACGGGGCGATCACCTCGATGCGAGCCCGCACGCTCGCGTGGGCGATGGAGAGGTCGAACTCGCGCTCACCGTGCGCGATGCGGGTGGGCGCCGCCTCGGAGCCGATGCGGATCCAGTAGGCGTTGCCGACGATCGGCTCGTCGATCTCGGCTATCCAGTACCCGCCAGCGCCGTCGTCACGGAGCTCGCCACGCCCAGGCGTGTGCCCCAGACCGGCGACGTCGAGCTGCGGGGTCAGCGTGTCCGTCAGGAGCATCTGACCGTCCCTCCACGCGAAGATGTCTCGCACCACGATACCTGCCACGGAGTGACGCCATCGCACCTCCCAGGTCGGATCGTCGCCGAGCGCTATCCGGAGGATCTCTTCGGCGGGAGCGCCGTCGGTGCCAGCCGGTATCGTCACGCGCAGCACGGGCCCCGGCCGAGCGAGCACGTCGTAGGCCGTGAACAGCGCGCCCACGCCCACGACGAGGAACGCGGCGATACCCGCCACGACCTGGGGCAGGCGCGCGCGCCTGCCCCAGGTTCGTTCGTCGGTGTGTGCGCCCGTCGTGCCGGAGCGCGTGGTCTGGCTGCCTGCGCGGTTGCGCAGCGTCAGTCGACCCGGAGGTGGTCGGGAACGGTGAGGCCGATCTCCTCGAAGTAGCGGATCGCTCCGGCGTGCAGCGGAATGGGTGAATCGACCGCGATCTCGGGAACGGTCTCGTTCGCGGAGGGGTGGATGCCCTGCACCACGCCGATGTTCTCGAAGAGCGCCTTCGTGAACTCGTAGGCGAGCTCCTCGTCCATCTCGGCGGCGGCGATGAGCAGGTTCGGGGTGCCGACGCTGCTGGTCTCGCTGATGCCGCGGTAGGCATCGGCCGGGAAGGTGTACCGGATGAACGTGGAGTCGGCGGCGATCACGTTCGCTGCCTCCTCGGCCGTGATCGGGACGATGCGGATCTGCCGCGTCTCGGCGAGGCTCAGCACGCCGCCGGTGGGCACGCCGCCCGACCAGAAGCCGGCGTCGATGGCGCCGTCGCGCAGCGCGTCGGCGGTCTCGTTCACGGAGAGACGCTGGACGTCGATCTCGTCGTACGTGATGCCGTTGGCGTTGAGGATCGTCTCGGCGGAGAGCTCGGTGCCGGAGCCGGGCGCGCCGACGGAGACCCGGCGACCACGGAGGTCCTCGAGGCTCTCGATGCCACTGTCGGCGAGCGTGATGATGTGCACGGCGTTGGTGTACGCGATGGTGATCGCTCGGAGGTTCGCGAGCTGCGGCAGCTCGCCCCCCTCGCCGAAGCGACCCGAGCCTTCGTACGCCGCGAGGGCGGTGTCGGCGAGCACGAGCGCGAAGTCGCTATCGCCTCGCGAGATCAGCGCGACGTTCTCGACCGAAGCGTTGGTCACCTCGACCGCGGCGGTGTAGCCGTCGACGAACTGATCGATGATCTGCGCGTAGCCGCCACCCACCGGGTAGTAGACGCCACCCGTGCCGCCGGTCGCGATCGAGAGTGCCTGTTGGGCCGATGCCGCGCCGAAGCACAGCGCCGCCACCAGCATGAACGAACGAACTCCGTGTTGCATGTCGTCGCCTCCAATTCGTCTTTAGAAGGTGCACGATAGCACGACGCTCCTTCGAAACGTCGTACGGGACGCCAATTCGTGAATCCGCGATGAAGGCCGACCGCCCGTGGGAGCGTAGCGCGCACCACGGTAGACTCGGGGCCTGTGCTCAGCGACCTGACGATCCTCGATCTTTCGCGCGTGCTCGCCGGGCCATATGCGACGCAGACGCTCGCAGACCTCGGCGCCACGGTCTGGAAGATCGAATCCCTCCGGGGCGACGACACGCGCGGGTGGGGCCCCCCCTTCGCCGTCGGCGAGGAGGGGGAACGCGCATCGGCCTACTTCCTCTCGGTCAACCGCGGCAAGCAGGGCCTCGCCATCGACCTCAAGGATCCGCGCGGCGCCGACCTGGTTCGCGCGCTCGCACGCCGCGCCGACGTGGTGATCGAGAACTTCAAGGTCGGCGACCTCGAACGTTACGGCCTCGACGCGGCGACGCTGCGCGCTGCCGATCCGCGCCTCGTCGTCTGCTCCATCACCGGCTTCGGGCAGACGGGGCCACGGCGTTACGAAGCCGGCTACGACGCCTCGCTCCAGGCGATGAGCGGCGTGATGGCGATGACGGGTCATCCCGAAACGGGACCCGCGAAGGTGGGTGTCGCCTGGATCGACGTCCTCACGGGTACCCACGCGGCGATCGCGATCCTGGCGGCGCTGCGACGGCGGGACCGGACGGGGGAGGGGGCGACGATCGACCTTGCCCTCTTCGACGTTGCGCTCGCGAGCCTCGTCAATCAGGCGCAGGCGGCATTGCTCACGGGTGAAGCCCCGAAGCAGCTCGGCAGTGCCCATCCCACCATCGTCCCGTATGGCGCCTTCGATGCGTCCGACGCCCCCTTCGTGATCGCGTGCGGAAACGACGGCCAGTTCGCTCGGCTCTGCCGCGCGCTGGACCTGCCGGAACTCGCGCTCGACGCTCGTTTCCGCACGAACGCGGGGCGAGTCGTCGCTCGCGACGCCCTCCTCCCGACGCTCGCCGCCCGCGTGCGCGAGCGGAGTCGCAGCACCTGGCTCGCGGTGCTGCGCGACGCCGACGTCCCTGCCACGCCCGTGAACGACGTCCTCGAAGCGTTCGCCGATCCGCAAGTCGACGCCCGCGGCATGCGCACCGTCACCGACCACCCCGGGCTCGGTCCCCTCCCCGGCGTCGCGAGCCCATTCGGGCCCCACGCGGTCCCCCCATCGCCGTCGCCGCGACTCGGCGAACACACGGCGAGCGTCCTCACGCGCGAGCTCGGCCTCGCGCAGCACGAACTCGACGCACTCGCTCGTGCGGGTGTGCTGGAGGTGGCAGCGTGAACGTCCGGCTCCCCGATCTCCCAGCCCTCCCCGACGTCGCGGAGTTCCGCGACGCGCTCGCCCCGCTGCTCGTCGACGTCCCGTGGTGGACGATCGCACTCGTCGTGCTCCTCGTGCTGCGGGCACTCCTCGTGGTCGGTCGAGGCGAACGCGGCTCCGCCTGGCGCACGGTGCTGGCGGTCGCGATCGGTTCGGTGGTCGTCGCGCAGCTCGTGGTCGTCGGGCCGGAGCTCGCGCTGCTGCCGCTGCACGTCCTGGCGGCGTTCGTGGTCGCGCTCATCGCCTGGGAGCGGCCCCATCCCGAGGCGGCGCCGCTCAAGATGGGGAAGCGGCGCCGTCGCACGCGGCGCCCGTGGCCGCGCTCGCTGCTGCTCTTCGCGACCACGGCAGCCGCCGCGGCGGCGTACGTCGTGCTCGCCTGAAGGTTGCGCGTCGCGACCCCTTCGGCCGCATGAGCAGTCGATCCCTCACCGCGGCGGCGGCATGAGCGCCGCTCGCGTCGCGCGGCGCAAGCCGGCAGCCACGAGCGCGAGCGCGCCGACGATCGCCACGAGCAGGCACGACAGCGCGGCCGCCTGGTTCGTGCTCCCGGCCTGCTCGAGCCCGAACACCAGCCAACCGAGCGTCTCCGAGCGCGCACCCGCGAGCAGCGCCGAAAGCGAGAGTTCCGTGAAGGCGCTCAGGAAGACGAGCAGCGCCGCCACCGCCACCGTCGGCGCCACCATCGGCAGCAACACGTGCCAGAGCACCTGGAGCGTGCCGGCGCCGTCGAGGCGCGCCGCTTCCTCCAGGGCCGGATCGACCTGACGCCAGGCGGCGCTGAGGGGATGGAGCGCGAAGGCGAGGTAGTGCCCCACGTAGGCGATCAGTAGCAACCAGACGGTGCCGTAGAGCGTCACGCCCGGGATGGGTGAGCGGAGCCAGACGAGCACGAGTGCGAGCGCGAAGACGATGCCGGGGAGTGCGTACGGGAGATCGACGAGGAGCCGCACGACCGTGCCTCGCGGCCCCATCTTCGTGAGGGCGTAGCCGAGGCCGAGCGCCATGGTCGAGGTGATCACGGCCGCGCCGCCGGCGAGGAGCAAGGAGTGCTGGAGCGCGCGCCCGAAGGCGTCGAGTCCGAGGAGCACGAACTCGAAGTGCCGCGTCGTGAGGTGTTCGAGTCGCAGCGGCAGCCCGTACGCACGCGTGGAGGCCGTTACCAGCATCGACGCGAACGGGCCGAGCGTGGCGAAGACGCCGATGATCAGCCACACGCACGCGGTGACGGCACGGCGGTGCCGGCGGAGCAGGTAACGCCGTGGCGACTCGAGTTCGCTCTCGAGCGCTTCCGCACGTCGCCCGAGCCGCGCTTGCGCGAGCAATGCCAGCAGAGCGGGGACGGCCATGAGCAGGGCGAGCGCCGCCGCCTGCGAGAATCCGCCCGACGCGAAGCTCGTGATGCGCGTGTAGATGAGCGTCGGCAGGGTGGGGAAGCGAGCCGGGATGCCCAGCAGCGCCTGGATACCGAAGTTGCCGAGCGCCGCGAGGAACGTGAGCACGAGCGCGGCGAGCACCACGGGGCGTAGCGCCGGAAAAAGGATGCGCGTGGCGAGCGCCACGAGCCCTGCCCCATCGATGCGCGCCGCCTCCTCGAGCGCGCGTGGGACGCGAGCGAGCCCGGCGGCGAGCGTCAAGTAGGCGACCGGTATCGCGAACACCACCAGGAGCAACACGATCCCGCCCTCGCCGTAGAGCGTCCATGGCGGACGTGGCGCGCCCGTGAGTCCTTGCGCGGCGCGGGTGAGGGTACCCGCGGGTCCGAGCCAGCCGAGCCAAGCGATCGCGAGGATCTGCGGGGGCACCACGAGCGGCACGAGCAGCATCACGCGCAGCGCGCGGCGCCCGGGGAGTTCGATGCGTTCGAGCAGGAAGACGAGCGCCGCGCCGAGCGTCGTGGCGAGGAGCGCCACGAGGCTCGATACCCGGAGGGAGTGGATCGTCGCGCGGCGCGCCTGCGGGTTCTCGAGGAGCCACGTGAGGGCGTCGACGTCGAGCGCGCGTTCGAGGAGCCGCGCGAGCGGCAGGAGGTTCGTGAAGAGCAGCACCACGATCAGCCCCGCGAGCACCAGGCCCGCGGGGCCGACGGCGGCGCGCACGGGGCGCCTCCGCGGGGCGCCGGGCGCCGCGCGGCTC
>JACCWH010000119.1 GCA_013697735.1 Trueperaceae bacterium | reverse complement strand
GCGTTCGGTGGTGGCGGTGGCGAGGCGTTCGTCGAGTGCGGCGAGGCGTTCGAGTGTCTCGTCGCGTTCGGTGGTGAGGCGTTCGAGGTCGGCGCGTGCCGCTTCGAGCTCGTCGCTCAGTGTGTCGCCGCGCTCGCGCTCGGACGCCAGCTCGATCTCGTGTCGAACGGTGACGCTATCGAGCTCCGTGACACGCGCCTCGAGCGCCGTCACGGCGGCGTCGTGCTCCTCTCGCGCGGCGACCAGTTCGGCGTCACGGCGGGCGAGTCGCTCGGCGAGTTCGCTCGCGAGCGCCTCGAGCTCCTGTGCCCGAACACCCCGATCGTTCGCGATCGCGATCGCCGCCTCGGCGCGGCGCGACTCCGCCTCCCGATCGGCCTCGATGGCGGCGACCTCGGCTTCGGTGCGCGACACGGCCTCCTCGACCTCGAGTTCCGCCGCCTGCAACGCGTCGCGCGCCTCCTCGAGCGCCGTCGTCGCTTCGTCGTGCGCTGCCGCGAGATCGTCTCGTTCCCGCTCGACCTCGTCGAGCTCGGCGCGGAGGGTGGCGAGCGCCTCGCTCGCAGCGTCGTGTTCCTCGCGCGCGCCATCGAGGTCGATCGTGGTCGAATCGAGTTCGCGCGTCGCAGTCGCGAGGCGTTCCTCCGCTTCGGCGAGCTCGCGCTCGCGCACTTCGAGACGCTCGTCGAGGTCGGCCCGGTCCGCTTCGAACCCCTGCAAGCGCCGCTGACGTTCGCTGGCGATGGTGACGGCCGCCTCGGCCCGCCGCTGCGCAGCGTCGCGGTCGGCCTCGACGGAGGCGATCCGCTCCTGGAGCTCCTCCAGCGCATCTCGACGGAC
This sequence comes from Trueperaceae bacterium, assembly GCA_013697735.1. GTDB lineage: Bacteria > Deinococcota > Deinococci > Deinococcales > Trueperaceae > SKWV01. The sequence goes on along the minus strand of JACCWH010000119.1, from coordinate 17,734 downwards.
GTCGGCCTCGCGTTCGGCGCCTTCGCGTGCGCTCAGCGCCTCCGCGAGGTCCGTCTCGACTCGCTCGAGCTCCTCCTGGACGGTCGTGAGGTCGGCGAGCGCCGCGTCGCGCTGCGCCCCGGCCTCATCGGTACGTACTTCGGCCGCGGTAAGCTCCTCGCTCGCGCGGACTCGGGCGACGTCGAGTTCCTCCGTCGCCTGCGCCTCGGCTGCGGCCAGGTCCTCACGAACCCGGGCCAGCGCATCGGCGTGATCGGCCTCAGCCTCCGCGAGACGCATCTCGCTTTCGGCGCGTGAGCGTTCGAGCGTCGCGCGCTCCTCCTCGAGTTCGGCGAGGCTCGCTTGCGTCTCGGTACGCGAAGAGCGCTCGAGCTCGAGCTCCTGCTCCAGCGATTCGATCTCGCCCCCCACCTCGGCCACGCGCGCTGTGAGTGTCTCGTTCTCACCGGCGAGATCGCGTTCGCGTTGGCTCGGTCCGCACGCGACGAGGGTGGTCAGCAGCACGAGGAGGATCGTCGTCCTCGCAGCAGTCGAGCGCGGGATATTGCAGTTCGTCAACATGGCGTCACCTCGTGGATGCGGCGGGAGGGCGATCGGTGGAAGGGCCATACGGTCCACCAACGATACCTCTCGTGCCGCGTCGGTGTGTTCCGTGTCGCTGGTCACGGTCGCCCCCGTCGCCGGGAACGGCGGTTCACGCTCTCGCCTCCGACTCGACACCTCCCGGCGCGCACGGACGTACCATCGCGGAGGAGGTCGCTACGTGTCCGAAGGTGAAACAGAGCCTCGACCCGCCTGGATCCGTTTGATCGCGCCCGCCGAGGCGGAGGGGAGGCTGCGTGCGACCTACGACCGCGTCGCCGATGCCGACGGGCGGATCGATCGCGTTCTCCAGCTGCACGGGCTCCGCCCGCACACGCTCGACGCGCATCTCGCCCTCTACAAGGCCACACTCCACCACGCCGGCAATCGGCTCCCTCGCTGGCTGCTCGAGCTCGCCGGCACGGTCGTGAGTCGCCTGAACGGGTGCGACTACTGCGTCGCACACCACCTCGCCGGACTCGGCCGACTCGTCGGCGACGACCGTTCGGCGGCGCTGCTCGATGCCACGGAGCGGGGCGCGGACGCGCTTCGCGAGGCAGTCGACGGCGAGGCCGACACACTGCCGGGAGCGACGGGCGCTGGGGCTGCGGCGGCGATCCACTATGCACGCGCACTCACGCTGGAGCCGGCACGCATGGAGCGTGCCGACGTCGACGCCCTCCGGGCGGCAGGCTTCGACGACGGCGAGGTGCTCGAGATCAATCAAGTCGTCGCGTACTTCGCCTACGTCAACCGGGCCGTCTTGGGGCTCGGCGTGTCGCACGAGGGGGAGCGGCTCGGGCTCGCGCCGACGAACACCGGAGAGGAGTCCGACGTGAGGCACCGGTAACCGACCTCCGGGTACCATCTCGGTGTGACCTCCACTCGGCACGACCTGGATCTCATCACGATGGGGCGCTCATCCATCGACCTCTATGCGAACGAGATCGGTGCGGCGTTCGTCGACATCGAGAGCTTCGCCGCCTACGTGGGGGGGAGCCCCACCAACATCGCGGTGGGCGCGCGCCGCCTCGGCCTCCGCACCGCGTTGCTGACGGCCGTCGGTGCGGACCCGGTGGGTGACTTCGTGCTCCGCTTCCTCGAGCGCGAGGGGGTGGATACGAACTACGTGCCACGCAAGCCTGCGGCTCGCACGAGCGCCGTGGTGCTGGGCATCGAGCCGCCCGACCGCTTTCCGCTGGTGTTCTACCGTGACAACGCCGCCGACATGCAGCTCACGATCGACGACGTGCTCGCCGCCCCCATCGACCGCTGTAGAGCCCTCGAAGTTTCGGGGACGGGACTATCGCGCGAGCCGTCGCGGAGCGCGACGATGTTCGCCGTCGAGCGAGCACGAGCTGCCGGGGCGACGGTCTACTTCGACCTCGATTTTCGAGCCGATCAATGGCACGACGCCCGGGCGTTCGGCGTGAGCGTTCGCGCGCTCCTCCCGCTCGTCGACGTCGCCATCGGAACGGAGGAGGAGGTGATGGCGGCGATGCTCACCGACCCCGAGCAGCTGCGGATCGTCGACGCGCAGGTCTCGGCGCCGACGATCGACGGCGACGTAGAGGCCGACATCGAGGCGATGCTCGCGGCACCGTGGGCGCCGCGGGCGTTGGTGGTCAAGCGCGGTGAGCGCGGCGCGACGATCCACGTGCCGGGCGAACGGGTCGTGCTCGCGCCCGGATTTCCCGTCGAGGTGCACAACGTGCTCGGCGCCGGCGATGCGTTCGCCGCAGGACTCGTCTACGGGCGCACGAAGGGTTGGGACTGGTTCCGTAGCGCCCGCATGGGGAACGCGTGCGGTGCGATCGTGGTCACCCGGCACGGGTGCGCCAACTTCATGGGATACGAAGACGAGGTGCTCGGCTTCGTCGAGGGTCGCGGCGGTTGGTGATGACTGCCGACCACCCTGATCTCGTGGAGCACGAGATGGCGTAGGCTGGTCTCCGCCTCGTGGTATAGCGGTCGTCGCGAACCACCCGGGGAAATGAGGAGACCCATGCTTCGCCCACGCAATCGATTCCCTCACGCTCAGCGGACCCTCGGGGCTGCGCTGCTCGCGGCCGCGCTGGCGCTCGGGAGCGCTTCGGCGCAGAACGCTTCTCCCTCGCTCACCGACGTCCTCCCCGCCACCACCGTCGCCGTCTTCCACGCTGCCCCGTCGCCGGTCGGCTTCGACGTATTCCACGACATCCTCGAGATGCTCGACGTCGACGCCGTGCTGCAGACGCTCGCGGCCCTCGGTGCCGACGTCGCCGACGGCGACTTCTCCGCCCCCGACATGGGCTCGCTCCTCGACGAGCTCGTGGCTGGTATGGCCCTCGAGTGCCCGGAGATCGCCGATTCGTGGAGTTCGGACGCGCTCGAGGGGCTGATGGGCCCGGCGATCCTGGCCGTGAGCGTATCGCCCTTCAACCCGATCCCGGCCGGCATCGGCGTGGCCCGCCCGAGCGACGAAGCCGCAGCCGCACGCTTCCAGGACGCGCTCGTCTCCTGCTTCGGCGAGGGTCTCGTGCTGCGCGAGGGAGACGTCGAACTGCACGTCGTGGGCGACGGCAGCGACCTTCCGCTCGTGCTGGCGCGCTTCGGCGGTCTCTTCGTGGTGAGCACCAATCCCGACCTCGCACGTGCTGCCGTGCGGCTCGCTCAGGGGAGCGACGAGCCGCGGCACGTCGACGGGGCGATCGGTCGGGAAGCCGCCGCGCTCATCGACTCCGGAATCGGTTTCACGCTCGACTTCGTCGCGCTCGCCGACGCACTCGAGGGCCTGCGCGGGATGCTCCCGGCGGAGGAGGCCGGTGCCGTGTTCGATCGGCTCCTCGCGACGCTTCGCACCGTCGGTGGTGTCGCCGCTCGCGTCACCACCGATTCGACGGGCGTACGCTTCGACAGCGTCACGACCGTCGACCCGCTCGCCGGCGACGTCGCGCTCGCACGCCTGCTGGCCTGCGAAACCTGCCGTCCCGGACTGCCGACGCTGATCCCTGCCGGCGTCGCATCGCTCAACGCGCGCGTCTTCGCGCCGATGGACTTCGTGGCGTGGCTCGACGACTGGCTCAACGTGGTCGGGCGCATGATCGGCGAACCGCTCGACCTCCGGATGTTGGCGAGCGACACCCTCGACCTCGACCTCGACGCCGCGCTCCTCGACTGGGTCGGCAACACTTGGCACATGGCCCAGGTCGATGTCCTCGGCACCGACCTACGCGGCTGGCTCGTGGGACCCGGAACGATCACCACCGTCCCCGTGACCTCCGAGGACGCTGCCCGCTCGGGGATCGACATCTGGCGGGATCTGCTGCGCGATGCGCCGGCGCTCGTGGAGGCGCTCACGGCGGGTGTTCCCGGCGCCGATATGGCGTTCGGTGACGCACGAGACGGCGCCGTCGATCTGCTGTCGGTGCGGAGTATGGAGTACCGCGGCGTGCCGTACGAGCGGTGGCGCTTCGGGCCCACGGTCGACGTCGGATTGCTCGTCCTCGACGGCCACCTCGTGATCGGTAGCCCCGCCTCGGTCCTGCGCGGCGTGATCGACGTCCACAATGGTGCTCCGACGGTGGCCGCCGACCCGGTACTCGGCGACGCGCTCGCCCGCCTGCCCGCCACGGCCACCGGATACGGCGTCGCCGACGTCGCCCGCGGCGTCCGCGGCATCGCCGCGCTCAGCGATGTGCTCGCGGGCCCGATCGCGACGCTCGCCGTGGTCACGATCACCGAGAGGGACGCCGACGACGATTGGGACTCGTGGGAGGACTTCGATTACGATGGCCTCTCTGGCGGGCAGATCACCGGCACCAACCGCTCGACGTCGCGCTTCGGAACGGAGCCGCGCACCGATCCAGCGGCGGACATCGACACCCTCGACGTCCCCGGATCGGTGGACGCCGAGATCACGGACGGCGACGCCCTCTCGAGCGGCGACCTCGGCCTCGTGTACGAACTCGTGGGGCTCCGCACGGGCGATCTCGTCGAGATCGAGATGCTCGATCCGAGCGGTTCGACCTTCGACACCTACCTCTACCTCTTCGACCTCGGCGCCGGGGTGGTGGTCGCGGACAACGACGACGCGCCGACCTGGAGTCGCTCCGAGATCGTGTTCGAGGTCGCTCCCGACGTTCGCTACGCCGTGATCGCGGGATCGTTCGGTGGGACGGAGCTCGGTGCGTTCGTCATCAATACACGCGTCCTGGCTGCGGCGAATCCCGACGACGACATGGACGCCGCCGCCGACGCGGAGCCCCGCGACGATACCGGCGAGATGCTCGACGACGAGGCGCTCGGCGATGACGCGCCGGCCCGTGTCGACGTCTCCTTCGACCAGGTCGTTGGCCTCGTCGACTTCGTCACCGCCTTCCTCGAAGCGCTCGCCGACCGGACCGGCGTGGCGTTCGGCTCGACCGAGACCGTCGACGGCGTCACGCGCTCCACGCTGTCGATCCCGTTGCGCTGAGCTAGCTGCCCGCCCGCACGTACGACACCGCCCCCGACGTCGAGTCGGGGGCGGTTGCTCGTGGGGCGTGCGGCGGGGTCGCTCGGCTCAGTTGGCGAGCCAGGTGGTACGGAACCCGAGGTAGCTCGTGTTCGGGAAGTGCTCGAAGCCCTCGACGTTCGGTCGGTGGGCGGAGTACTGCGCCGAGTGGAAGAGGAAGACGTGCGGCGCGAGCTCCAGGATTCGTTCCTGCACCTCGACGTAGATCTCTCGGCGCGCATCGGGATCGGGTTCGCGGCGTCCGGCGAGGAGCAGTTCGTCGACGCGCTCGTCGACGAAGTTGTGATAATTGTTGTTGCTCGTGCTGAAGAACGGTGTGTAGAGGAAGGCGTCGGGGTCGGTCTGGCCCGAGGAGCCGAGCAGCGTCACCTGGTAGTCGCTCGCCTGCACGGTCGGCAGGTAGATCGTCCAGTCCTCCATCACGATGTTCGCGGTCACGCCGATCTCGGCGAGGTTCGACTGGATGACCTCGGCGGGATCACGCAGGAAGTCGTACGTGCTCGTGATGTAGAAGTCGAAGGTGAAGCCGTCGGCGTAGCCGGCCTCGGCGAGCAGCTCGCGAGCACGTTCGACGTCGCGCTCGGCGTAGGGGCTCTCGTCGATCGCGTAGAAGTTGCCGGCCGGAACGGTGGTGCCTTCGGCCAGCACGCCGCCCGTTCCGAAGAGCGCGAGTTCGATCACGGAGCGCGCGTCGATGGCGTACGCGAAGGCTTGGCGGACCCGGACGTCGTCGAAGGGGGCTTCGGCGACGTTGAACTGGAGACTGCGGTAGTTCGCGGAGAGACCGCCGACCACCTCGACGGACGGATCGGCTTGCAGGATCGTCACGTCCGCGGCCGGCACGTACTCGACCCAGTCGACGTTGCCGGTCTGGATCGCGGTCGTGCGAGCAGTCGGATCCGGGTAGAACGTGAAGGTGATGCCTTCGAGGTAGGGGAGCGCGTTGCCGTCGGCGTCGACGCCCCAGTAGTCGGCGAAGCGCTCGAGCACGAGCCGGGTCTGCGGCAGGTACTCGACGAACGCGAACGGACCGGAGCCCACGACCACGTTCTGGAGGTTGCCGTGCTCCTCGACCACGTGCTGCGGGACGATCACGTTGAGGCTCATCGCCAGGAACGAGAGCAAGGGGGTGAACGGCTCCGAGAGCGTCATGACGACGGTGCGAGCGTCGGTGGCCTCGATCGACTCCACCACCGCGAAGTTGCCGGAGCGCGGCGAGGCGGTTGCGGGATCCTTGATGCGCTCGATCGAGAAGACGACGTCGTCCGCCGTGACCGGGGAGCCGTCGTGGAAGGTCGCGTCCCGGAGGTTGAACGTCCACTGCAGCCCGTCGTCCGATGCGCTCCACGACTCGGCGAGGCCGGGGACGAGCTCGAGCGAGGCGTTGAACATCACGAGCGTGTCGTAGGTGTTCTCGAGCATGTTCCGCGTGGCGGTCGCGTTGGTGATGTGCGGGTCGAGGCCGACGGGGTCGGTCTGCATGCCGGCGCGGAGCACGCCACCGTAGTTCGGTTGCGCGAAGGCGATACCGACCGCGAGGGCGAGCGTGAGGGCGAGGGTCGACGTTCGTGTCATAGGTGCCTCCTGAGCTGAAGAGCCGCACTGTGGTGCGTTTCACATGGTACGACAGGGCGTGGCGGACGCCCTTCAGCGACTCTTGAGCCGTGGGTCGAGCGCATCGCGCAGACCGTCACCCAGCAGGTTGAAGCCGAGCACCACCACCATGATCGCGAGTCCCGGCGCGACCGTCGCCCAGGGCGAGAGCGCCAGGAACCGGCGGCCGTCCGCCACCATCATCCCCCAGCTCGGTGTTGGCGGTTGCGCACCCAATCCCAGGAAGGAGAGCGAGGCCTCCGCGAGGATCGCGTACGCGAGCCGCAGCGTCACCTCGACGATCAATGGTGCCGCGGCGCTCGGCAGTACGGCCAAGAGCACGATGCGCCAGTCGCGACTCCCCAGCGAGCGTGAGGCTTCGACGAAGAGTTCCTCGCGCACGGTCATCACCGCGGCGCGCGCCACGCGAGCGAACGGCCCCGTGTAGATGATGCCGATCGCCAGCACCAGGTTGGTGAGGCCGGCGCCCAGGAAGGCGATGAGCGCGATCGCGAGCAGCACGGCCGGGAACGAGAGCAGCACGTCGGTCACGCGCATGATCACCGCGTCCACCCAACCGCGGTAGTAACCGGCGAGCACACCGGCCGTGCCGCCGACGAGCAGCGCGAAGAGCACGGCACTGCCGGCGACGCCGAGCGACACGCGCCCACCGTAGAGGATGCGCGTGAGCGTGTCGCGCCCGAGTTGGTCCGTGCCCAGGAGGTGTGAGGAACTCGGTCCCTGCAGCCGGTCGGGGGGGTTCAGCGTGATGGCGTCGTAAGGCGTGAGGTGCGGGGCGAACGCGGCACCGAAGATGGCGGCGAGCACGAGCACGAGACCGAGTCCGCCCGCGGAGCGAGTCAAGAAGAGCACGGGCCCGCGCCAGCGGTCGGAGCGCCGACGCGGGGGCGAGGGCACCACGAGTGGGAGGTCAGCCATAGCGCACCCGCGGGTCGATCAGTGCGTAGATCACGTCGACCAGAAGGTTGACCAGCACGAACGCTGCAGCGATCACGAGCACGGCCCCTTGGACCATCGGGTAGTCGCGCAGGTTGATCCCCTCGAGGGCGTAGCGCCCGATCCCGGGGAGGCTGAAGACCTGCTCGATGATCACGGCGCCACCGAGGAGCGAGCCGAACTGCAACCCCACCACGGTGACCACCGGGATGAGTGCGTTCCGCAGGGCGTGGCGGAGCGTCACCGTCCGCTCCGTGAGACCCTTCGCCCGCGCCGTACGGACGTAATCGCGGCCGAGTACCTCGAGCATGGTCGAGCGCATGATGCGCGCGGTCGCCGCCGCGAGGATGAGGCCGAGCGAGAGGGATGGGAGCACCATGCGCCGAAGGTTCTCGACGGGCGACTCCGCGAATGGGACGTACCCCGCGGGCGGCAGCCAGCCGAGCTGGAGCGAGAAGAGCAGGATGAGCAGGATGCCGAGGAAGAAGTTCGGGATCGACAGCCCGATGAGCACGAATGCCGAGCCGAGGTAGTCGGGCCAGCGACCGCGGTAGCGCGCTGCCATCACGCCGATCGGGAAGGCGAGCGCGAGCGCGATCAGGAGACTCATGGTCGTGAGCTGCAGCGTCACGGGGAAACGGAGCGACAGGTCGAGTGCCACGCTCCTTCCCGTCCTGATCGAGCTGCCGAGATCGCCCTGCAGCGCAGCGGTGATCCATTGGCCGAACTGGACGTGAACCGGTAGGTCGAGCCCGAACATCCGTCGCAGCTCAGCGAGCCGCTCGGGCGAGATGTCCTGGGCGTCGCCGACGAGCCCCGTCACCACGTCGCCGGGGATGAAGCGCATGAGCAGGAAGACGATGACCGCTACGCCCAGGAGCGACGGGACCGTCAGAACGATTCGGCGACCGAGGAAGACCAGCATCGACGGCGTGAGTATCGCATGCGTACGGTGCTCGAGCACATGGGCCTCGTCGCGGGAAACACGACGTGGGCTCGCGTGACGTGCGCTGGGATCAGGGGCGCCCCGTCGGCGTTCGCACCTTGCGGTCGAGTCGGTCACCGAGCTGATCCGAGACCACATCGACGTCGAAATCCGTCCGGAGCCCCAACCAGAACTGTGGAGTCGTGTCGAGGTAGCGTCCGAGCCGAAGCGCGGTATCGGCGCTCACACGACGCTTGCAGTCGTCATCCGATCGGTCACCAAGGGTTCTCTGACGAGGCGTTTCGCGCCCCCTTGGCACGCGATCGAACGTATCATCACGCCATGTCGCACCGACGCGCCGTCACCTCTGCCCTCCGCCGACCGGGCTTCCTGGTCGCGATCGCGCTCCTCGTACTCGTCGGCTGCGCACCCCGCACGGCCGACGGCTCCGTGACCATCCGTCCCGTGCAGCAGGAGGGCGTCTGGGTGGTGCGCGTGGCGCCGACGGAGGTTGGGCGCGCCGTGGTGGTGCGCCACTCGATGCTGCGCAGCGTCCGGGTGCCGCGAGGCTTCGTTCCGCCACCGGGTCTGTGCCGCGTCTGGCGTGCCGAACTCGCGCCGGCGAGGCAAGACCCGGTGGGCGCCTGCGCCGTGCTCGAACGTCAGGCGCCGCAGGGGAGCTACCTGATCTTCGGCTGAGTGGCGGCCACTGCGCTGCGATCGTCGCAGCGGGTGCGTATCCTGCGCCATGCGCGTCTGGTTGGTCACCGATCACTTCCCGCCCCAACGCAACGGGCACGCGGTGGCGGTCGCCTGGTGGGCGAGGGCGCTCGCGCACGGTGGCGCCCGAGTCACCGTGATCGCCCACGCCTGGCCGGGCGAGGATCCCGCCGCGCAGCAGCAGGACTGGCGCCATCGCGAGGTGCGACTCCCCGTGTGGCCGCTGCTCCCGGGCGGTCACCCACTCGCCGGCTTCCGCCCCGACGGCGGCCGCATCGCGGCGTTGGCGACCGACCCACCCGACGTGGTGCACCTCCACGGGTATGGCGCGGCGTGCGCACGCGTGGCGGCGACGCTCCCGGGCGTGGCCTGCGTGCTGAGCGTGCACGCCCTCCCGGGTGGGGCCGGTGCACTCGCTTGGGGGCCGGTCCATACCGCGATGCGGCGTCGGTTCGCTCGTGTGCTGCGAGGGTGCGACGTGGTGACGGCGCCGTCGGTCGCCGCGGCCGAGCGCGTTCGCGCGATCGCGGGACGCGACGACGTCCGTGTCGTGCCCACCGGGCTCGACGACGCCTTCCGGGCGATCGCTCGTGGCGGTCCAGCGGCCGCGGCGCCGGATCGTCCGCACGTGCTCTACGTCGGCCGCTTGAGTCCCGACAAGGGCTTCGGCACGGTGACGGCGCTCGCAGCAGCGCATCCGGAGGCGCACTGGTCGGCGATCGGCGACGGTCGGGCGAGGAGCAACGGGGTCACCACGATGCCCCACCGTCCGGTCGCGGAGGTTGCCCGCGCCATACGAGACGCGGACGTGCTCATCGCGCCGTCGGTGCACGAGACGCAGGGGCTCGCCGCGCACGAGGCGATCGCCGTCGGCACACCGGTCGTCGCCCCCACCCGCACGGCCCAGGCCGACATCGTGCGTGAGGGCGTGAGTGGCGCGCTCTACGAACGGGGCGACCTCGATGGGGCGTGGCGCGCGGTGCTTCGCGCGGCCCGGGTGTCACGCGACGACGTCCTCCGGACTGCCGACCGCGGATCGGACGAGGCGCGCCTCGAGGCGATGCTCGCGATCTATGCGGAAGCCATGGCCGTGGCGGCCGACCGCGAAGCCCGCTAAGCGTTCGTCATGTAGCGGCGAAGCCTGTTCGCCATCACCGACATGACGTGCAACCCGAACTGTGGCGACCGCTTGATCATGTAGACGAACCACGCCTGGTCGACGGGCGCGAGCGAGCTGTCGACCGCCGCGATCGCGTCGGCGCTTCGCGGACTGGCGTCCACGAGGGCCATCTCACCGAAGATGCTGCCGGGCTCGAGGCGCTCGACCGGATGTCCATCGATCGAGACCTCGATCAGGCCTTCGAGCACCACGTACATGACGTCGCCCGGCTCACCGCGTCGGAAGACCGGCTCTCCGGCCGGTACGGCGCGCGCGTTCGGGGCGTCCCGAAAGATGTCGAGTACATCCACGAAGAGCCTCCTTGAACGTTCCGAGCACCTAGCATCGCATACGGGTGGGGCAGGGGTCCGATGCTCGTGATCGACGACGCTCAGCCGTAGACGAGGTAGGCCTGCGCGGGCACGCGACGCTCGAGGTCGCTGCAGCGGCCGGGCGGATCCTGCCGCCCCGGCGGGCGCTCGGGGCGCCACACGCGGCACATGCCGCGGGCAGGGTAGTGGCCGGGCGGGATCTTGAAGGCGGATCGCCCGGCGGTGCGGACGACGATGCCCCCGCTCGGTCGTGAGGCGGGCACCCGAACGAGGTAGATGGCGCCGGAGATGGTGGGCGCCACCTCGACCTCGAAGCGGACCGAGGTATCGAGCGTCAGCCCCGGGGAACAGGCAGCGAGCACGAACGCGAGCGCGATCACGCCCACGATGCGAGGGGCGAGCCACTCGTGCACTCGGGGTGGCAGCGGTGTCGTCATGCGCGAACTCTACGTGGAGTCGGCCGTACGCCGAGGACGAGAATCCGACACGGGAGGGCGCGACGCGGTCGGCATGCGGCCGCCCGGCACCCGCGCCGGTGCACGCGATCGCTACGACACGCGGTAGCGAGCGCCGTCGGGCCCGGATCCCGACCGCTCGAGGCGACCGTTGGCCGCGAGATGCTCCAGGATCGTCCAGCTCTGTTCGATGTGGTCTGGGCGCCCTGCCGCACGCGCGAGTTCGGCGGCGGAGCGCGGCGCGGGATCTGCTCGGAGCGCGTCGAGGAGGGCCTTTTGCAACTCGAGCACGCTGCCGGCCGCACGCTTGCCCGCCTCGACACCCGGCTGGTCGTACGCGTTCACGCCCACGAGCGTGGCGTAGAGGCCCACGGCGCGTTCGTAGAGCGCGATCAACGCGCCGATGCTCCGCTCGCGCACGTCGGGAACCGTGATGGTGATCGACTCCCGGTCGGCGTCGAAGAGTGCCGCGCGCGTTCCGAGGAGGAAGCCGGTGAGGTAATCGCCGATCCGGACGTCGGGCTCGACCTCGAGAGGGTCACCGTCGCCGTCGTGGAGCACGTGGATGAAGGTGACGAAGAAGTTGTTGACACCGTCGCGGAGTTGTTGGACGTAGGCGTGCTGATCCGTCGACCCCTTGTTGCCGTAGACCGACATGCCCTGATGCACGACGTTCCCATCGAGGTCGCGCTCCTTGCCGAGCGACTCCATCACCAATTGCTGGAGGTAGCGCGAGAAGAGGAGGAGACGATCGGCGTAGGGGAGCACGACCATGTCCTTCGTGCCGCGCCCGTCTCCGGCGTGGTGCCACATGAGCGCCAGCAGGGCCGCGGGGTTGCTCGCGACCTCGTGACGCCGCGTGGCGACGTCCATCTCGCGGGCACCGTCGAGGAGCGCGTCGACGTCGAACCCCTGGAGTGCGGCCGGTAGCAGGCCGACGGCGGCGAGTACCGACGCCCGACCCCCGACCCAGTCCCACATCGGGAATCGCTCGAGCCAGCCCGACGCCGAAGCCGTGCGGTCGAGATCGCTCCCGTCGCCGGTGATCGCCACGGCGTGCCGCGCGAAGTCGAGGCCGGCACGCTCGTAGGCCCGGCGCGCGAAGAGCATGCCGTTGCGCGTCTCGGCCGTCCCCCCCGACTTCGAGATCACCACCGTCAGGGTGCGTTCGAGCGCCTCACCGAGCCGGGCGATCACCCGCGCCATGCCGTCGGGATCGGTGTTGTCGAAGAAGTGCGCGCGCATGGGGTCGTCGCGAGTGGCGAGCGCGTCGGCGACGAACTGCGGACCGAGCGCTGAACCCCCGATGCCGATCACGAGCACGTGCTCGAAGCGATCGGCTCGCTGCGGCCGGATGGTCCCGGCATGCACGTCGCGAGCGAAGTCCGCGATGCGTTCGCGTGTCTCGATGATCGCGCTCGAGAGCGCGGGGCGCGGGGCGAGTTCGGGGGCGCGAAGCCAGTAGTGGCCGACCATCCGGTCCTCGTCGGGGTTGGCGATCGCACCCTTCTCGAGCGTCGCCATGGCGTCGAACGCATGCGCCATGGGCGTCGCCATCCGGTCCATGAAGCCCGCGGGGAAGTGCATGCGCGACACGTCGACCCGGAGGTCGAGCGCCTCGACGATGCAGAGGTGCGAACGGTAGCGGTCCCAGAGGTCCGTTGTGGTCATGGTGACTCCTTACGCAGCCGCGACGCGCCGAGGTGGAGGTCGGCAGGTGATCCGTGTGGTCATCGCGGCGACGATACCCGTTGACGATGCTCGCACCACGCCACGCGTGCACGATGTGGGGCGTGGCGTGGCGTCGCTCAGGTCTGAACCGCCGCGGACGGCAGTTCGGGCGGCATGTGCCGTTCGAGCCACCTCGGAGGCTGGTAGGCGAGGTGAATGCCGACACCGACGAGCAGGGGCATGAGGTCGTAGAGCACGCGGACGACATCAGGTAGGTCACGCTCGCCCGAGGTCGTGAGCGCGAAGGCGAACCAGAGCGCGATCCCGAGCGCAGTCACCATCGTCCGGGTGCGGCCTGCGCTCCGCGGGAGCCGGAAGGCGACCAGCAGGAGCCCGACCACGGCGAGAAGTTGAGGAGCTATGAGGCCGAGGAGGAGCGCGATCGACTCGGGGCGATCGAACGGTGTTCGGTAGAGGATCGTGACGCCAGACGCCGTCGCTTCGTACGCGATGGGGCCGCGGTTTCCTAGGAGTTGGACGAGCCAGCCGATGTAGGCACAGTACCCGAGGAGGATCGGCCAACTCACGAGGCTACGGCCGGTGCCCAGGAAGAGGAGGTAGTAGAGGAGGCCGGCGAGTCCGAGCGCGAGGGCAGCCAACGTAGCGAACTGGAGGCCGACGATGATCGTGAGGGGGGCCTCCGCGGCGGCGAGCAGGATTCGCACGCCGCTGATCCCCTGCTGCACGGCCACCGCGAACCACCAACTCGCGAAGGCGATCGTTGCGAGGCGCACGGCAGCGTCCGCGTGGCGTTCGCGCCGCAACACGATCGCGCCGAGCGAGAAGAACACCGCGGCAGTGGTGAGGTCGAGCAGCAGGCCGAACCACAGGTAGAGGGGCATCACGTCAACGCGCGCGCCCGCTCGATGAGCGTGGTGACGCGATGCTCGAGGTCACCATCGTGGTCGCCGGCGCCGTCCATCGTGCTCGATGGGGCCTCCACTGGGAGCGTCCAGTAGAAGGTCGTGCCGCTCCCCGGCACGGAGTCGAACCAGATACGACCGTCGTGGCGAGCGACGATCTTCCGACACAAGGCGAGGCCGATGCCACTACCCGGCACGGCTTCGTCGCGTTCGAGGCGCTGGAAGGGAGCGAAGGCGCGGTCGTGGTACCGCTTTTCGATGCCACGACCGTTGTCGGTGAGCTCGAAGCGCCAGAACGCACCCGTGCGTTCCGCGCGCACCGTTATCACCGGCGGTACGCCCGGGCGAGCGAACTTGAGCGCGTTCCCCACCAGGTTCTGGAAGAGCTGCACCAGTTCGATCTCAGCCAGCGGAACGCTCGGCAGTTCCTCGGCCGTGATCGTGGCGCCTGCGTCCTCGATCGCGACCGTGAGGTTGCGCCGTGCGGCGGCGAGCGCGTCATTCGCGTCGTGCATACCGGAGTCGAGTGCTTCGGCGCCGACCTGGGAGTAGGTGAGCAGATCGTTCACCAGGCGCTTCATGCGGTGCGCACCATCGACCGCGAACCCCATGAACTCGCGACCTTCGTCGTCGAGTACGTCGCGGTAGCGGCGCTCCACGAGCTGGAGGTAGCTCGTGATCATGCGAAGCGGCTCTTGGAGGTCGTGGGAGGCGAAGTACGCGTACTGGCCGAGCTCCTCGTTCGCGTGACGGAGTCGCGCGGCTTGCCGCAGGAGTTCGGCCTCGACACGCGCTTGTTCGCGCCGCTGTGCGGCGGCTCGCTCGGCTGCGGAGGCTTCGGCTTGGGCCGTCGCGATCATGCCGCGGACGGCGCCGATGGCAATGAGCAGGATGGTCAGGAGGTCCAATGTCGAGTTGAACGACGAGGATGCGGCCGCTTGCTGCGGTGCCGAGTTCCAGAAGGGCGCCACGAGCAGGTGTTTGAGGAGACCGACGTAAACGGCGAACGTCAACCAGCGACCAGTCGGTGTGTTACTCACGTCAGGGCGTCGCCAGATCATCGACAGGAGGAAGAGATGGAGTGCGGCGGGCCACGCCATCGCCGGGCGCGCCACCACCTCATCCGGCACGATGCCGCCAGGGAATTCCGGAAGCAAGGGGCCGAGGAGCGCCGCGGCTCCCAACGCGAGTGTCGCGAGTACGAACGTGATCCGGGGGGCGGAGCGTTCTCCGGACCGCCGCCGCCGTGCGGACACGAGCAGGAGGCCGAGGATCAGCACGGTGGGCAAGAACACGCCCTGCGCCCAACCCATCTTGATCGAGACGGTGTACCAGGCTGGGTCCGCGAGCTGGACGCCGATTACGGAAATGATGGCGCGGGCGCCCTGAATCACGCCGACCCCGAACACGGCGGCGCCGACGATCAGCGAGTCGGGGCTGCGGCGACCACGATAGCCTGCGAGCATGACGACGCCCACCGTGAGGGAGAGCGCCGAAGTGAAGGCGCGAAATCCGATCGGCGCCGAAGGTCCCCAACTCAGCCAGCCCCGATCGATCGCGACGTGGCCGGCGAGGATCACCGTCATGACGACGATCGCCGCCGCGATTACGGCGGCGATCTCGCCTCGGCGAGCGGTCGAGGGGCCGGCGTCAGCGGTTGCGGGCGCGGCGGCGTGGCTCGTGATGTCGCGGAGGTGCACTGGCGTGATTGTAGTGCAGTCGACGCAGGACGTCCATCGGGTCTGAGGTTCGTGACGCCTTTCGTCGCCGTCCAGGGGGTCGGCACCGGCAAGCTCACCGACCACGTGACGGCGATCGTCGAAGGCGGCGGACGCTTCTTCGTGTCGGGAATGTCGGCGAAGGCGCGTGGTCTCGACGAGACGATGCTCGCCGGCAGGCCGGCGGAGTTTGCCATGCCGGACGTGCTGGTTCGGCTCGCCGTCGCTGCCGACGTCACGCTCACGTACTGACGAATCCCGGGCACGTGCGGCGGCGGCGCGTCATGATGGGGCATGCACCGCCTCCGCTCGCGGCGCACGACGTCTCGAGAGCATGCGCAACCCGCACCGCTCGAGGAGCGTCCGAGCGCCGCCAGGATCCGCACGGGACGGCTGTTGCAACTCCTTGGCCTGATAGTCGCCATCGCGGGCCTCGTCGGGTTCTGGCTCGACCGGCGCGCCGAAGTGGTGGTTCGCTCCGACGCTGAAGCACGACTCGTGAACCCGTCGGGAGCGGCGTTCCAAGCGAGCTTCGTGGTCGCCGGCCGCGACTTCGATTTCGACATGCCGGCGGGTGGCGTCATACGAAACGCGCAGGGGGCCGTCGTCGGACGGGCGAGCGCTGCGGCGGGAGCGCGACGGGCGGCCCAGTACTATCAGGCCACCGACGTTCAAGACACCGGCGCGTCGCGTCGCTCGCTCCACTCGATCGGTTCGGCGGGCACTCCGGCAGCTGGATAGAGCGTGCCGAGCGTCGCGAGGAAGGCGCGGACCGCGGGCAGCTTGAGTCCGTCGGCTCGGATCGCCACCACGATGGTGCGCGTCAGGGTCGGTTCGAGCGGCACGAGTGCGAGCGCATCGCCTACGTCGTCGACCGCGAGGCGCGGGAGCAGGCCGATGCCGATGCCGCGTTGTGCCATGCGGGCGATGGCGACGTCGTCGCGGATGCTCTGGACCTCGAGCGGCACGCCGACGTGCCGGTGGACGTGCTCGAGCACCATGCGTCCGCAGGTGATGTCGGGATTCGTGAGGAGCTGTGCCTCGAGCAGGAGCCGGGGTGCGAACGTCGTCATGCCGTATTCGTGCAGGAGCGAGGGTGCGACGAGCGCCACGAAGTCGTCGTCGAAGAGCTCCCACATGATGAGTCCGTCGAGCGGCTCATGCGGCGCGGGGAGCGGGAGTTGCGTGAAGGCGACCTCCGCACGCAGGTCGCGCAGCGTGTCGAGCAGGAGGTGCGAATTGTGACGATGTGGCGTTCTCGCGGCCGTGACGGGAGGCTCGACGAGCTCGACCCGGACGTCGGGAAAGCGCTCGCCGAACGCACAGATGGCGGCCGGTAGGACGTGGCTCGCCACGCTGTGGAACACGGCGATACGGAGCGTGCCCGACACGAGCCCCTTCGACGCTGCGGCGAGCTGGTGGGCAGCCGCCTCCGCCTGCAGCATCGCGCGTGCCTGCTCCGCCACGAGCTCGCCGACGGGCGTTGCGCGGGCGCCGAGGCGACCGCGGTCGAAGAGCCGAACGTCGAGGTCACGCTCGAGTTCGCGCACGCTGCTCGATATCGCGGCTTGCGACACATCGAGCTCGAGCGCTGCCTGCGAGAAGCTGCCGTGTGCGATCACGGCCGGGAGCGCTCGTGCCTGCGAGAGCGTTATGCGTCATCTTAGACCCTCGAAAGCGTCGCGCCATAAGCGTTCTCGATGGATGCACGAGTGTGCACCAGGGGCGGTTGTTGTTCATGCGCGGCCCGCGCCGCAGGCTGGTCGCACGGCCGCCTCCCGTGCACCGGGGTCGGCGAAGGGAGACCGAGATGCAAGCGTGACACGGAAATCGACGAGCGCCCGACCCCCAGTGACGACGCCACCAGTGACGACCCCACACGTGACGACACCCTGGACGCCGAACCCCATGCGGGCGATCGGTGCGTTGATCGATGGCGCCGTGCTGGGTCGTCGCCGTCGGCGCGCGCTGCGCCTCGCGCATCGTGCCTTCGAGGCTCACCACCCGCGGTGGGCGGCGACGCGTTTCGACGACGCCCTCACCGCGAGACCCGACGGTGCTGCCGCCCTCCACGCCCGCGACCCCGAGGCGCTCGCGCGGGCATGGACGTCACGGTTCGGGTACGCGGACGAGCGCCGGCGCGAGCGGGATGTTGCCGAGGGGCGGGAGGTGGCGAAGGACTTCTTCGAGACGCTGGCCGAGGT
>JACCWH010000041.1 GCA_013697735.1 Trueperaceae bacterium | reverse complement strand
GGCCTGGCCGATCAGGCGGGAGTGCAGCCCGATCGACATCATCTTAGGATGGCTCGCTCCCTCCTCCCACAGGTAGTCGAGCCCGCGTCTGCAGGTCTCGAAAAATGCCGATGGCTCCGAGTAGCCCTGCGGCAGGACAAAGCGAACGTCGTTGTAGGTGAGCGTGTATGGGAGCACAAGGTGGCGCGTGCCCTTTACCTCAACGTAGTAAGGAAGGTCGTCGTTGTAGGCGTCGGAGTCGTAGACGAAGCCGCCCTCCTCCACGAGGAGCGCGCGCGTGTTCATGCTCGGCGCGGTCCGGCAGTACCAGCCCTGGGGGCGCACGCCGGTCGTCGCGCGGATCGATTCGATCGCCAGCGCGATGCGCTCGCGCTCGAAGGCACGCTCCATCGTGAAGTGCTCTTCCCAGCGGTAGCCGTGGGCCGTGACCTCGTGACCGGCCGCCACGATCGCCTTCGCCGCGGCGGGGTTGCGCTCGAGGGCGACGGCGCAGACGCCGAAGGTCACCTTGACCTCGTGCCGGTCGAACAGGTCGAGCATCCGCCAGACGCCGACGCGGCTGCCGTACTCGAAGAACGATTCGTTCGCGAGGTTGCGCACGCCCGGCGGGAACTCCTTGACGCCCCACTCGCCGAGGGTCTCCTGCCGGGCGCCGCCGTCCGTGAGGGTGTACTCGGAACCCTCCTCGTAATTCACGACCAGGCTGATGGCGAGGCGGTTCCCTCCGGGCCAGTCGAACACCGGGGGTTCGTCGCCATAGCCGACGTAGTCACGATCCATCGCGGCATGCCTCCTTGGGCCGATCGAGCGGCGGGAGCGGGGCGTCGCTCACGCGTAGGTGAAGGGGTCGAACGGCTCGCCGCTGGCCTCGGCCACGGCGGTCACGAACGTGCTCGTGGAGTGCGGCGTGCGGTAGATGAGGTCGAAGAACCGCTGTCGATCGCTCTCACTGCCTTCGAAGCGCTTGAAGGCCTCGTTCACGATCCGGCGACCGTAGTAGTACTGCGCGTAGTTCGTGCGCGCCAGCGAGTCGGTGAAGAACTCGTAGGCCCGCTCGGCGTCGGCACGCAGCACGAAGTGGTCGACCATCAGGTCGACGGCCTCGGCACGCGTCATCTCGCCGGTGTTGCAGGCGAGGCAGGCGTTGTTCATGGCGATCCGCCCGAGGTCCATGTAGGCCAGGCCCATGCGCAGTGCTAGGGCCTCCTTCGTGTCGCCCTCATCCCAGCCGAGGAAGTGCATGGCGACCTCGGGGCCCCCCTCGAACACGGCGTTCGTGGGGTTGTTGAGCTGGTAGTAGGCGGCCTCGACGGGCCAACGTCCCTCGCCGTAGAGGGCGTCCCAGAGGGCGTAGAAGGTCTGGTGCCCCGGGTACGCCTCGTGGCATAGCACGTGCACGAAGAGGTCGCGTTGCCACGCCTTGTCGATGTTGAAGTGCAGCCAACCACGCGCGTTCCCCGTGTACTGCGAGCGGCCGCTGTAGTGGACGTCGCGGATGCCTGTGAACGAGTCGACGCCCTCGCCGGGCGGCAACTTCAGGACCTTCAGCTCCGTGTCGCGCCGGGCGTCCGCGAGTATCTGCTGACCCCATTCGATCACCGCGTCACCGGTGAGGCTGGTCTCCTCCAGCCACGCGTCGACCTGACGCTCCACCCTACCCTCGTACCCGAGGAGACCGAGTCCCTCGTGCAGCTCGGCGCGCAGCCGGTCGGCCTCGCTCTCCGGGATCGGGACGTGGTCGATCTCCAGGATGCCCTGCACCAGCTCCCGGTACGGCCGGTCTTCGTCGCGCAGGACGCTGACGACGGTCCGCGAGCCTCGCAGGAGCGCCTCCATGTAGGCGCGCGGGTGACCGCTCGTGTCGGCCACGACGGACTCGACGGTATCGAGCGCCCCCTCGACGGCCTCGAGGCTCGTGAGGGTCGGCACCACGTCGGTGTAGTTCGCGAGGATGAGCGGGCGCCCGAAGCGCGGCCGCCCCAGCTCGCTGAGGCTCGTGACGGCGTCGACGTAGAGCCGAGCGGTGGCGGGATCGGTGTAGACGAGCGGTGGCATGGAACTCCTTCGTGAGAGCGACACGGTCGGTCGACCTCAGGGGCGGTCGGTCGCCGCGGCGGGCGCGGCAAGGGGGGTGGTGGCGGTCGCGTGTGCGCCGTCCGATGCGACGGCGAGGGGCGGGACGAAGCGCAGGGCCGGTTCGAGCGCGATGGTGGTCGCCGGCCGGAGCGCCGCGAGGCCCGCTCGCGCTCCGTCGACGAGGCGCTGTATGCGCGCGAGGTCGGTGTCGTCGAGCGGGATGGCTTGCCGCTCCGCCTCGTCGCGCAGCGCGTCCGTGATCACCGTCGCGCCGCGCTTCGGCATCATCGCATCCGGTACGGGCGTCGGGGCCGTGGCGACGAGCGTCGGCCGCCTGGCGTGCCACGTGGTCGCACGTTCGAACGCGTGCGCGACTCGGAACATCGTCGACTCGTCGAAGTGGCGCGCGACGACCTGGAGCGCCACGGGGAGGCCCTCGTCGTCGACGCCGCACGGCACGGTGATGGCGGGGTGCCCGGTCAGGTTCCACTGCCGCGTCCCCCAGCTCGTGTCCGGCGGGGACAGGACCCACGCCTCGCGCTCGACGCGCGTGAACGGGAGCGTAGGGGTGACGAGGGCGTCGATGTCGGCGAACGCTGCCGCCGCCTCGTGTGCCCAGCGGGTGCGGAGCTGCTGGGCGAGTGCGACGTCGGCGCCGGAGCCGAAGGCGCCGGACGCGATGTGGGCGCGCGCCTTGGGGCCGTACAGGCGCCCCTCGCTGCGGAGCGTGGCTGCGTGCAGCGCGAACGCCTCCCACATCGAGAGCAGGTTCCCGGCCGGCGCGACGGAACCCGCCGAGGGGAGGTGGACGGGGACGATGACGGCGCCGAGCGACCGCAGCACCTCCAGCACCGCACCGAAGGCGGCCTCGACGGCCGGCTCGAGTCCCTCGTGGTAATGGTCGAGGCTGACGCCGATCCGGAGGCCACGCAGGTCGAGCGTCAGCGCGTCCAGGTAGCGCGGCACGGCGACGTCCGCGGACGTCGGGTCGCGCGGGTCGGGCCCCGCCATCGCCTCGAGCAGGAGCGCCGCGTCGGCCACCGTGCGCGTCATCGGTCCGACGTGGTCCATCGACCACGAGAGCGGCACGAGCCCGAACCGGCTCACACGTCCGTACGTGGGCTTGAGCCCGACGATGCCGCAGAGCGCCGCGGGCGCGCGGATGGATCCACCCGTGTCACTCCCGGTTGCCGTGGTCGTCAGGCCGCCGGCGACCGCGGAGGCGGACCCGGCGCTCGATGCGCCGCTGTAGAGCGTCGGGTCCCACGGGTTGGGCGTGTCGCCGTGTTCGAGCATGTCGCCACACGCGAACTCGGTGGTGTTGGTCTTGCCGAGAAGGATCGCGCCCGCCGCCTCGATGCGCGCCACGGCCGTGGCTCCCTCCGCAGGCACGTGGGCGAACGACGTGCGGGAGTGCGCCCCGGTGCGGACGCGGCGCGTCCACAGGTTGTCCTTGTGCGACACCGGCACGCCGAAGAGCGGCGCGTCACCGCGCCCCTTGCCGATCTCGTACTCGGCGAGCTTCGCAGCAGACATCGCCGCATCGGCCGTGACCAGTACGTGCGAGCGGTAGACGCCGTCGAAGCGCTCGAGCCGGCGGAGCAGCGCGCCGACCACCTCGACGGGCGACACCAGGCGCGCGGCGTAGGCGGCGCGGAGTTCGGTCGCGCTCAGGAAGGCGAGGTCGGCGTCAGGCATGAGCCCTCATCCCTTGATCCAGGCGCCCCAGGCGGGTTGCCAGGATTCGACGGCGAGGGAGTAGGCGGCATAGGCCTCGACCATGCTGGCCGCCTCGAAGGCCACCGCGTCGTCGTCGACGAGGGTGGCTCCGAGCTGCCGCGCAGCGCTCTCGGCCGAGCCCGTCTCCTTGAACTGCAGCCGGATCTCGACCGGCGCGCCCGGCGCTTCGGGGGTGACGCCCGACGCACGCGCCACGCCCGCCGCCGCCCCGCGCCTGATAGCTTCGCAGGCGAGCGTGGGGTGGAGGCAGCGCGCGGCGTAGCGGCCGAGCGCCCACTTGACGATCACCAGTTCGGCGTCCGGGCAGTCGTGCGCCGCCTCGGCGGTGGTGAGGTCGTCGCCCGTCACCAGCATCGTCGGCACGCCGAGCGACGCGGCGACGCGCGCGTTCAGACCTATCTCGCCGACGATCCGGCCATCGACGGTGAGGTTCGCCACCGCCTGCCCGTTCGTGGTGTGGCTGAGCACTCCCGCTCGGCCGTGGCGCGTGTGGTACCCGACGAGCAGGAGTGCTCCGAAGCTGTCGTCGAGGCCGTCGATCTGGCCGAGGGGGCGTGGTGAGCCCGTGATCAGTTGCGCGCGGGGGTCGAGATCGGCCAGACGCATGTTGCGCATGCCGTTCCCGCCGTGGGAGTCGCTCACGACCACCTCGCTCGCACCCGCGTCGAAAGCGCCCTGCACTGCGGCATTCGCTTCCAGGACCATCGCGCTGCGGCCGAGCTCGTAATCGAAGCCCTTCGGGTCGGTCTGCTCGCGGTGCACGATGCCGGCGCACCCTTCCATGTCGACGGAGACGTAGACCTTCATGTCGGAGCTCCTTTTCGGGGCGTGGTGGGGAGTGGCGTGGCGTCAGGCGCCGATGTTGGTGAAGGTCCGGAAGTCGCGGGGATCGGGCAGGCGCGCCGAGCCGTCGACGACGCTGAGCCGCCCGTCGACCCAGACGCGCTCGACCCGCTCGATGACGGTGAGGTCGGCAGCGAGGTCGCCGCCGAGAATGACGACGTCCGCGGTCTTGCCCTCGTCGAGGCTACCGGTACGGTCGACCTGGCGGATCAGTTCCGCCCCACGGATGGTGATCGCCTGCAGCACGTCGATCTCGCGCTCGAACACGCCGAACGCCAGCAGTTGCTGCATCTCGGCGAGGATGGCGCCGTGCGGCACGACCGGCGATCCCGAGTCGGTGCCGAACGCCAGCTTGGCTCCGGCACGACGCGCGCGCCCGAGGCCCTCATGACGGCCCTTGTCCGCGAGCTGGCCGCGGCGGCGATCGATGACGCTCTGCTTCATGCCCCAGGCCGCTCCCTCACGTGCCTGCAGCACGATCGGCGACAGCGTGGGTACGATCCAGACCCCCCGCTCCACGATCGTTGCGATCAGCTCGTCGCTGTAGTCGCCGCCGTGCTCGATGCAGTCGACGCCGGCGTCGACCGCGAGCTCTGCCCACACGCCGGCGTCGGTCGTGACCGGCACGCCCTGATCGTGGGCCTGCTCCACGCACGCCGAGAGCTCCTCGGGTGTGTAGGAGTGCGCCATCAGCTTGATCCAGTCGGCGCCGTCGCGGATCTGCTCGCGCGTCGCCTTGCGGACGTCGTCCGCTCCGTCGGCCTCGCGGTTCCCGTACCAGATGTGCCCGCCGGTCCGGCAGATCGCGCGACCGCAGGTGATGACCTTCGGCCCGGCGATCAACCCGTCGCGCTGCGCCTGGCGCGCCACCAGCCCGGTGTCGTGCACGCCCCCGAGATCGCGGAACGTCGTGACACCTGCCTCCACGGCGGAGATGAGCCCACGCGCGACCTTGACGTACCCCATCGGCCCGTCGTGGCGGCTCTGCCCCTCGAGGTCAGAGAATCCGTCCCACGCGAGGTGCCCGTGCAGGTTCATCAGCCCCGGCATGACCGTCTTGCCGCTGGCGTCGATGACGTCCCCGCGCTCCCCGGCCCCGCCGACCTGGGCGATGATCCCGCCGTCGATGACGATGCCGGGGTTCGGCCGGAACGCGCCCGCGACGGCGTCGAACATCGTGCCGCCCTTGATGGTGAAGGTCGTGGTGCTCATCGGGTGGTCCTCCCTGAGATCTGGGGTTCGGGCGGTGCGGCGGCGGTCGCGCGCTCCGGCACGACGACCCGACCGCGTCCGGGTTCGGCGAGCACGCGTCCATCGTCGACGACGCACGCTCCTCGCGACCAGACCGAGACGATGGCGCCCCGGCAGCGCCGGCCGAGCACGTGGCGGATCGCGTCGGCGCTGCGGCTGTGGAAGGTCTCGGGCGTCAGCACGGTCTCCGCCTCCGGGTCGAGGAGCACGAGGTCGGCGTCGGCCCCCTCACGGACGTACCCCTTGTGGGCGTCGAGACCGAACAGCGTCGCCGGCCGCTCCGAGGTCCAGGCGACCACCTCTTCGAGCGTCGAGGCGCCTCCCAGCGCCTCGTCCCAGAGCAGACGACCGGTGAGCTCCACCCCGGGGATACCGGACCCGACCTTCCAGATGTCGCTCCAGCCGACCTCCTTCTCCTCGAAGCGGAAGGGTGCGTGATCGCTCGCTATGGTCATGATGGTGCCGTCGCGCAGCGCCGCGCGCAGGGCGGCCTGGTCGGCGGGCGTGCGCATGGGAGGGTTGATCTTGACGAACGGTCCGTGCTCGCGGATGTCGTCCTCCGAGCCGAACAGGTAGGCGGGCGTCGTCTCGGCCGTCATCTCCTGACCGCGCGAGCGGAACCAGCGGATGTACTCGACGGCGCGGCCCGAGCTGATGTGCACCATGTGCACGCGGGCACCGATCACTTCGTTCATGGCGCCGAGCCGCGCCACCGCGATCGCCTCGGCCACGTCGGGCCGGGAGCGGGCGTGCGCGATGGGGTCGGAGCGGCCGGCCGCCTGTTGACGCGATTCGAAGAGGTCGATCAGCCCCTGGTCCTCGGCGTGGACGCAGATCAGGAGCCCGGTGTCGCGCACCAGCTCGAGCGCCCGATAGACGTCACGGTCTTCCGTCATGGCGAGGCCGGCGAACGAGGATTCGCGCCCGGGCGGGAAGCCGTGCATCATCACCTTGAATGCCACGGCGCCGGCGGCGGCCATCTCCTCGAGCCGAGGGGCGTCGAGATCGCCCGGCGCGGCGAAGAAGCCGACGTCGATGCGCGCCTGCTCGCGCGCGAGCCGCATCCGGCGCTCCAGCACCTCGGGCGTCGCGCAGGCGGGCTCGCTGATCGGCATCTCCAGGATCGTGGTGACGCCGCTGGCCGCCGCGGCCGCCGTGCCGGAGTCGAAGTCCTCGCGCTCGGGGTGGTCGGGCGCACGGCAGTGGAAGTGCGTGTCGACGATCCCGGGGAGCACGAACAGCCCGCGGGCGTCGACCGTGCGGAGGGCGCTCGGGAGGGTGCCGGACGCGGCCACCGCCACGATCCGCCCGTTTCGGACGCCCACGTCGAGGAGCGCGCGGCCTCCGCCGCGCACGACGGTGCCGCCGACGATCGCCAGGTCGAGGGGATCGGCCACGTCAGGCCCGCCTGACCGGGTACGCGAAGGGGTAGAGCGTGTCGGCGCCGCGGCCGAGCGGGTCGCGCGCGGCGAGCGCCTCGCGGTAGTCGCCCCACACGGCCTGCGCCTCGGCCAGGATCGCGTCGTCGTCGACGTGGACCACGTCGCGATCCTTCACGACGGCGACGCCGTCGACGAACACGTGTTCGGCCTCGCCGCCTCCCGCGAAGTGCACGAGCGACTTGACCGGGCAGTCGATGACACCGAGGTGCAGCGCGCGCAGGTCGAACACGGCGATGTCGGCCGTTGCGCCCGCCTGCAGGCGGCCGAGGTCCGGGCGGCCGAGCGCGTCGGCGCCCCCGACCGTCGCGGCGTGGAACACGTCCGCGGCGCTGCCCGCGAGCGGGTCGGCGTCCACGACCTTGGCCATCACCGCGGCCATGCGCATCTCCCCGACGATGTCGGCGGGCATGGTGTCGGTCCCGAGGCCGAGGTTGATGCCGGCGCGCAGGTAGCGGTCGAAGGACCGCAGGGCCACGCCGCGGCGGGCGAACACGACGGGGCAGTGGGCGACGTTCGTGCGGCTCTCGGCCAGGAGCGTCAGGTCGCGCTCCATGGGGCCGCCGCCGACCTCGGGGTGACCGCGGAGATAGATCGCGTGGGTGAGGGTCGTGGCCGGTCCGAGCATCTCCAGGCGCGCCAGGCGCTCGACCGGGCTGAGCCCGTCGCGGGCGATGCCCTCCTTCGCCTCGCCCGGATACTGGGCGAAGTGCGAGCGGAGCGTCACGCCGAGGTCGCGCGCCGCGTCACGGGCGCTCCGGAGGAGATCGTCGGAGCAGGTCTGGGTCGTGTAGGGGAACAGGAAGCCTCGGACCCGGTCCGAATGCGCGCCCGCGAGGTGCTCCACGAGCGCCACCGCCCGCGCCAGTCCGGCGCGGCCCGCGTCGGCGTCGTGCACGACGTGGGTGTTCCCGTCGGCATCGTCGTAGCGGCTGTGGTCCTGGAAGTTGTGGGCCAGGTAGGCGCGCGCTCCGAGCGACTCCGCGGCTTCCGCGAGTGCGCGCGGTTCGATCTCCGGGTCGTCGTAGCGCTTGCTCGCCATCGTCGTGACATTGGCGAAGGTGGTGCTGCCGTTCCGGAGCAGCGTCGCCACGGAGAACCGCGCCGACGTCGTCAACGCGTCGTAGCCCAGCACCTGCGCGTCGCCGTCGAACCAGGCGCGGCTCTTGGGGAAGCCGACCGCGTCGACGTCGATCCGCAGGGTCTGCAGGTCGATGTTGGCGATGCAGTGGAGGTTGACGAGACCGGGCGTGATGAGTCGGCCGGGGAGATCGACGACCTCGTCGGCTGCTGGGCGATCCGGATCGTCGGGGAAGCCGACGAAGAGGACCCGCTTTCCGTCGAAGACGACGCACCCGCCGTCGAGCAGTTCGTGGCGGCCGTCGCGGTGACCGACGACGGTGCCTCCGCGCAGCATCGTGCTCACGAGCAGCCTCCGGTGTTCGGTGCCTTCGGCTGGCGTCGCGCCCAACTCCGCATCGTGGTTCGCATGGTGTCTCCTTCCGCTCCGCATCGTCCGAAGCTCGTTCTGGCGCGGGCACCGCCATTCGGGCGCGGGGAGTGGGTGCGCGCGACGTGGGACCGTCGTGATGCCCTAGGGTACATCGTCGATTGTCGACACTTTCTGGACGCTCGGGTAGGAGGGACCGAACCGCGCGTCGAGATCCCTCCCGCGCGCATCCCACGCTACGAGCAGGTCGGCGACGTCAACGACGAGTGCACCCATGCGCCCCGAGAGCTCGACCTCGTCGACGCCGGGGATGACGCCGTCCTCCATGATCGGGCGCCCGTCCACGAAGACGGTGCTCACGTCGCGGATCGAGGCGTAGTAGACGAGGCTCCGGATCGGATCGAGCGTCGGCGCGAACGTCGCGGTGTCCTCGCGCACCAGCACGATGTCGGCCTTCGCCCCCGGAGCCAGGCGCCCGATGTCCTCGCGACCGAGGAACCTGGCCCCTCCGAGGGTCGCCGCGTCGAAGACGTCAGCCGCGGTGACGGCCGTCGGCGAGCGCTCCGCCACCTTCCCCATGAGCGACGCCATGCGCATCTCCTGGATCATGTCTCCGGGGTACGTATCGGTGCCGATCGCCACGTTGATCCCCGCCCGCCGGTAGCGCCCGAACGCGTCGAGCACACGCCCACCCCACAGGTAGATCCATGGCGTGTGCCCGACGTTCGTGCCGCTGCGGGCGAGGATGGCGAGCTCGTCGTCCGAGAGTCCGTTTCCGCCCGCGTGCCCGCGCCCGTGGAGGCAGTGGGTGAGCATCACGTCGCGGCCGAGCACGCCGAGGTCGTCGAGGTGCTCGACCGGCGTCCGGCCGTGGCGCGCGAGCGTCCCCTCCACCTCGGCCACGCTCTGCGCGAAGTGCATGCGCCAGCCGACGCCGAGCGCATCGGCCGCCGCCCGGGTAGCCCGCAGCAGGTCCGGCGTGACCGTGTCCTGGGTGTACGGGAAGAGCAGGCCGTGGATGCGGGGGCCGAAGTCGCCTCGCTGCGCGCGTTGCACGAACGCGACGTTGCGTTCCAGGCCCGCGAACCCTCGCCGTTCGTCGACCAGGGTCGTGGCGGTCGCGTCGTCGACGATCGGTACCGACGCTCGGAAGTGGTGGGAGAGGTACGCGCGCAGGCCGAGGCCGTTGGCCACGTCGGCGTAGAGTTCACTCTCCCAAGGCTCGTCGTGCCAGCGCTTGAAGACCATGGCGTTGACGCCACAGAACGTGGTGACGCCCGAGCGGACGAGCATCGAGAGCATCGCCTCGGCGCCGTCGCGCGTCCGTTCGGGCGTGAAGGCACGCTCGCTCCCTTCGACGAAGGACCTCGGCCGGTAGCCGGGGTCGCGCTCTCGATCCCACAACAGGAGGTGGACGCCGACGTCCATCAACGCGTGGGCGTCGACGAGGCCCGGGATCACGAGCTGCGTTCGCGCGTCGATCTCGCGGTCCACCCTCCCGTCGTAGGGCCCCCCGGCATGAAGGATGCGGTCGCCGCGGAATACGACCTCGCCGCCTTCGACGACGACGTGGCCCGCGCGCACCGCGTCGTAGGCGACGACGTGCCGCCCACGGATGCGGACGGTCTCCACCCCGCGGACGGCCGGGTCGTCGGAGGGACCCGTGGCCGTCATCCGAGCCTCGGGTCGAGCACGTCGCGCAGGCCGTCACCGAGCAGGTTCATGGCCATGACGGTGAGCATGATGCCGAGGCCCGGAAACAGCGTGAGCCACCAGGCGAGCGACATGAACGCCCGCCCCTGGCTGAGCATGAGGCCCCACTCCGGTGTCGGCGACTGGGCACCGAGCCCGAGGAACGAGAGGGCGGCGCCGGCCAGGATGGCGGTGCCGGTCATGAGGGCGGCCATCACGATGTTGGGCGCGATGATGTTCGGGAGGATGTGCCGGAACATCACGGTCGAGGTAGAAGCGCCGAGCGCCTGCGCCGACTGCACGTAGAGGTTCTCCTTGGCCGAGAGGACCTCGCCGCGCGTGATGCGGGCGAAGGCGGGGATCGTCGAGATCCCGACGGCGATCATGGCGTTGGTGAGGCCCGGGCCGAGCGCGAAGACCGCCACGAGCGCGAGTATGAGCGACGGGAAGGCGAGCAGCACGTCGATCACGCGCATGAGCAACCCGTCGACGCGTCCGCCGAGGTAGCCAGCGAGCACCCCGATGAGGACCCCGAGGCTCAGCGCGATGCTGACCGAGACGAGGCCGAGCCGGAGCGAGATGCGCGTCCCGAATATGACTCGGCTCATCACGTCGCGGCCGAGGGTGTCGGTGCCCATCCAGTGCTCGCTCGACGGCGGTAGGAGTGCGTCGATCGGGGCGACGGCGAGCGGATCGTAGGGGGCGATGGCGGGGGCGAACACCGCCGTCGCCACGAGCAGCAGCAGGAGGACCAGCCCGATCATCCCGCCCACGTGGCGACTGAAGCGTCGGATCGACTTGCGGGCGACCGTGTCGAGCACCGCCTTCGGTGGGGGTGTTGCCACGGCGGTCGTCACGCGCACCTCCCCATCAGCCGTACCGGATCCGCGGGTCGAGGAGCGAGTAGGAGATGTCGACGAGCAGGTTCACCATCACGAAGGCGAAGGCGGCGAGCATGACGGTCGACTGCACCAGCGGCAGGTCCGAGCGCTGGATCGCCGTCACCGTCAGGAAGCCGAGTCCCTGACGGCCGAACACGGTCTCGACGACGACCGAGCCGCCCAGCAAGGCACCGAACTGCAGCCCGATGACCGTCATGACCGACGCCATCGAGTTCCGCATCGCGTGCTTGACGATCACGGTGCGGGGACGGAGGCCCTTCGATCGGGCCGTGCGGACGTAGTCGCTGTGGATGACCTCGAGCAGGCTGGAGCGTGTGATGCGCGCGATGATCGCCACGCCGCTGAAGCCGAGCGTGAGAGCGGGGAGCACGAGATACCGCCAGCCTCCGGTGCCCGACGACGGGAACCAGCCGAGCTGGAGAGAAAAGAACAGGATGAAGAGCAGGCCGAGCCAGAAGTTGGGCATCGAGACGCCGATGAGCGCCACGATCATGGAGAGCGAGTCGATCCAGGAGCCGCGCTTGATCGCGGAGACGATGCCCAACGGGACCCCGACGAAGACGGCGATGGCGAGGGCGGCGATCGTCAGTTCGATCGTGGCGGGGAGCTGCGTCATGATCTGGTCCGCCACGGGTCGTCCCGTGACGAGCGAGCGCCCGAGGTCGCCGCTGGTCAGGACCCCGAGGAAGCGCAGGAACTGGACGTGGAATGGCTGATCGAGCCCCATCTGCGCCCGAAGCCGAGCCATCGCCTCGGCCGTGGCGCCCGTATCGACGAGCATCGCATCGACCGCATCGCCCGGGATGATGTACATCGCCGAGAACACGAGGAAGGCGACGCCGAGCATGACCGGCACGACGATGAGGAGACGGCGTGCGATGTACGACCACATGGTGCCCCCGGTGCGGCGGGGCCGAGGGCGACGATCCGTGTC
>JACCWH010000012.1 GCA_013697735.1 Trueperaceae bacterium | reverse complement strand
GTGCGGCGCCGCAGCGGTCGCACGGGCCGGCTCGCGGCGCCAGCCCGGCGAGGCGCACGAGGTGCCAGGCGTAGACGAGCGCGACGGCGTCGGGATCGTGGTGTCGAGCGACGCCGCGAAGGCCGCTCGTCACGACCCGAACCAGGTCCTCCCCGACGTGCACGTCGACGCTGAGAGCGTCCGCGAGGTCGGCGAGCACGTGGGCGTACGGGTAGACCTCGGGGCGCGTGAGCCCGGCGAGGGCGCCATTGAGCGTCACCTGTGTGAGCACGGCGAGGTCGTCCTCACGGCGCCGATAGGCCTGCACGCGGACGTCGTGGAAGAGCGAGAGCCGCGCGAGATTGCCGCCGGGCAACTTGCCCTTGCGCGCCACCGCCCGCCACTTGCCGTGCTCCGAGAGGAGCGTCACCACCACGTCGCCGCTCGGCAACGGTGAGCGCCGTAGGATGATCCCGTCCACCACGTGATACCTGCCCACGGGGCAGTCTAGCGCGCGGCGCGGGCTCAGCCTGGTCGCGTCAGCCTGGTCGTGCTCCGTCGGCCGAGCGCGCTTTGCCGTACGCCATGCGCAACTTGAAGAGGCCGCGCTTACGGGCCTTCTCGACGTCCTCCTCGGCCAATCCGAGCTCGTCCGCCACGTGGACCACCGAACGCGCGGCCTCGCCGGCCATCCCCTCGAGCCGCGTGACCACGGCGCGCGTCTCGTCGTCGAGGTCGTCGAGGTGCCGTTCGAGTTGCTCGGGCGTCGCCTTCGGTCGTTTGGCGGCCGCTTTGGCGGGCGTCTTCTGCTTCGTGGTCTTCTTCTTCGCGGCCCCCTTGGCTGGCTTCTTCTTGCCGCCACCCGCGGCCTCGCGCTCCGCGAGCAGCGCGACCGCCGTCTCGAGGTCGATCGTGTCGGGATCGTGCTCGTCGCGCAGCGACGCGTTCACCTTGGCGTGGCTGACGTACGGCCCGTACTTGCCGTCGCGCAGCTCGACCGGGTCTCCGGTCTCGGGATGCGCACCCACCACGCGCCGGGGCTCGTTGCGCGTGCGCTTCTTGGCGATGAGCTCGAGGGCTCGCTCGAGCGAGATCGAGAGCAGGTCCTCGTCCTTCGGAATGCTCGCGAAGGTCTTCTCCGTCCGGACGAAGGGTCCGAAGCGGCCGATGCTCGCCTCGACCACGGCGCCCGTTTCGGGGTGTTCGCCGAGGTGGCGTGGCAACGAGAGGAGTGAGCGCGCGAGGTTTTCGTCGACGCCGTCGGGCGTCACCCCGGGGGGGAGCGACACGCGCTTCGGTCGCGTCCCCTCGACGAGTTCACCGAGCTGCAGGTACGGACCGTAGGGGCCGCGTTTGAGGAGCATCGGCTGGGCGCGCTCGGCGGCGTCGGGATCGAAGAGTCCGACGATCAGGTCACCGGCGTTCCCCTCGCGCAGGAAGCGCTCGAGGTCGTCGCGCGTGAGGTCGGCGGGCGCGCTCTCCTCGGGGATGCTCGCGGTCTTCTTCTCACCGTCGATCTCACCGTCGACGTAGGGCCCGTAGCGACCGACGCGCACCACGAAGGGATCCCACGCCGGGGTCCGGACGGTGCTGATCTCGCGAGCGTCGATCCCCTCTAGACCCTGCGCCACGGCCGCCTCGATGCCGCTCGGGCCGGCGTAGAAGGCGCGGAGGTAGGGGACGGACGCAAGGGCGCCGGTGGCGATCTCGTCGAGCGAGGTCTCCATCGTGGCCGTGAACTCGGTGTCGACGAGGGAGCCGAACTGGTGTTCGAGGAGGTTCGTGGTGGCGAATGCGACGAACGTCGGGACGAGCTGGCTCCCCGCCTTGCGGGCGTACTGACGGCGGAGGATCGTGTCGATGATGCTGGCGTACGTGCTCGGTCGACCGATGCCCTCCTGCTCGAGGAGCTTCACCAACGACGCCTCGGTGAAACGCGCCGGCGGACGTGTCTCGTGCCGCGACGGCTCGAGTCCGAGCGCTCGCAGGGCGTCGCCGCGTTCGAGCGGCGGCAGCGGCTGCTCCTGGGCGTCGAGGCTGGCGTCAGGATCGTCGCTCCCCTCGACGTAGGCGCGGAAGAACCCGGGGAAGAGCGTGGTGCGGCCGGTGGCGCGGAAGGTACCGCGGCGCTCGCCGGCGACGGCGTCGATGCGGGCAGTCACGAACCGGAGGCGCGCGTCGGCCATCTGGCTCGCCACGGTCCGCTTCCACACGAGGTCGTAGAGGGCAGCGTCGCGCTCACCGAGTCCGAGATCCTCGGAGGTCGGCATCTCCGTTCCCGCAGGTCGGATGGCCTCGTGCGCCTCCTGCGCGTTCCGGGAGCGCTTGGCGTAGGTCCGCTCCTTGGGGGAGAGGTAGTCGGCACCGTAGCGGCGCCCGATGGCTTCGCGCGCTGCCGTGAGCGCCTCCGACGAGAGCGTCGTCGAATCGGTACGCATGTAGGTGATGTAGCCGCGTTCGTAGAGGCCCTGCGCCACGCGCATGGTGTCGCGGGCGGTGAGCCCGAGCTTGCGGCTCGCCTCCTGCTGGAGCGTGCTGGTGGTGAAGGGCGCTGCCGGTTGCCGCGTCGCGTCGCGCGACTCGATGTCGCGGACGCTCCACGAACCCTTCGCGAGCGCATCGGTGAGGGCGGTGGCGGTATCGCCGTCGAGGCGGACGAGGTCCTTGCCTTCCTCGAGACCCTCCTTGAGTCGCCCGGTCGTCTCGTCGAAGTCTCGCCCGCTGGCGACGCGATGCTCGCCGACGTGCGTGAGCTTGGCGCTGAACGCCGCGCCCGCGGTCGCTGCGGAAGCCTCCGCGTCGCCCGCCTTGGCGAGGCTCGCTTCGAGGTCCCAGTACTCGGCGCCCCGGAAGCGGAGGCGCTCGTGCTCGCGTTGCACCAGCAGCCGAACCGCGACGCTCTGCACGCGACCAGCCGAGAGGCGTGGCGCGATCTTCTTCCAGAGCAGTGGCGAGATGGTGTACCCCACCAGGCGGTCGAGCACGCGTCGCGTCTCTTGCGCGTCGACGAGATTCGCGTCGATGTCGCGCGTGTCGAGGAGCGCGCGTTCGATGGCGTCCTTCGTGATCTCGTGGAAGACCATGCGCTTGATCGGGATGGTCGGTTCGAGCACCTCGACGAGGTGCCAGCCGATGCTCTCACCTTCGCGGTCCTCGTCCGTCGCGATCACGAGCACGTCGGCCTTCTTCATCGCCGTCTTGAGCTTGCGCACCACGTCGCGCTTCTTGGGCGAGATCACGTAGAGCGGTTTGTAGCCGTCGTCGATCTGCACGCCGAGCCGCGCCCAGGGGGCGCCCTTGTGCTCGGGGGGAATCTCTGCGGCGTTGGCGGGTAGGTCGCGGACGTGACCCATGCTCGCCTCCACCTGGTACTCGTCGGGGAGGAAGCGCTTGATCGTACGCGCCTTGGTCGGTGATTCGACGATCACCAGAGCGCGTGTGGGTCTCTCGGCAGGCAACGGGGTGTCCCCCTTCCGTGGGCGGCCCATTATAAGGACGGACATCGTGCTGTCAATGCGAGATGGACCCGACCCGCCTCCACGGGGTGCGCGATCACATGGGGCGGCGGTGCGTCATGGCCCGCCCGAGCGTGACCTCGTCGGCGTACTCGAGGTCGCCCCCCACCGGCAGCCCATAGGCGATCCGCGTCAGCGACACCGCGCGCTCCCGAAGGTGCTGCGCGAGGTACATGGCGGTCGCCTCGCCCTCGACCGTGGTCGAGGTGGCGAGCACGACCTCGCGGATGTCGTCGAGCCGCGCGAGGAGACTCTCGATCGTCAGCTGGTCCGGGCCGACGCCGTGCATGGGGGAGAGCGCACCGTGCAGCACGTGGTACACGCCCGCGTACTCGCCACTGCGCTCGATGGCGAGCACGTCCGCGGGCCCCTCCACCACGCAGAGGATGGCGGCGTCGCGCGAGGCGTCGAGGCAGACGCCGCACGCGGCGTCGCCGACCCCCATCACGTTGTGGCAGCGGGGGCAGCGTTCGAGGCCCGTCTTCGCCTCCTCGATCGCCCGCGCGAGCGTCAGGACGTCGGCGTCGGACTGGTTGAAGAGGTAGAACGCGAGCCGCTGCGCCGACTTCGGGCCGATGCCCGGAAGGCGACCGAGTTCTCGTATGAGCGTGACCAGCGGCGCCGGAAAGCGCACGAACGACGCGGTCGCGCTACAGCAGCCCCGGCATACCGCCGAGGCCGCCGACGGCGTCGCCCATCTCCTGCTCCTGCAGTTCCTTGCTCTTGCGTTGGGCATCCGCGACCGCGGCGGTAACGAGGTCCTCGAGCAGCGTGACGTCGTCGGGGTCTATGGCGCCCGGATCGATGCGCACCTTGGTGACCTGCCCGTCGCCCGTCGCCGTGACGGTGACGAGGCCGCCGCCGGCGCTCCCCTCCACGCTGAGCGCGGCCAGTCGTTCCTGCGCGTCGGCCATCTTGCGCTGCGCCTTCTGGGCTTCCTTCATCAGTTTCTGTATGTTCATGGCTTCAGAGCTCCCGCGCGATCATAGCGTGCCGCGCGCGGCACGGCGGTGCCGAGGCGGTCGTGGGGGTCAATCGTCCAGGACGGGTGAATCGGCGACCTCCGGGGGGGCGTCGGAATCGATCGTCTCGTCGACGTCGGCACCTGCGTTCGCGTCGGGATGGGGCTCCACGGCGATCACCGTTCCGGCGAAGATCGCGCGTAGGCGCTCCTGCGCCGATCCCGCCACCGGTGATGGGGTCGCGGGGGTCGCCGCCCGAGGCGGCGGCGCGTTCGGTGCCGGCTCCGACCGCCGTGTCGTCCGTCGCTCGGGCGCCGTGCCCGCACGCTCCGCAGCGCTCGCCGGTGGCGGAACCGTAGCGGGGACGGCGTCCCAGAAGCCGTCCGGCAGCCGCTCGACCGTGTCGCTCGGCGGGAGCAGGGTGGCTGCGTCGCGGAGCGCTTCGGCAGGCTCCGCCGGGTCCGGCGTGGGGCCCGGGGTCGTCGCTGGCGACGACCCCGTCAGGGTTTTTTTGGAACCGCCTCCGTGGTCGGGGGTCCGTCTGGCTCGGCGACCGGCGCGCGCCCGGACGGGGCCGCGCCCGTCAGGCGTCGCACGCGACCGGTGGGGCCCTCGATCACCACGTCCACGCCGCCGCCGGCCCGGTCGACGAGGGCGTAGAACTCCTCTTCGCGGCTCGCGAGCTGGTTGTAGTGGAAGGTGTGGCGTTCACCGTAGCGCAGCAGCAGCGTCCCGCCGTCGATGGTCGCCTCGGCGGGGAAGAGGAACGCCTTGAGCTGCGGCCCCGCGAGACCGAGCACCTGGTGCCACGTGAACCCCGGCGCCGGTGGGCGCGACGCGGCGCGCGCGGGGGCGACGACGGGGGGCGGCACCGTGGGGCCGGGAGTCTGCGCGGGTTGCGCGTCCCCTTCTCCACCGTCACGTACTGGCGTCTGCGCGACGTCGGGGCGCGCCGCGCCCGGTGCGCCCGTGGCGACCACGGCGGCTTCGTGGCGGGTGAGGAGTCCGACCATGGCGGCGTGGGCCCGGATGAGCGAGATCTCGAGGGCGTAGAGATCGCCGCTCCGCACGAAGCGCTCTTCGGCGTCGTCGAGCGCGTGCAGCGCGCGCACGAGCGCATGCTCGTCGGTGTCGAGCCGGGGTGCATCGCCGTCGTCCGTGACGAGCGCCACGAGGGCATCACGGAGGGTGCGCGCGACCTGCTCGGCCACCGTCCGCGGCGCGAAACCGTCTCGGTAGAGTGCTGCCGCCCCTTCGAGGAGCGTGGCGAGGTCGCCGTCGGCGAGGGCGGTGGCGAGCGACCAGAGACGATCGCGCGACGGGAGCCCGAGCGCCTCCTCGGCGTCGGCGTGCGACACCGGCCGACCGAGCGAGAGCAGCCGCTCGAGGAGCGATTCGGCGTCGCGCATCGCGCCGTCGGCCGCACGCGCCACGAGCGCCAGCGCCGAGGGCTCCGCCTCCACGCCCGCCTCGCCGACGAGTCGCGTGAGCTTGCCGTGGATCTCGTCGTCGGAGAGTCGCCGGAAGCGGAAGTGCTGGCAGCGCGAGAGCACCGTGGCCGGCAGCTTCTCGCTCTCGGTGGTGGCGAGCACGAAGAGCAGCCCGGGGGGTGGCTCCTCGAGCGTCTTGAGGAGCGCGTTCGCCGCCGCGCGCGAGAGCATGTGGGCCTCGTCGAGGATCCACACGCGCGTCCCACCGCCGAGCGGGGTCAGTCGGACCTTCTCACGCAGGTCGCGCACGTCGTCGACCGAGTTGTTCGACGCGGCGTCGAGCTCCACGACGTCGGGGTGCGCGCCGCGCTGGATGGACGTGCAGCTCTCGCAACGGCCGCAGGGACGCTCCGGAGCGTCGACGGCTCGACAGTTGACGGCCATAGCGAGCAGCCGGGCCGTGGTGGTCTTGCCGACCCCGCGCGGTCCGGAGAAGAGGTAGGCATGTCCGACGGCGTCACGCCGCACCGCCGCGGCCAGCGGCTCCTTGACGTGGTCCTGACCGACGACCTCGTCGAAGCGCGTGGGGCGCGCGCGCGCGTAGATCGCCATGGCGGCAGGCTACCACGGGGTCCGGGCGGCACTCCGGGCGACGGTGACGGCTCCTGGCGAGCCGCTCGGCGGTATCCTTCACCTCGTGAATTCCCAGGCGAACGACGGCGCGACCGAGGCACGACCGGCAGCGGGACGACTCGGAACGCCCTATGTGCTCGATGGTCCAGTGAGCAGGCCGTGGTGGTCCGCGCTCACCACCCTCGCGCGCGCGCTCGACGCCCCTCGCGCGACGCCCGAGGCGCGCGTGACGCCCGAGCGCATAGAGGATGCCCGCGCAGCGCACGCCCTCGTGGTGCGTGGGTTGATCGGTGACCGCGTGAGCGACCTCCCCACCGCACTCGCCGATGCGGTGCTCTTCGGCGAGGGGACGTGGTCCGAGCTGGCCGAGGCCGACATCCGTGCCGACGGCGTCGCGCACGCCGCGCGGCACGACCTCGAGCGCTTCTGCATCCTTGCGCGACGCGCCTGGAGCGACGAGGTCGCCGCGCTCGCCGGAGCACTCGTCCCCGACGCGTGTGCGCTTGCGGCGCCGGCGGAGCACGGTGCGGCCGTGGAGGCCCGCGACGTGCTCGCACGTGCGCTCGCGGCCGGCGATGCCGACCGGGCCTGGAGCGTCGTGTCGAGCACGGCTCGTCTGCTCGGCGCGGGGCCGTTGGCACGGTACGAGGCCTATGCCTGGGAGGGCGACGCATTCCGTGGGATCGAGGCCCCCGCGCACGCGACGCACGAGCAGCTCATCGGGCTCGAGCGGCCGCTCGCGCGCCTGGAGGAGAACGTCGCGGCCTTCCTCGACGATCTGCCCGCCCTCTCGACCTTGCTCTACGGTCCCCGCGGGAGTGGCAAGTCGACCGCCGTTCGCGCGCTGCTGTCGCGGCACCGAGCGCGCGGCCTGCGCCTCGCCGAGCTCGCCGGGCATCGCCTAGACGCGCTCCCCACGGTGCTCGAAGCACTCCGGCGGCGTCCTCAGCACCACGTGCTCTTCCTCGACGACCTGTCGTTCGAGCACGCCGATCCGCGCATGCGAGAACTCAAGAGCCTGCTCGAAGGGAGCGTCCGTGCCGGGCCGGAGCGCGTGCTCGTGGTGGCGACGAGCAACCGACGACACTTGGTGCGCGAGCGCTTTTCTGACAGGCCCGGACCGGGCGACGACGACGTCCATGCGTGGGACACGCACCACGACGCGCTGGCACTCGCCGACCGCTTCGGACTGGTGATCACGTTCCCCGACGCGGACGCACGGGCCTATCTCTCGATCGTGTCGACGCTCGCGCGGCGCGCCGGCGTCGAGGTGGAAGGGCTCGACGAGCGAGCGCTCCGCTTCGCCTCGTGGGGGAACGGCCTCTCCGGGCGGACCGCTCGGCACTTCGTCGACGTGCTCGTGCGCGAGGCGGGGCGCTGAGGCGCGGGCCGACGAGGGCTCAGCGCGGCCAGCGTTCGAACGCGAGCTCCGCGCCCGGACTCCGCCCCCGAGTGAGGAGCGACGCGAGCTCGTAGGCTTCGCCACGAGTCACCGGAGCACCCTGCCGATCGACGTCGAAGCCGGCGGCGCGCAGCTCGTCCCAGGTGGCGTCGTCGGGGCAGCGCCCCTGGGCGCACAGGGCGCTCGCTACGATGTCCGCTGCCGTCGCCGCCGACATCGTGCCGTCGGCGAGGCCGAAACGCGCTATGAGCGCACGACCCGCGCGTTCGTCGCCGTCCGCGCGCACGAAGACGTTCGAGATCAGGTACAGGAGCCCCGTTCGCGACACGGTCGCGTCGAGGTGGGGCTCGTTCGCGTAGCCGCCGACGGCGAGTCCCCACCTGAGCATCTCGCGGAAGGCGTCGTAGTGAGGATGCCCGACCGGCCCGGCGGAGCGCCGTCCCTCCACGGGCGGCAGCCAGGCGCCGCGTCGGCGGAGTTCGTCGCGCACTTCGCCCACGAACGAGGGGTCGTCGGCGATCGCCTGGGGGAGGGCGCCGCGCCCCGCCGCGAGGGCCGCCGCCACACCCACGCCCTCCGCCATCGTCATGCCGAAGGGGACGACGCGCGCGCTCGAGTGCGCGATCGGATCGAAGCCCGCCGCCTTGCCGACCACCCAGATCCCATCGACGCCGTTGGGGACCGCCATGCAGAGCCGCACGCCGTAGATCTCGGGCGCCCCGTAGACGAAGCCGTCGTCGGTCGGTCGCAGCGTCTGCACGTCGAGCGGGTAGCCGCCGGCGGCGATGTCGAGCTCGCTCACCACGTTGTCCATCACGGCGTCGATGTCGAGGACGCAGCGTGCGTCGAGGTGGCGAGTCTCACGCACGTAGAGCGTCTCCGCCACGCCGCCTGCGCGGGCGCGCTCGAAGCCCGGGACGTCGAGCGCGAGCCACGCCACGATGCGCTCGACTTCGGCGCTCGCTCGCGCGTGACCGTCGGCCTTGCTCCCCTCGTCGAACGGATCGACGCCGTAGATGAGCAGCGCGTTCACGAGCACCGTGCCGTCGTCCTGGCGTCCGAGGTTGAGACCGCGCAGGCGCACGCCGGTCGTCTCGGCGACGAAGGCAGCGGGATGCCCGCCGAAGTGCCCGTACGCGATGCGATCGTCGGCGTACGCGTAGCTCCGCCCCCGTGCTCGGACGCCCGCGCGCAACGCTTCCCAATCGATCCCGTCGATGCGGAAGACGAGCGTGTCGACCATCCGCGCCCGCAGGCCGAGCGACTCCCAGCCGATCGAGCTGCGAGCACCGGCCGCTGCCGCGACGTGCGCGTCGGTGGTGCCGTCGATCACGTGCGTCGCGCGGAGGGTCTGCGACCCGACCTGAATCCCTACCACGCGCCCCGCCTCGACCGTGGGGACGACGGGTGGCGAGGCAAGCGTGACGTCGACCCGTGCCTCGCGCAGCAGGTCGGCGAACGCGCGTTCGGCGCGGGCGACGTCGAAGGCGTTGCCGCGACCGACGCGCTCCCACCAGCGCTCGAACAGGCCGCGCTGGTACGGTACCGGAGTCATGCGGAGGTCGAGGACGTTCATCGCTCCGGTCACGAAGAGCCCGCCGAGCCGCGTCTCCTCGCTCACCAGGGCGGTCCGTGCGCCGGACTCGGCCGCCGCGACCGCTGCCGCGATCGCCTCGGGTTCGCTCCCGACCACGATCACGTCGAACGTGCGCGCCGCGGCCCCCTGCGCGGCGGCGACGCCCGGCAGGCACCCGAGCGTCAGCAGCACGACGATGCGATGGACGATCGCCTGCACCCTCACGGGAAGTGCAGGGCTCACGCCCATCCCGACGCTCGTACGTCGGCGATCACGTCGCGCGCCGCATAGGGTCGCCCCAGCTTCGCTGCGGCCGCTGCCATGCCCGCTCGCCGCTCGGGCTCGGAGAAGAAGCGGTGCGACTTGTAGCTGAACGTGGTGAGCGGATCGATGCGCATCCCGGCGCCCGACTCGAGGAGATAGTTGGCGTTCGATTCCTCCTGCAGCGGGTACGGGTTGACGATCGCGAACGGTAGGCCGGCCGCGAGGGCCTCGCTGGAGGTGAGGCCGCCGGGCTTGCCGACCATGAGGTCGGCGGCGGCCATGTAGGTCGGTACGTCGTCGGTGTAGCCGAGGACGCGGAAGCGCACGAGGGCGTCGGAGTCGGGCTCGTCGATGCGTCCTCGGATGCGCTCCGCCAAGCCGGCCGAGCGGCCGCAGACCGCGACCACCGACAGCGGCCAGCGCAGCGTCCGGAGCCCGTCGATGAGCGGTTCGACGGTGCGCGCGTCCATTCCTCCGAGCATCATCAGCATGACGTCGCGGTCGACCGGGAGGTCGAGCGAGGCGCGCGCCGTGCCCTTGTCGGGCAGCGAGGCGAAGCGGGCGTCGATGGGGATGCCGGTCACCGCGATCCGCGCCGCCGCGACGCCCGAAGCCCGCAGGTGCACGGCGGCGTCCTCGTTCCCGACGTAGTAGCGCTTCACGAGCGGCTGCATGTTGAGATTGTGCACCCAGAAATCGGTCATCACTTCGACCTGTGGGACCACGAGGTCGCGGCGGCGCGTCGAGAGGATGTCGAGACCGAGGAAGTGCGTGTGGATCAGGAGTTGCGGTCCGAACTGCGAGATCTGCCGCGGCAGGTGGTAACTCACCAGCCGCGCGAGCCGCGCGCGGAGGCGCGCCTGCAGGGTGCGCTGCTCGCGTGGTCTCCGGTCGAGTCGCTTGCCGACCCAGTCGACGAGGTCGGGGGCGTTTCGCACGAGGTCGAAGTAGGCCTGGCGGTAGAGCCGTCGGAAGGGGGCGGTGGTGTAGTCCAGGAGGTCGATGTGGCGTGCGTCGATACCGATCTCCGAGAGCGACGATTCGAGCGCGCGGGCGGCTGCGACGTGGCCGCTGCCGATCGACGCCGAGATCACGAGCACGCGCGAAGACGCCACGAGCGAAGTCTACCAAGGCCGTCACCATGGCCGCCGCCGGTCGGCTCGGCCGGCTCATGGCCCGGCGCCGAGCGGGTGGTAGGCTCGTGTCCTGGAGGACCGATGCGCCGTCTCGTCCCGCTCGCGGCCCTGACGCTCACCCTGAGCTTCGTGCTGATGGCTTGTGAACCCGACTCCCCCCCGCAGCTCCACGACATCGTCGTCACCGGCGTGCTCGACGAGCGGCTCACCTACGCCTATGGCGAGCCGCGGACGTTCGTGATCGAAGGGACCGAGGTCGAGCTCGGAGCCGCCGATCCCGGCGCCCCACGCGACGACTTCTCCATAGCAGGCGCCTTGAGCATCGACGGGGCGCGTGTGCTTCGTAGCCCCGTCGAGCCCCCCTCGGCGCCGGTCGCCGTACGGCGGATCCCGCTCACCACCGACGTCACGCTGCGGACCTTCGAGGAGACTCGCGCCACGCTCTACTTCGATGGTGCCGCCTGGTTCGTGCTCGGTCAGGACGATCCGGCGGGCATCGAGACGCGCGTGACACCGCGACCGCGGACGCAGCGCTTGCGCGGCCTGGGCGAACTCACGGTCGCCGAGGCCGACGTGGTGGCGTCGTACCTCGAGCGCCTCGACGAGCCGCTCGTGGTGTCGGTCGCCACCGAGCCGCCGCGGCGAAGCATCGACGGGCTCGCCGAGTACCGCGCGACCGCCATCCACGTGCAGCAGGGTCTCGAGACCGACGCGGCGGCCTTCCGGCCCGCGCCGCGGACGGTTCAGTGGGAAGTCGTCGCGCGCGGGAGCCAGGCGCTCGGCGTGGAGCGACCGTCGTACCGCCTCCTGCGCAACGAGGCCGAGCTCCGCTCGACCTGGAACCAGGCGCACGGGGCAGCGCTCAACGTGCCGCCGCTCCCGGCCGTCGACCTCTCACGCGAGACGCTGCTCGCGGTGTTCATGGGGACGCGGCCGACCGGCGGGTACTCCGTCGACGTTCGCGAGGTGACGCTCGAAGGGGGCGACCTCTTCGTGGACCTCGTGCTGGTCGAACCCGGAGCGGGCGCCGTCAGCACGCAGGCGTTGACGAGTCCGTGGGCGATCGTGCGGGTGCTGCGCGGCGGAGTGTCGGCGGCGTGGTTCCGCGACCCGCGCGACGGGCGACTCTACGCCGTCGCGCGGCGCAGCGACTGAACGCCGCCATCACGTGAGCGAGGTGGGATCGAAGAGCCGGCGATACTCGTCGACGGCGAAGCGGTCGGTCATCCCCGAGAGGTAGTCGAGCACCGCGCGCTCGAGCCCGAGGGCCTCGGCCTGCGCCCGCACGTCGGGCGACAACATCGCCGGAGCATCGACGTAGGCGAGATAGAGCCGCTCGAGGATGTGGTCGGCCTTGCGCGTCATGCGTATGAGCCGGTAGTGGAAGTAGAAGTTGTCGTAGAGGAATCGTTTCAGGCCGGCGAGCCCGGTGGCGAGCGTGGGACTCGGCGCGAGGAGGGGACCGTCGTGACGGCGGACGTCGTCGATGGTGCGCACGTCGTGCGCCTCGAGGCGACGGGCCGTGTGGGTGACCACGTCGGTGATGATCAGGCCGAGCAGCTCGCGCTGCACCCGCACCCGTTCGGGCGGGCCGAACGTTCGCGGGTCGATCTCGAGCTCGTCGAGCAGTCGACCGACGAGCGGGACCTCGGCCACGCGCGCGATGTCGAGGTGCCCGGAGCGGAGTCCGTCGTCGAGGTCGTGCGCGTTGTAGGCGATCTCGTCGGCAGCGTTGACGACCTGGGCCTCGAGACCGCTCTGGTCGTCCGGCGCCCACGAGGCGTCGGGGACGTCGTACTCGGTCTCGTGCTTCATGATCCCCTCGATCGTCTCCCACGTGAGGTTCAGACCCGGAAAGCCGGGGTAGCGCTGCTCGAGTTCGGTGACGATGCGGAGACTCTGCTGGTTGTGGTCGAAGCCGCCGATTCCCTGCGCGAGGCGATCGAGCGTCTTCTCTCCCGCGTGGCCGAACGGGGGGTGGCCGAGGTCGTGCGCGAGCGCGATCGTCTCGGAGAGGTCTTCGTTGAGGCCGAGGGCCCGAGCGAGCGACCGCGCCACCTGCGCCACCTCGAGGGTGTGCGTGAGGCGGGTACGGTAGTAGTCGCCCTCGAAGTTGACGAGGACCTGCGTCTTGTACTCGAGGCGCCGGAAGGCGCTCGTGTGCACGACGCGGTCACGGTCTTTCTGGAAGGCCGTCCGATACTCGCTCTCCCCCTCGGGGTGGAGCCGGCCCCGCGAGGCGTCGGCGAAGGCGGCGTAGGGGGCGAGGACGGCGCGTTCCGCCCCTTCGAGACGAGCGCGGGTCATCAGCATGATGCGCGACACTCTATCAACGACCGCTGGTAGGCTGCCGCCATGCCCGAGATCGAACGCTTCTTGGAGGTCGCCATGGCCGCGGCCGCTGCCGCCGGGCGCCGGACGCTCGCGCACTTCCATCCCGACGTCGCCGTCGAGGCCAAGGCCGACGCCAGCCCGGTAACGGTCGCGGACCGCGAGGCGGAGGAGGTGATACGCGCCACCCTCGAGCGCGCGTTTCCCGACCACGGCGTGGTGGGGGAGGAGTACGGCGCGAGCCGTCCCGGTGCGAGCCATCAGTGGTTCCTCGATCCGATCGACGGCACGAAGTCGTTCGTGCGGGGCGTGCCACTCTACGCGGTGCTCATCGGCCTCGAGATCGACGGACGCGTCGAGGCCGGGGTCGCCCACTTCCCTGCGCTGGGCGAGACGGTCGCCGCCGGCAGTGGCCTCGGCACGCGCCTGAACGGTCGGCGAGTGACGGTCCGCGACACCGCGCGGCTCGCCGACGCCTTCGTGTCGTTCACGGACGCGGCGTCGTTCGCGGCCCATGGGCGCGACGAGGCGTGGCGCCGCGTGCAAGCCGCCACCGCCTTCCGGCCGGGGTGGTCGGACGCATACGGGCATGCGCTCGTCGCCACCGGGCGTCTCGAGGTGATGCTCGACCCCGTGATGCACCCCTGGGATTGCGGACCGTTCCCAGTCCTGCTGCGTGAGGCGGGTGGCTTCTTCGGCGATTGGAACGGCGTCGAGACGATTCAC
This sequence comes from Trueperaceae bacterium, assembly GCA_013697735.1. Lineage (GTDB taxonomy): Bacteria > Deinococcota > Deinococci > Deinococcales > Trueperaceae > SKWV01. The sequence goes on along the minus strand of JACCWH010000012.1, from coordinate 10,042 downwards.
GGTGGTGAGGGCGTCTCCTGCTCGCGAGCCCTCTGGCCGGCGCTGGCGCCCATACTCGCGCTTCGTGACGACGCCGAGAGCACGCCACACGTGCGTTCGGGCGCTTGAGGGTGGGGGCTCCGATCGCGTGCGCGGCCACACGCGGCGACCCCGACCGGGTCTAGACTGAGGCATGAGCGATATCGTTCGACGACGCTCGGTGACCACGTGGGTCGGGGACGTACCGATCGGTGGCTGCCATGACGTCGTCGTGCAGTCGATGACGAATACCGACACCGGCGACGCCGCCGCGACGGCCGCACAGGCGGCGACGTTGGCGCGCGCCGGCAGCGAGATCGTCCGCATCACCGTCAACGACGCGCGCGCCGCCCGCGCCGTCGCCGAGATCCGGGCGCGACTCGACGACGAGGGCGTGAGCGCACCCCTCGTCGGCGACTTCCATTACAACGGCCACGTCCTGTTGCGCGAGTTTCCCGCTGCGGCCGAGGCGCTGGCGAAGTACCGGATCAATCCCGGGAACGTGGGCGTGGGGGCGCGGCACGACACGAACTTCACCACCATGATCGACGTCGCGAAGGAGTTCGGCCGCCCGGTGCGCATCGGCGTCAACTGGGGTTCACTCGACGACCGCCTGCTCACGCGCCTCATGGACGAGAACGCGGCGCTCGCGGAGCCGGCGAGCGCTCGCAGCGTGACGATCGAGGCGATGCTGCGCTCGGCCCTGCACTCCGCCGAGCGCGCCGAGCAGATCGGCCTCGCGCACGACATGATCGTGATCAGCGCGAAGGTCAGCAACGTACGTGATCTCTGGGACGTCTATCGCCAGCTCGCCGCACGCTGCGACTACCCGCTCCACCTCGGGCTCACGGAGGCGGGCATGGGGATCAAGGGGGCGGTGTCGTCGACGGCGGGTCTCGCGGTGCTGCTCGCCGAGGGGATCGGCGACACGATCCGCGTCTCCCTGACGCCCGACCCCGGCGCACCGCGCGAGCGCGAGGTCGAGATCGCGCAGGAGGTCCTGCAAGCGCTCTCGCTGCGACGCTTCGCGCCCAGCGTCACCGCCTGCCCCGGGTGCGGCCGCACCACCAGCACGCTCTTCCAGGAGATGGCGCGCGACATCCAGGCGTACCTCAAGGCCTCGATGCCGGCGTGGCGCGAGCGATACCCGGGCGTCGAGACGCTCACCGTCGCGGTGATGGGCTGCGTGGTGAACGGACCGGGCGAGTCGAAGCACGCCGACATCGGCATCTCGCTCCCCGGCACGGGGGAGACGCCCCGTGCCCCCGTCTACCGCGACGGCGCCTTCGTCGGTACCCTCCAGGGTCGCGACATCGTGCCGGAATTCAACCGCATGCTCGACGCCTACGTCGAAGCCCGGTTCGGAGGCGGGACCGCGGCCTCCGAACCGACCGAGGTCGACGGGCGCGTCGACCTTCCGACCCTCACCTGAGAGACGCAACCGTACCGCCGCGTGGAGCTCCGAGATTCCCGTGCCGGCCACGGAAAGCCCGCGGCACGCGTGCTAGCGTCGCGCAACGGCGGGAGGGGACGTGATGACGGTAGACCAAGCGCTGCGTGAGTGTGCTGAACTCACACGACGACACTCGAGTACCTTCTTCCTCGGTACCGCCTTCTTCCGCGGCGATCGACGACGCGCCGTGGCCACGGTCTATGCCGTCTGCCGCCTCGGCGACGACGCGGTCGACGCCGCACCCGACTCCGACACGGGTCGCGAGCGCCTCGCCTCGTGGTGGGCCGGGATCGAGCGCGCGTTCGAGGGGCGGCCGCGCGCCGACGCGGCGTACGAAGTTTCGCTGGCGTGGACGCTGGCGCACTTCGATCTCCCTCGCGACGCCTTCGACGAGCTCCGGCTCGGGCTCGAGACCGACCTCCAGCGTGTCGACCTCGAGACGGTCGACGACCTCATGCTCTACTGTCGCCGGGTCGCGGGCGTGGTCGGCTGGCTCGTCGCGCCCATCGCGGGCTACCGCGGCGGCGACGACACGCTCGCGTGCGCGCTCGCCCTCGGTCAGGCGATGCAACTCACCAACGTCCTCCGCGACGTGGGAGAAGACCTTGCCATGGGGCGGTGTTACCTCCCGCGCGACCTGCGTGAGCGCCACGGCGTCGACCTCGACGCGCTCTATCGCGGCGACGTCACCCCGGGCTACGTCGCCCTCATCGAAGACCTGGCGTCACGCACCCACGTCCTCTATCGCGAGGGGTGGCGCGGCGTCCCGCGCCTGCACGGCGTGGCACGCATCGCGGTGGGCGTTGCCGCGCTCAACTACGAGGCGATCGTGCAGAAGCTCCGGCAGAACCGTTACGACAACCTCACGCGGCGCGCCTACTTGCGACCGCACGAGCGGCTGGCGCTCATCCCCAAGGCGGTGGCCGGCGCCGCGTTCGGTTCGCCCTGATCCGCCCGCCGCGCGCCGTGAGAGGATGAAGCGTGCCTGACTACGACGTCATCATCGTGGGTTCCGGGCACAACGCCCTCGTCACGAGCGCGTACCTCGCGCAGGCGGGCCATCGCGTCGCGGTCTTCGAGCGCCGCGCCATGGTCGGCGGTGCGGTGTCGACGGTCGAGCACGTGCCGGGGTATCAGTTCGACCTCGGTGGCTCCGCCCACATCCTCATCCGCCTCACGCCCATCGTCGAGGAGCTCGGGCTCGAGCGCTTCGGACTCGAGTACCTCGAGGTCGATCCGCTGTTCTTCGCGCCCTACCCCGACGGTGACCACCTCTTCGTCCACCGCTCCGAAACGCGCACCGTCGACGAGCTGGAGGCGAAGTTCCCGGGCGAGGGGGAGGCGTACGCCCGCTTCATGGCCGAATGGCGTCCCTTCGCACGCACCGTGCGCGACCTCTTCCTCGAGTCGCCGAGCCCACTCACCCTGGGTCGGGCGGCGACGTCGGGCAAGGCGGTCGGGGGCGACTGGCGCGAGGCGCTCCCGCGCATCCTGGCGCCCTACGGTGAGCTGGTCGACCAATACTTCACGGAGGAGAAGGTCAAGACGCCGCTCGTCTGGATGGCGGCCCAGTCCGGCCCGCCCCCCTCCGAAGCGATGACGGCGCCGTTCCTGCTCTGGCACCCGCTCTACCACGAGGGCGGCATGGCGCGTCCGCGCGGCGGTTCGGGCATGCTCACGCAGGCGCTCGCCGCACACGTCCGCGCACACGGCGGCGAGGTCTTCGTGGACGCGCCCGTCGACGAGATCGTGGTGGAGGGGGGGCGGGCACGTGGCGTGCGCGTGGCGGGCGAGGTCTATCGCGCTCGCGCAGTCGTGTCGGGAACCCACGCGCTCGAGACCTACGGTCGGCTGCTGCCAGCGGAGCACCGCCCGGCGGCTGCCGCGCGCATGCGGACCGGCAACGGCTTCGGCGCAGTGATCCGCCTCGCGCTCGACCGCCCCGTGCGCTACGCCGCACACCCGGGCGACGACGCCCGTGTCGCCCTCGGTCTGATCTGCCGCGACCGGCGCCAGATCCACGCCGCCTACGGGGAGTACCTCGCCGGTCGCCCCGCGAGCGATCCGCCGATCGTGGCGATGTCGTTCTCGGCGGTCGACGATACCCTCGCGCCCCCTGGCGGGGAGGTGCTCTGGCTCTGGGCGCAGTACTTCCCCTACGCGCTCGCGGGGAAGCGCGGCTGGGACGAGATCGGTCCAGAGGTCGCGGAGCGTATCCTCGACACGTTCGAGCCCTACGCCCCCGGTACCAAGGCCTCCGTGGTCGGCTCGCTCTTCCAGCACCCGCTCTACTTGGAGCGCGAACTCGGTCTCTTCCGGGGCAACGTGATGCACCTCGAGATGAGCCTCGACCAGATGTTCGCGCTCCGCCCCTTCCTCGGATCGGCCGAGTATCGCGCCACCGTGCCGGGCCTCTACCTCACGGGCGCGAGCACCCACCCTGGCGGCGGCATCATGGGGGCATCGGGGCGCAACGCCGCCCGGGTCGTCCTGCGCGATCTCGACCGGCGGCGGGGGTGGCGCGGGTGGCGATGGAGCGCGTGAGCGCACCGCCGGGTGCGGTGAAACGCGGCGCACTCCCGCCGTGGGCGTGGGGGCTCCCGCTCCTCGCGCTCGCCGCCGGCGCGGCCGCGTTCGCGCCCGAGATGACGTACGCGCAGTTCCACCTCACCTTCACGATCCCGCCCTTCGTGCTGCTCGCCGTCGCCTCGTTGCACGCGGTCCGCGCCGGCGTTCCGCTCGCGGGCGGCCTCGGCCGAGGCGACCGCTTCGCCGCCATCGCGCTCGCGATCCACGCCGCCATCGCGATCATCTACACCACCCCCTGGGACAACTACCTCGTCTACCTCGGGGTCTGGGGATACCCCGAGGGGCGGGTGCTGGCGACGATCGGGTACGTGCCGGTGGAGGAGTACTTCTTCTTCCTGATCCAGACGATCGGCACCGGCCTCGCGCTCTTCGCGATCGCGCGCGCCTCGGGCCCGCTCCCGGATGGCTCCCTGGCGCCGCGGGTGGGGGCGTGGGTGCGAGCGGTGGGTGCGGGGGCGCTCCTTGCCGGAGCCGCCGCCGGCGTCTTCGCGCTCGGCACCGAGCGCGGAACGTACATGGGTCTCATCACCGCGTGGGCGCTCCCCGTGATCGCCTTGCAGTGGGGCTTCGGAGGCGACCTGCTCGTGCGGCGCTGGCGGCTCGTGAGCGTGGCCGTCGCCGTGCCGACGCTCTACCTCTGGGTCGCCGATGCCCTCGCGATCGGGTGGTCGATCTGGTGGATCGATCCCGCCGCGACGGTCGGTTGGAGCGCCTTCGGGCTGCCGATCGAGGAGGCCCTCTTCTTCCTCGTGACCAACGTGCTCGTGGTCTTCGGGATGGTGGTGGCGCTCCATCCGGCGTCGATGCCGCGGCTGCGGGGGATCATGGCTGGCGGCCGTGCCTGGCGACCGCCCCTCGTGCTCTGGGCCGTCTCGATGGTCCCTGCTCCGTTGGCGCCGACGTTGTTCCCGGTGTTCGCCTACGTCGCGACGGGGCTACTCGCGCTGGGCGTATTCATCTACGTCTGGTCTCGCTACGGTCGCGTGGCGATCGTCCTCTTCGCGGTGGCATTCGTCTTCGGGGTCGTGGTGGAAGCGATCGGCGCCGCCACCGGCGTCCCCTTCGGCGCCTACGCCTACACAGCCACCGGGCCGAGCCTCCTGGGAGTACCGCTGCTCGTGCCGCTCGGTTGGTGGGCCTTCACCATCATCGCGATCGCGGTGGCTCCACCCGGTCGCGCCCTCCTCGTGGCGCCACTCGCGCTCGTCGCGTGGGATCTCGGGCTCGACCCCCTCATGGTGCAGCAGGGCTTCTGGCGGTTCGATGGGGGCGGCGCGTATCTCGGTGTGCCGCTCAGCAACTTCGTCGGCTGGTTCGTCGCCGGGGCCGCGCTCGTGTGGCTGCTCACGCGCATCGAGGGACGCCTCACCGTGGACACCGCCTACGACCTCCGCGTCGTCTACGTGGCGCAGGCCTTCCTCATCGGCGCCGGCTCCGTGATGTTCGGGCTTCCGCTCGCCGCTGCCGTCGCCGTACCGGCGATGCTCGCGATCTGCTCGATCTGGTGGTGGACGCGCGAGCGCTCGGGCGGCCCGCACGGCGCGAGTCCAGCGGGGCCGTGAACCGGCTCATCGCGGCGATCATGCCGTGGGTCATCGAACGCTCCCTCCGCCGCGGTCTCATGGGCGTCTGGGCGCGCGTCGACGGCGGCGCCGCGCCGGCGGGTGGAGCCGTGGTGGTCGCGAACCACGGGAGTTGGTGGGACGGCTACCTGCTCTGGCTCATGGTGCGCCGTGCGCGGCGGCCCCTCGGCATACTGATCGACGCCCCGACGCTCGAGCGCTTCCCCTTCTTCCGCCAGCTCGGCGGGTTGGCGCCCGCCGAGGCACGCGCCGCGGCGCGGCGTGCACGGACCGGGGCGTGGGTGGTGGTGTTCCCGGAAGGTGAGATCGTGCCGAGCGGCACGATCGGCTCGTTCGCGCCGGGCGCACGGGCCATCTCGCGCTGGGCCGACGTCCCCATCATTCCCGTGGCGATCCGCGTGGTGCTACGCGCACGACAACGTCCGGAGGCCTACCTCCGTATCGGCGAGCCGCTCGGGGCCGGTACCGCGGAGCGCGCGCAGCGCGCTCGGGTGACGTCGCTCCTCACGGACCTCGACCGCGCCCTCGAGGCGGCCGACCACGTCGAAGCGCCACCGGCCGGCTTCGACCTCTGGCTACACGGCGTGCGCTCGACGGACGAGCGTGCGGCGGAGCTTCGTCGGTGGTGGACGTGATCGCGACCACGCTCGCTGCGGCGTGGTGGCTGGCGCTCGGCACGCTCGCAGTCGGGTGGGCGGTCGCGCTCCTCAACGTGGTCGGGTTCAGGCGTCTCGTGCCCGGCGGGACGCGCGACGTCTCGAGCGTGTCGATACTGGTGCCCGCGCGCGACGAGATTCGGACGCTGCCACACACCCTACCGGCACTCCTCGCGCAGGGGGCGCTCGAGGTCGTGGTGCTCGACGACGACTCGAGCGATGGCACGATCGACTTCCTCGTCGGCTACGCCGCGCGCGACAGCCGCCTCCGTGTCGTGCGTGGCGCACCACTGCCGCCGGGGTGGTCGGGGAAGAATTGGGCCTGTCATCAGCTCGCGCAGGGCGCCAGGGGCGACCGGCTCGCCTTCACGGACGCCGACGTGGCGTGGTCGTCCGGAGCGCTCGAGGCGCTGGTCGAGGTGCAAGATCGCGAGCGGGCCGACCTCGTCACCGCATGGCCGCGGCAGCGCTGTGTCGGCATCGGCGAGCGCTTGACGGTGCCGCTCATCGACATGCTGCTCCTCAGCGCCCTCCCGGCCGTGCTCACGCGCTACCGGCACCCGACGTCGCTCACGGGCGCGAACGGTCAGTGCATGCTGTGGCGCCGGTCCGCCTACGAGGCGATCGGTGGCCACACCGCCGTGCTGGGCGAGGTACTCGAGGACGTTCGCCTCGCGCAGCGCGCCAAGCGCGCCGGCCTCCGGATCGCGCTTCGCCTCGGAGGGCGCGCGCTCGAGACGCGGATGTACCGCTCGTACACCGAAGCGGTTCGCGGCTTCGGGAAGAACGCGCTCGCAGCGGTGGGTGGGCGTCGCGTCGCGCTCGTCACGCTCTTGCTGGTGAATCTGGTGACGTACACGCTGGCGTGGCCGCTCGCGCTCCTCGAGGTCCGTTGGCTCGCGGTGGGCGCGGCCGGCATGCTGCTGCGGGCCACGACCAACGCCATGTCGCTCCGATCCCCCTTCGAAGCGGTGTTGCAGCCCTTCGGTCCCCTCGCGTTCGCGCCGATCGTGGCGCTGTCGTTGCGGTGGGGGAGCGCCTACGAGTGGCGTGGGCGGCGCTACGGGTGAGCGCGCCGCGCGTGGTGGTGATCGGTGCGGGTTTCGCCGGGCTCGCCGCAGCGCTCCATCTCACCGCGGCGGGCGCCCGCGTGACGCTCATCGAGCGCGAACCCCGATCCGGCGGCAAGGCCGGCTCCTGGCGGGCGGAGGGCTTTCGCTTCGACACGGGGCCCACCGTCCTCACCATGCCGCACGTGATCGAGGCCACGTTCGCCGCGGTGGGGCGACCCTGCACCGTCGAGATGGCGCCCAGCGTGGCGGGTACGCGCTACCGCTTCGCATCGGGGCGCGTGTGGGACGTCGGCCCCGACCTCGAGCGCACGGTCGCGTCGCTGGCGCCGAGCGATGCGGACGCCTATCGCCGGGCACTGACGCGCGCCCGAGCGCTCTACGAGGCCGCGGCGCCGACGTTCGTGCACGGCCCCGCCCCAGGACTCCGGGCGCTCATGGCGTACGCTCTCCGGCACGGCGCCGCAGCCTCACCGGGTTCACGCCTGCCCGACCTGCTCGAGTCGCTCGGCGTCCGCGGCGACCTGCGCACCTTCTTCCTTCGCTTCGCCACCTACTTCGGGGCCGACCCCTTCCGCGCGCCGGCGGTCCTCCACAACATCGCCTGGGTGGAGCTCGGACTCGGGACGCGCCACGTGCGCGGTGGCCTCCACGCAGTGGCGAGAGCGCTCGAGGCGGCACTCGTCGATCTCGGGGCCGACGTGCGCCACGGCTGCGCGGCGCGGCGGGTGGGCGCGCGGGGCGGGCGCGTGCGCGAGGTGGTGACGGACTCGGGCGAGATCGCGGCGAACGCGGTCGTGCTCGCGGTCGATCGTCGGGCGGCGATGACGATGCTCGGTCGGCCCCTCGGGCCGGAGCGCGAACCGAGTCTCTCGGGTCTCGTCCGCCTCGTCGGCGTACGCGGTGTCGACGACCGCCTCGCGCAGCACACCGTCCTCTTCCCGGAGACGTACGAACGGGAGTTCCTCGACCTGCGCGCAGGGCGCCACCCTCGCGATCCGACGCTCTACCTGTCGATCTCCTCGCGCAGCGACCCCGACGACGCTCCCGTCGGGCACGAGAACCGCTTCGTGATGGCGAACGCCCCGGCGCTCCCGACTTCCACCCCTGCGACCGAGAGCGAGGAGCGGGCACAGGCGGGACGGGAGGCGATGCACGCTGCCATGACGCGACACGGCTTCGACCCCGCCGCCGGCGTGGTGGTCGAACGCTGGGAGACGCCCGCGACCTTCGCTGCCTTCGGCCACCGCGGCAGTCTCTACGGCGACGCTCCCCACGGCGTCCTGGCCGCGCTGCGGGCACCGAACAGGGTGCGAGCCCTCCCCGACGTGGCACTCGCTGGTGGGACCGTGCACCCGGGTGGCGGCGTTCCGCTGGCGCTGCTCTCCGGCCGCCAGGCGGCGCTCGTGGTGGCACGCCGGCTCGGGCTCCCGCTCGCGGTGTGGACAGCGTGAGGCATGCCCACGGTCGGACCCAAGCAGCGCTCCACGAGGGCTACACTGCGACCATGAAGGTCTATACGAAGACTGGTGACGACGGTACGACCGGCCTCTACGGAGGGGCGCGGACTGGCAAAGACGCCCCTCGCGTCGCCGCCTACGGGAGCGTCGACGAGGCGAACGCAGCCATCGGGCTGGCGCGGGCGAACCTCGGCGACGCCGACGTCGACCGCGTACTCGCCCGCATCCAACGAACGCTCTTCGACGTCGGCGCCGACCTCGCCACGCCGGCTGACGCGCCACAGCGGGGTCGCCTCCACCTCATCGACGACGAGGACGTCGAGGGGGTCGAAGTGCAGATCGATCGCTTCGACCACGAACTCGAAGCCCTCAAGCAGTTCGTCATTCCCGGGGGGCACGTCGCGAGTGCCGCGCTCCACGTCGCCCGCTCGGTGGTGCGACGCGCCGAACGCGAGGTCGTGGCACTCGGGCGCGAGGAAGCGGTGAACGAGGCCGTGGTTCGATACCTCAATCGCGTGTCGGATCTGCTGTTCGTGCTCGCACGCACCGTCAACGCGCGCACGGGCGTCAGCGAGACCCGGTGGCTCGTGGAGCGCAGGGCCGTCGAGGAGTAGGTCGCGGAGGGCGAGCGAGCGCTGCGAGACGGGGCGATGCGCCCGCGATCAGGTGCCGCTCTTCGCCGACGGCCCGCCATCGTCGAGGGGGGCTCCGATCGGTCGGTGTCGACCCTGCACCACGACGCCGTTGATGGTCACGGAGCGCACGTGTCGACCGCCGTCCTTCGCCTTCTCGCGGTACATGACGCTGTCGGCCCGGCCGAGGAGCGCCTCGAGATTGGTGCCGTCGTCGGGATAGGAGGCGGTGCCGAACGAGCCTTGGGAGACGATCTGTCGGCCCTCCACCAGGAGTGGACGGGCGATCGCGTCGCGGTAACGCTCCACGAGCCGATCCGTCTCTTCCACGGAGACGTCGTTGAGCAAGACCACGAACTCGTCGCCGCCAAAGCGCGCCAGGACGTCGCTCGTGCGCGTCCCCTCCTTCAAACGCTCGCCGACGAGGCGCAGCACGGCGTCGCCGACGTCGTGCCCATGCTCGTCGTTGATCGGCTTGAAATCATCGAGGTCGACGAAGACGACGACCGATCGCCAATCGTGCCGCGCCGCGAGCGCGAGCATCTGCGTCGCTTCGAGTACGAACGATCGTCGGTTCGCTA
>JACCWH010000221.1 GCA_013697735.1 Trueperaceae bacterium | reverse complement strand
CGCCTCGCGGACGTAAAGCGCGCGTACGACCCCGGCAACGTCTTCCGCACCAACAAGAACATCACCCCTTCCGGGGCCGATCCGGCGGATCGAGGCGAAGGATGATCGATGCGGCGCCCGACGTCGTCCGCGTGGCTGCCGTCCAGGCCACACCCGTCTTCCTCGATCTCGAGGCCACGCTCGACGTGGCGTGCACGCGCATCGAGGAGGCGGGCCGCAACGGCGCCCAGCTCGCCGTCTTCCCGGAGGGCTTCCTCCCGACCTACCCGTCGTGGTCGTGGTTCATTCCGCCGTACCGCACGAAGGAACTGCGCGAGCTCTACGACGCGCTGTGGCGACAGTCCGTCACCGTGCCCGGTCCCGCTGTCGAGCGACTGAGGCAGGCCGCCCGCGCGGCAGGGGTGGCGGTCGTGATGGGCATGAACGAACGCAACGCAGAGGCGAGCGGCACCACGCTGTACAACTCGCTGCTCTTCATCGGGTCGGACGGGACGCTGCTCGGCAAGCACCGCAAACTCGTGCCGACGGTCGCCGAACGCCTCGTCCACGGACAGGGTGACGCCAGCGGTCTCACCGTCTACGACCTCGACATCGGGCGACTGGGCGGGTTGATCTGCTGGGAGAACTACATGCCGCTGGCACGCTGGGCGCTGTACGCCGGCGGCGTCCAGATCTACGTCGCGCCCACGTGGGACCGGGGAGAGCCGTGGATCTCCACGCTCCGCCACATCGCCAAGGAGGGCCGCGTCTTCGTGATCGGCTGCTGCTCCGCCGTGCGTCGAGACGACGTTCCGGATGCCTACGGATTCAAGGCGGCCCTTATTCCCGACATGACCTGGATCAACCCGGGTGGCAGCGCCATCATCGATCCAGACGGTCGCTTCCTCGTCGAGCCGGTGATGGAGCGCGAAGAGATCCTCTATGCCAATCTCGACATGGGCTCGCTGCGCGGTTCCCGGTTCCAACTCGACGTCGCCGGGCACTATGGCCGGCCAGACCTGTTCGACGTCACGATCCAGTCGAACGCACCCGCCATGGTGCGGGGCGGGGCGCCGGTCGTGAACGGCCGGTCGCCTCGAGCGGACCTCGCGGCGGACGCGTAAGGCGCGGTGGCCTTACGCTCGAGGAGCGGTGAGGATGAAGAAGCGTGCGACGCTCACCAGCAAGGGGCAGATCACGATTCCGCTGGAGGTTCGCCGCCGCCTCGGGCTCAAGAAGGGTGACCACGTCACGTTTTCTATCGAGGATGGCCGCACGGTACTGCAGCCGATGGCCGAGCTCCTCGATGACGCGCGCCGAGCAGCCACGGCCCATGCCACCACGTACGCACAGCGGCGCCGCGCGGGAAGAGGCGGACACGAGCACCCCGTGGACCCTCAATACTCCGGCGGGGCGTAGACGTTGACGGTCACGAGCGGTTCGTCGTCCCCGGCGCGGATCTCGTGACCTTCGCCGGCGGCGATGAGCAGGAGGTCGCCGGCTGCCAGGGTGACGTGCGCGCCGTCGACCGTCGCACTGCCTGAGCCGGACGCCACGAACAACCACTGGTCGCTGGTCTCATGGCGGTTGTCGGGCCCGCCGGTCGCCTCGCCGGGAGCGAGGACCATGACCGCTCCCTGCGAGCGGATGGTGCCACCGAGCACCCGGAAGCCCGCTCCCTCGCCATCACCGATCCGATGCTTTTCCATGCGTCAGCCTACGCTTTCGATCATCACGGACGTTCGGCCGAGGCTCCTCCGATGCGAACCACCTCGAAAGTGTCGAACAGCTCGAAGTCGCGCCAATCGGTGCTCGCGAGCCGCTCCACTCCGGCTGCGCGGTACGTCGCCGCAAGCATGGTGTCCAGCAACCGCTTCCTTCCGAGCCCGTGAAGCGTCATCCAGTCCAGGAAGATCGACACGGCGTCGGCTCCCGCGGCCACCTGCCGACACTCGCGAGCCTGCCACAGCCGAGCGCTCAGCGACAACGCATCGCCCAGCACGAGCGGTCGCTCGAAACGGCGCGGGTCGCTGACCACGTGCGCGAACTCAGTGAGCACCTGAGGTGTGAGCGCCATCGAGCCATCACGTCCCCGAATCTCCGTCTCGAAGAGCCGCCACGCCGCGTCGTGCGCCGGGTGTTCGCGAACGGCGAGAGCGACGACGTAGCTCGTATCGAGACCGATCACGACGACCCTTCCGCCATCTCGCCGAGAAGGTCGTCATCCGCCGAGAGGGGCCGCAGTACCCGTCCGACGCTGACCGGCTCGAAATGCTCGAGGTCGCGCCGTGGTGTGAGCCGGCTTAGGCGATAGTCCTCCATCGCCTCTCGGATGAGCTCCGACGTAGGTCGGCCCGTGGCGCGCGCTGCGCGTCGGAACTCCGCATAGACGGGGTCGGATACATTGATCGTGATGGTCTTCATACAGTCACACTACTGTATGACGTGCCGTGGATCGGGGCCTGGTGAGGGCTCGGATCCCGCCGTAGAGTGCCGGCGGGACCGTGCGTGTGGCGGTCTGGGCTGGCGAGTCGCTCGTCAGCACCCTTCCCGCTGCGGCTCGTAGTGAAGATCGACGCCGCGCTCCAGGAGCGCCTCGATGTCCTGCATCGAGGTGGATCCCGGCGTGAGGTCGAGGCAGTTCTCTATCATGTCGACGAAGGCTCCGGCGGACAACGCCGCGTTCGCCACCAGCGGCGCGATGTCGGTGATCGCGTTGTAGCTCACGTTCACGAAGTTGAGCTCGGTGGACGAGAGGGCCGAGAGGTCGACGATTCCGTTACCCCAGGCTGAGACGCCCTCGATACTGGGCGAGAGCGCGAGGAACGACAGGTCGTCGATGCCGAGCCCACCGATGTCGAGCCACTCGAGACTCGTCAGAGACGTGATCGGAGAGGTGTCGTCGAGGTCGAGGCAACAGGCCGACAGCGAGTAGAGGCCCGTGTACAGGTTCAGGAACGAGACGTCGGTGATGCCGCTGCTATTGATCCCCAGCCGCTCGAGGCCAGTCAGCGCTTCGAGGACCGGGATGGCCGCGTCCGTGATCGCGTTGTCGGAGACGTCGAGCTCGACGAGGTCGGGCAGGCTCGTCGCCCAGTCGATGCTCGTGATCCCAGCGCCCTGGATGTGGAGGACACGGAGCGCCGTCTTCGAGACGATCGGCGACACGTCACTGATGCCCAAGCCGCCGGCGTAGAGCATTTCCAGCATAGCCATGTCGTTCAGAGCATCTAGCGACGTGATCTCGGTCGCCCAGAGTGAGAGACCGCGCAAGCGCGTGAGGCCGGCGATCGGCGTGAGGTCGGAGATCGGGTTCCCCCCGAGCCAGAGGTACCGGAGTCGGGTGCTCCCGGCGAGCGGTTCGAGCGACGACACCGAATTGCCGTCGAGTCCCAGATCGCGAAGGAAGGATGCGTGCTCCAATCCCGCGAGGGAGGTGACGGGCTCCCCGGAGGGCCACGAGACGTGCAGGAAGTCCAGGTCGTCGAGGTCCGCGCACGTCGGACCGGCGGTGAGGCCGAGCGCATCGCGAATGCCAGCAGCGAGGACCGGATCCTCGATGGGCTGCTCGGTCGGATCGGCGCACGCGAGCGGCACCGCCTGCACGGTCGAGCCGGAGTGCGGCGTCGCGACGGAGAGCCGACCGCCCTCTCCGACCGCGGCGACGGCGTACCGGTAGCTCACACCCGGGTCGGCCGTCGTGTCCTGGTAGGAGCGAATATCGCCGTCGGTCGCAGCGACGAGCGCCAACCGTTCGACGGTTGCGAGGACGGCCGCGCCCGCCGTAGCGCCGTTCGACGCCCGATCGATCACGAAGCCGGTGACGCCGGTACCGTCGTGCTCCCACGCGACCGCGATCGAGCCGGGCCCCGGTGTCGCCGTGACGTTCGTGGGCGCCGTCGGCCCCGTCACGTCGGGGCCACCGCACCCGACCAGGACGCCGGCCGCCATGACGGCCGACACAGCGAGTCTCCATCGTCGATGCACCACGTTCCACCTCCAGAGGTCGTTACGGACTCCGTCGGAACGGCGGAGCGCGGCGACGAGCGAGGCCAGCCGACGGCCCCCATCCACTGCCCGTCCAGGTTTCGGCCCCAGTCCCGACTTTTCAGCACCCCGCCCACAACCCACCTACCCTCGCTCCACAGCGCAGCACCACCGCGCCGCCGAGGAGGCCGACATGCCCGGAACCCGCCGAGACGACCAAAGCGCATGGCCAACGCGCTCCACCGACGGTCACCTCCACCTCCGCACCCTCGGCGCGCTCGCGCTCGACGGCGGCCGAATCACCCGCCCCAAACCACTCCTGCTCCTCGCGTATCTCGCGCTCGAGGGACCGACGCACCGCGGGCGCCTCGCCGGACTCTTCTTCGGCGGTACCCGCGACCCGCGCGACGCGCTCACCACCACCGTTCGGCGCCTCGGCGACCTCGTGGCCACGGTGCACGACGGCGACGATCGCCTCGTCACCGCCGTCACGATCGACGCCGCGCACTTCCAGCGACAGGCACTCCTGCTCGATCCCACGGCGGCGCTCCGCATCTACGTCGGCCCGTTCGTCCAGGACGGCCCGAGGCGCGTCGGCCCCGAGCTCGAGGAGTGGATCACCTCGACACGTGAGCGCCTCGCCTGCGTGGCGCGCGATCTCCATCTCGCGGCCGTGCGGCGCGACCTGCGCCGCCGCCGCACGCTGCCCGCTTGGACGCACGCGCGAGAAGCCGTCGCGCTCACCGAGGCGTTCGCACTCGATCCCCGCACGACGGCCGATGTTCTGCAGCTCGTGGCGCGGGCCGGCCTCCCCGTGCCCGACGGATGGTGGAGCGTGGCCACACCGTCAAATTCGCACGCGAGTGTTCCACCACATCGCACGGGCGGCCACGGCGCCGGCGCCGTCCGTCGCTCCCGGACGTCGATGCATACGAGCCGCCGCCCGCGACCACGCACCCTGCGCACTCCCGGTGCCCGCGCGTGACACGCTCGCACGTGCCGCGCTGCCCCGCCCCGGCCGCGCGCCGTCGTCGCCGACCCGCAGGCCTTGGCCCTGCCGCCGCTGGGGAGTATGGTGCGTTCATGCCTTCCGTCCGTGACGCGGGCGAACCGATCGCGCCGTTGGCGGAGCGGTTCGTGACGTGGGTGTGCGACGGCCGCGGTGACGTCGCCCGCGGCCGGAACCTCTTCGCCTTGCGGCTGCTCGACGCCCTCTGGGACCCAGCCGGCGCGGTCTCGCTCCCCTACCGTCCGACGCGCGCTCCGGCCGCCTTCCTCGTCATGCTCGTCGACCTCGTCGGCGACGCGGCGCACGGGTATGGGGCGATGATCGACGACGGCGGCCTGTCGCGTCACGACGCCATCGACGTCGTCCGCCGTCACGTCGCCTCGCGACTCGACGCGCCGTGGACGGCGCTCGTCGACGAGGTGCGCTCACTCGGCCTCCCGCACCTCGCGAGCGTCACCGTCGAGACGGTCACGGAGGCCCTCCACCGGCCCGCGGTGAGCGACCTGCCGGAGCTCCTCGCCTCGCTCCCGAGTTGGATGACGACCCGGCAGCTGGCTGCGTTCGACGTCGACGGCTACGTCGGCGCACTCCCGCTGGCGCGCGTGCTGGCGCTCCTGCGCTTCGACGAGACGCCGCGCCGGGGCGCCGCGCGCGAACAGCACCCGTCGGGCGGCGACCTGCGTGCGCTCATACGCCGGCGCATCGACCCGGCCTGGTGTCGCGCGCTGGTCGCAGCGTCGGCCGCGGCGTCGGTCACGGCGTCGGTCACGGCGTCGCCGCGCGACCTGATCGCCTTCGCCGCCACCTGGCCCCTCGACGCCGCAGCTCTCGCCGACGCCAGCGACGACGCCAGCGACGACGACTTCGCCGTCGCCTACGCCCTCGCCACCGACGCCCCCCATCTCGGCCGGGCCTGGGACGCGCCGCCGCCCTTCGTCCGCGACGAAGAGCGCGAAGCCTTCGAGGCGCTCGCGGGCCGCGGCAGTCAACACGCGCCCGAGCGCCGCTCGCTGCGGCTGCGCCGCTGGGGCGTGAGCGCGACGCTCCCCGCCAGCGTCGCCTGTCTCGACGGTCGGCTCGAGACGATGGCCGGGCTCGAGCCGCTGCATGCCGGCGGGTCATGGCGCGCGGCCATCCGCCCGTCGCGCGACACGCTCGCCGTCGAGCGCCGCCGGTTCCTGCAGCAGGTCGCCGAAACGATCGAGCCGGAGCGTGGGTCGTGAACGGCTACGAACGCCTCCGTCCGTACCTCGTCGCCGTCGCTGCGGGAGGCGAGGCGATCCCGCTCCCCCACCCCGACACGGGCCCACGCGTGGCGCCAGGCGACGCGAGCGACGCGGCGTCGCAGGCGCGCGCCGAGCTCGCCTGCGCGCTCACTGCCGTGGGAGCCGCATTCGCCGGCAGACCCGCCGACGCCGCTGCCGCACTCGCCACCCACCTCGACGCGCCGCTCCGCCCAAGCCCGTTCGAGACGCTCCTCGAGGAGGCCGGCGCCCGCCTCGCCTCGGGCATCGGCGACGGTGAGCTCGCCGCCCGCTTCCTGGAGCGCCGCCATGCCTACCTCGCCCGCTTCGGCGCTGGCGCCGTGCTGGCCGCCCTCGCTGCGTGCGTCTCCGAAACAGATCTGCTCGACGACCTCGCGGCGACGCTCGGCCCGACGCCCGACGCCGCGCAGCCGGCGATCGCGCCGCCGAGCCCGGTCGCGCACGCGGCGGGCGGCTTCGTCCCGTTCGCCGCGAATCAAGAAGCCGAACGCCCGGCGTACGTCGTCACCGTCCGCCACCTCGAGGACGCCCGCACGGCGACGTTCGCCGTGCACCGCGTCACCTGGCACGACCTCGAGGCGCCCGACCCGACGCTCAGCGACCTCGTGCTCGCCTTCGAAGCCGACGCCGTCGGCATGCTCCGGCGCCTCGATCCCGAAGCGCTCCGCCTGCGGCTCTTCTTCGGCGACGGCGCCGCCTTCGACGAGGTCGGCACCTCCAACGGCTCGCTCTTCGACGTCGAGGTGAACCCGGCCGAGGGCCGCATCTACCTCAAGCTCCGCCAGCCCGTCGCCTGGCTCGCCACCGACTTGCCGGCCGCCGAGATCTGGAGCCACCTCCACTCCTGCGTGCTCATCTCGGAGGACGGGTGACGTCGGAGGACCTCGTCCGCGGCGTCGTCCGCATCTGGTCCGAGGGCGACACGCCGGCGATCGTCGGCACCGGCGTGATGGTGGCGCCCGGCCTCGTGCTCACCTGCGCCCACGTGGTGGCGCGCGCCTGGGGCGAGGCGAGCGACTTCGAGGAGGGTCTCGACCGCGCCGTGCGCATCGACCTCCCGACGAAAGCGCCAGGTGTTTGGCGCGACGCCGTCGTCACCCACTGGCTCCCGCGGCGCCCCGCGCCGGGCGGCGCCTACGACCTCGCCGGGCTGCGCTTCACACCCGGCCACGACGACGTCGGCGCTCCCCTGCCACTCGTCGTCGACGACGCGCCGTGGGGCAAGACCTGCCGCGTTTTCGGCTTCCCCGCCGGCCGGCCCGACGGCTCCTACGCGAGCGGCGTGCTGCGCGACGTGCTCGCGAACGGCTGGACACTCGTGAAGGGCGGCCCGGAGGCGCGCGAGTTCACCCGACCCGGCTTCAGCGGCGGACCGGTCGTGACCGACGCGGGCGTGGTCGGGCTCCTCACCGAGGGCGACGCCGACGTGCGCGTGCGCGAGGCCGTGATGATCCCGGTGCGCACGATCCTCGCCGCCTGGCCGGAGCTGCACCGGCGGCTCGGCCGCTCGCCCTACCCCGGCCTCGCCGCCTTCACGGCCGCGGACGCGGCGTACTTCCGCGGGCGCGCCGACGCCGCGGACGAGATCACCTCGGCACTCGCCGCGCCGCCCCACCTCGTCGTCCTCACCGGTCCCTCCGGGAGCGGCAAGAGCTCGCTCCTCGCCGCCGGCGTCGTGCCGCGGCTCGTGGCGCCGTCGGGCGTCGGCGCGACGCCGTGGCGGCCGCTCGTCTGGACGCCCGGCCCCGCCCCGTTCCCCGCCTTCGCGCGGGCGCTGCTGCGCGCCGAGCACCCCGGCGTCGACCCCGTCCGGCTCTCGGTCGAGGCGGCGCGGCTCGCGAGCGATCTCGACTCGGGCCGTGT
>JACCWH010000218.1 GCA_013697735.1 Trueperaceae bacterium | reverse complement strand
CGCCGCCTCGTACGTCTCGCGCGCCGCTCGCACCTCCGCGCGCCCCGATACCTCGGCGACCGGGACGTCCCACCAACCGTCGAAGTTCGGGACGCGCCGCCGCTCGGGATCGACCGGAACGACGATCACGCGGACCCCGCCAACGCGCGCTGCGAGTGCGTCGCGGACGCCGGCGGCGTCGCGCGCGAGTACGGCGCTCGCTCCCATCGCCGCTGCGTGCGCTACGAAATCGAGCGCCACGAAGGGGCCGTCGGTGCGGCCGGTGGCGGGGTCGCGGTGGCGGAGCCGGTTGACGAACGAGGGGGTACCGAGGCTCCGTTGTAGGCCGTCGATAGAACAGTAGCCGTGGTTGTCGACGAGCACGATCGTGAGTGACAGGCCCTCCGCCACGGCCGTCACGATCTCCGAATTCATCATCAGGTACGAGCCATCGCCGATGAAGACCACCACGTCGCGCTCCGCGTCGGCGAGCCGCACACCCAGACCGGCCGGGATCTCGTAGCCCATGCACGAGAAGCCGTACTCGAGGTGGTACGCCTTCGCCTCGGACGGGCGCCAGAGCTTGAGGAGGTCGCCTGGCAGGCTGCCGGCGGCGCAGATCACCGTCGCCTCGCCGCCGACGGCGTCGTTGACGACTCCGATGAGCTCCCCTTGCGAGAGCGCCTCCCCCGGCGCCGACGGTGCACGCAACTCGTCGACCGTCCGCTCCCAGGCACGTTTCGCCTCGGCGACCTCGGTTCGGTAGGCGTCGTCGGTGCCGGTGTAGCCGGCGCTCGCGAGGGCGCTCGTGAGCGCTTCGAGGCCGCTCCGCGCGTCCGCCACGAGCGGGAGCGCCCCGAGCTTGTGCGCGTCCGCCGGCGCGACGTTCAGTCCCACCACGCGGAGGTCGGGGTGCGCGAACGCGGTGCGCGAAGCGGTGACGAAATCGCCGAGTCGGGTCCCGACCGCCAGCACGAGATCGGCGCCGTTCGCGAGGTGATTCGCCGCGCTGCCGCCGTTCGCGCCCACGGGTCCCGCGTTCATGGCGTGGTCCCACGGCAGCGCCCCCTTCCCCGCCTGCGTCTCGACCACCGGAATGCCGAACGTCTCGGCGAACGAGCGCAGCGCCGAGCTCGCGCCGGCGTAGACGGTCCCACCGCCGCTGACGACCAGTGGCCGGCGCGCTGCCGCGATCGCCCGCACGGCGTCGCCCAGTTCCGCGCTCTCCGGCTCCGGGCGGCGAACGCGCCATACCCGCTCCTCGAAGAACTCCACGGGCCAATCGTAGGCCTCGGCCTGGACGTCCTCCGGGAGGGCGAGCGTGACCGCGCCCGTCGCGACCGGATCGGTGAGCACCCGCATCGCCTCCGGTAGCACCGCCAAGAGCTGCTCCGGGCGCGAGACGCGGGCGAAGAACCGCGACACGCTCCTGAAGGCGTCGTTCACGCTCACGTCCGCGTCGAGCGGGTGCTCGAGCTGCTGCAGCACGGGATCGGCCCCTCGGTTCGCGAAGGTGTCGCTCGGGAAGAGCAGCACGGGGAGCCGGTTCACCGTCGCGCCCGCTGCGGCAGTGAGCATGTTCGTCGATCCCGGGCCGACCGACGCGGTGCAGGCGAACGTCGCGAGGCGGTCGACGTGCTTCGCGTACGCCGCGGCGAGGTGGACCATCGCCTGCTCGTGCTGGGGTCGGTAGGTGGGGAGGCCGACCTCATCGCCGAGTTCCTCGAGCGCCTGACCGAGTCCGGCGACGTTGCCGTGGCCCAGGATCGCCCACATCCCCGGGATGAGACGGCGCCGAACGCCGTCGCGCTCGCTGTACTGGGCGGCGAGGAAGCGGACGATCGCCTGTCCGACGGTCGAGCGAAGGGTCGTCATGATGACTCGATTCTCACACATCCGCACGCGCCCTTCCGGTGCGCGCGGCGCGCTCGAACGCCGGAACGCGCACCATGGCGGCGACCGTCGCGACCGCGAGGAGGCCGCCCGCGAGTGCGAAACCGGCGCCGAAGCCGGCCGCGCCGACGAGCGCGCCGATGGCGACCGGCGCGACGAGCTGCGCCGTGCGGTTGGCGGAGAGCCGCAGCGCCAGCGCCACGCCTCGGCGTGCAGGAACGACGTGCGTCGCGACGCTCACGATCGAGAGCGGCATCCCGACCCCGGTGCCGAAGCCCGCGAGCATCGTGAGCGCGACGAGCGGCAGCAGCGTTTGGACGGTGCCCAGCAGGCCCACGGAGACGGCCACGGCCGCCATGGCGACGACCAACGTGCGCGCCGGGCCGCCGAAGAGACGCGATACGAGCGGCATGAGCGGCCGCACGAGCACGGCGGCGAACGCACCGAGCGACAGCAGCGCCCCGATGGTGGAGGCGGGATGGTCGAGCGATTGCAGGTAGACCGGGAAGAAGGCCTGCCGCACGGCGATCGCCACGAAGACGCCAGAGCTCGCGAGGATCGCGAGCTGCACGCCGGGATTCACGAGCAGGTCGCGCATGTCGGCGCCCTGCGCGGTTGACGCGGGCGCGCGATCGCGGCCCGCCGACCGAGGAGCGCCCTCGACCGTCGGCGACGCGTGGGCGTCGGGCCCCGGTGTTGCGGCCGCGCCGGGCACGAGCGGCGCTGTCGCCGCGGCAGCGCGGCGAGCGGCGACCGCGAGCGTGAGCGTGAACAGCGCGATCATCGTGAGCACCGCGAAGGCCGCGCGAAAGCCGGCGAGATCGACGATCAGGCCGACGAGCACGGGGCCGACCATGCGCCCCGCCGCGAGCGACGTCGAGTACCAGCTGAAGTTGCGCTCGAACGACCGCCCGTTGGAGAGATCCGCAACGAACGACTGCGACGCAAGCGTGACGAAGAGGTGGAAGAGCCCGATGAGCACCTGGCCGAGCGCGAGCGCTCCGAGTCCACTGACGAGCGTCACCAGCAGCGGCGCGAGTACCATGCCGGCGGTTCCCACGACGAATGCGCGCCCCGCCCCGCCGGCGTCCACGAGGCGCCCCGCGACGAGGGCCAGCATGACCGGAAAGACGTTCGGGAGTGCGACCAGGATGCCGATCACCGTGGCGCTCGCGCCCTCGCGCACGGCGTAGAGCGGGACCAGCGTGCCGAGGGCCGAGAGCGACACCGTGACCATGCCCATCGCACCGCAGAGGAGCACGAACGAGGAGAGGGTCGGTGGGCGCACGCTCGAGCGTATCCGCCGCGTGGACCTCCCAGGCGCCGCCGCGGTGCGATCCCTGAACAGCCGGCGGCACCCGCACGTGACACGCGAGCGCTCGAGCGCGACAATGGCGGCGATGGACCTCCCCACGCTCGACGCCATCCGCGCCGCCCACGCCCGCATCGGCCCCCACACGATCGTCACGCCGACCATGGTGTGGCACGAACCGTCGTTCGCAGCCGCCACCGGCGTCGATGCACCGCTGCTCAAGTTGGAGTTCCTGCAGCGCACCGGCTCCTTCAAAGTTCGCGGCGCGCTCAACAACCTCCTCACGCTCGACGACGAGGCGCGCGCGGCCGGCGTGGTGGCCGTCAGCGCGGGCAATCACGCCATCGCGGTCGCGTACGCGTGTGAGGTTGCGGGTGTCTCCGCGAAGGTCGTGATGCCGAGGGCTGCGAGCCCGGCGCGGATCGCCAAGGCCGAGCGCTACGGTGCCGAGGTCGTCCTCGCGGCGGACGTCATCGAAGCCTTCGCGCTCGCCCTCCGGATCGGTCGCGACGAGCGGCGCTCATTCGTCCATCCCTTCGAGGGAATGACGACGGTGACGGGGCAGGCGACGCTCGGGCTCGAACTCGCCGAGGCCGCGCCCGATCTCGACGCCGTGATCGTCGCCGTGGGGGGAGGGGGGCTGATCGCCGGCATCGGCTCGGCACTGCACGCGCTCGCACCGACCTGTCGCGTGATCGGCGTGGAACCGACCGGTGCCCCGGGGCTGACGAGGAGCCTGGCGCGCGGCGCGCCCGAGGAGCACGTGGTGGTCGACACCATCGCCGACTCCATGGGCTCGCCGCGGCACGAGCCGATCACCTTCGCGGTCTGTCAGCAGGTCGTCGACGAGATGGTGCTCGTCGACGACGACGACATGCGATTGGGGATGGCGTGGGCCTTCGAAGAGCTCAAGATCGCACTCGAGCCCGCGGGCGCAGCCGTACTCGCGGCGCTGCTCGGCCCGCTCGCGAATCGTCTGCACGGTCGGCGCGTCGCCGCCATACTCTGCGGGAGCAACATCGACCACGCGACCTACGCGCGGCACCTCGAAGGCGGGCTCGTGCGGCTCGCCGGAACGCGTGCGGCGCGCGCTGCGCCGCACCGGTCCGGCGGAGGCGTCAGCGACCGATGAACGGGAAGGCGGGGTAGGCGTACCCGGGCCCCCAGAACGGCGAGTGCCCGTAGTGGCGGTAGACGCCCTCGTAGTACCCGCGCTCGTCGCCGCTCTCGTCGACGACCACGTCGGGATCGAACGATGGGCCTTGCCCGACGTGCTCGCGCGTCATATCGACGTGAACGTGATCGTCGTGGATACGCGTGACGGCGTCCACCGGGATGTGGAACGTCTTCGCGCCGATCCCCAGGAAGCCGCCCGAGGAGACCTCCAGGAATCGCACCTTACGCTCGTGGTCGTCGACGAGCAGATCCTCGACGGTGCCGATCTCCTCATCGTTGCGGTCGAGCACGCTATGCCCCCGTACGTCTTCGGAGGGGTGCTCGACGTGAAGGCGCTCTTCGCTCAAGCGAACGAGCGTGGCGCTCGGGGTGCGGTCGGTGTGGTCGGACATGGGGTGCTCCTTTCGTCGGCCGGGCTTCGGCCGCGGTGAGGGCCATCGCGGGAGCGATGAACGCGTCAGGGTGCGGGTTGCGCGGAGAGGAAGACCCAGTAGTGGGCGGGGGCGCCATCGCGCTCCCCTTCGCAGTAGCCGGTTGCGGTGTCGGCCTGCGCCGCCTTGAAGGCGGTTTCGGCCAGCACGTGCCGGCGGTGGAGCGGCGAGTCGAGCCACTGCGACAGCGTCATATCCGGCGACGTCACCGGCACGCGCAGCGCGAGCGATTCGATGTTGTTGCTCTCTCGCTCCACGTCGTACCACTCGGGCAGGGCATAGCCGGCATCGCGAGCGCGGCCGTTCGGACCGATGCCGTCGGGGTCGGTGTGCGCGAAGTACGTGCGCTCGGCCATGTCGCAGGCGTGAGCGCGAGCGACGGCGTGCAGCGCAGGGTGCCAGCGCATGTCACTGCGACCCTGTTGCGGGTGCAGCCAGACGCGGCAGACGAGCTCGATCTCGAGATCGAGCACCGACCGCCGTACGTCGCTCTCGGCGGCGCGCAGGGTCGCGCGGAGGTCGTTCATGCACGTCGGGAGGTCCGTTGCCGGCGATGGCGCTGCATCCAAGCGCCCCACCGAGAAGCCGACGCGCGCGCGGCTCCCGTCCGCGAGTGGCACGAGCACCTCGCTGGCCGGGTCGCGCGCGAAGGCGGAGCGTGCCAAGGAGACGACCCAGGCGCCGTTGTCTTGCCGTGCGAGCCTGCGTCCCGCGGTCGGCGGCGTCCACGGGCACGTGGCCGCTCCACACCGCTCCCACACGAGGTACATCGTGACCACTCGCCGCTCCTCGACACCCACGCGGAGAACGACTGCCGGCGCCGGATCGAGCGCGCTCCAGAGTCCGACTCGCGGTGTGTCGACGCGCCAACGGCAGTCCTCACCCGGCGGGCACGGCGCTTGGGGCGCACAAGCCGCGAGGAGCATCACGAGAAGCGCCGCGAACGGAGCCGCGAAGTGCTCCGCTTGCGGCGGGGCGAGCGGCGGGCGCATGACGAGCCTCCAGGACATGAGCCTAGCGCCATCGCAGCGCCTATGGTGCACGATGGTCACGTGCGAGCCCGCCCGATCCGGGACGTCGGTGCGCACGTGAGGAGATCGCCATGTCCAAACGGGCCTTCGGTACGTCCGCAGCGCCGCTCACGCCGGCCATCAAGGTCGGCTCGACGATCTACGTCTCGGGCCAGGTTCCGGTCGACGAGCACGGCGCCATCAAGGGGAGCGACGTCGCCGCCCAGACCACGCAGGTGCTCGAGAATCTCGAGCGCGTGCTCGCCGCTGCGGGCGCCACGCGCGCAGACGTCGTCAAGACGCTCGTGATCCTGACCGACATCAAGCGCGATTTCGCGGCGATGAACGCGGTCTACCGAGACTTCTTCCCGGAGCCGCTGCCGGCGCGCAGCACCATCGGAGCGGACCTCGCGATCGACGTCCTCGTCGAGATCGAGGCGGTCGCCGTCGTCGAGTGAGCTGCCGTCGTCGTCAGTCGGGGGCGTTCACGGTCTCGGCGAGGATCTCGCTGACGAGGAAGACCGGATCGGCGAGCTTCGTCAGGTTCGTCCGGAGCCCCTCCTGGGCCTCGTCGTCGAGGAACGCGCGCTCGAACGACGCTCGATCCGGCCAGTCGGCGGTGGTCATGAACCGGTAGGGGACGGGTGTACCGGGTGGCCAGGCGGCATCGACGCGAGCGAAATCCGTGCGCACGACCCCCACGGCGGCGGCGTTCGCCGCCTGGTGGTCCGTGAGGCGCCAGCGCAGGAACTCCTCTTCGTCGGCGTCCGCCGGCAAGTTGTAGAGCACGGTGAGCCTGATCATCATCTCCTCCAGAACGCACCGGGGCGGCACGTCGTCGCCAGTATCGCGCGCCGCACGGTGACGCACGTGCGTGACGAGTGACCCTCGTCGCCCCGCGCGCGCGGCTGTAATGACCCAGCGGCCGTGAGAAGCGGACGCTGCGCGGGAGGCCGTCATGCGCGACATCGAACTCGTTCTCGTCACGATCGGCGGCCTCGTGCTCTTCCTCGGCGTCTGGTCGAACTTCCTGCGCCGACGGACCTTCGTGCCCGAGCCCTTCGTCGCCCTCCTCGTGGGCGTGGCGCTCGGCCCGAGCGTGCTCGGCTGGCTCGATCCAGCCGAATGGGCCGATCCGCAGCTCATCCTGAAGGAGGCAGCGCGCCTCACGCTCGCGGTGGCGCTCATGGCGATCACGCTGCGGATTCCGCCGCGCTACCTCCGGCGGCACGCTCGTGAGCTCGTGGTGATGATCGCCGTGGTGATGCCGCTCATGTGGCTCGCGAGTGGCCTCGTGGTGTTCGCGGTCCTCGGCCTGCCGATCTGGGTGGCATTGCTCGTCGGCGCCGCGCTCACGCCCACCGACCCGATCGTGACGACGTCGCTCATGATCGGCGGCTTTGCCGAGGAGCGTCTGCCGTCGCGGATCCGCGATCTCCTCTCCTTCGAAGCCGGTGCCAACGACGGCCTGGCGTACCCGCTCCTCGTGCTCCCGATGCTCTTCCTCTCACTGCCCACCGGGGAGGCGGTCAGTGCCTGGTTCGCACACACGTGGCTCTGGGAGATCGGTGGCGCCCTCGTGATCGGCGCCGCGCTCGGCTACGCCGCCGGCAGGACACTCACCTGGAGCGAGCGTCACGACCTCATCGAGCGGCATTCGTTCCTGGCGTACTCGCTGGCACTGACGCTGCTCACGCTCGGCGTGGCCGAAGGCGCGGGCACCGAGGGCGTGCTCGCCGTCTTCACCGCCGGCCTCGCCTTCTCGCCCACCGTCGGCGGCGAAGAACGTGCGAAGGAGGAGGGCGTGCAGGAGGCGATCAGCCAGTTCTTCTACCTCCCGGTCTTCACGCTGCTGGGGATGGCGCTGCCGTGGCAGGCGTGGGCCGCCCTCGGTCCCGGGGCCCTTGCGCTCATCCTCGGCATCCTGCTCCTGCGGCGCCTTCCGGCCGTGCTCCTGGCAACCGGGACGCTCCGGCTCCGGGGCCTTCACGGCCTCCACGACCGCGCCTACGTCGGCTGGTTCGGCCCCATCGGCATCTCGACGATCCTCTACGCTCTCATCGCCGTCGAGCGCACCGGGATCGAGGAGGTCTGGATCATCGGGAGCCTCCTCGTGTTCGTCTCGACCGCCGTCCACGGGGTGAGTGCCAACCCTCTCACCCGCCTCTATGGGCGGTACGAGGGGACGGACGACCAGCACGCCGCCTAGGCGCACGGTTCTCGCGGGACCGGCGTCGCCGACCGCTCGTCAGCCGGCGGATTCCGGCCGCAGGTGCGCAAGCGCCTGAGGATCGCTTCGCACGTGGGTCTCGAGGTCGATCGGCGGCCGCCCGACGAACCGCTCGACCGCGTCGCCCACCTCCTCGAGTGCGCCGGCGGCCATCGTGAGATCGCGACAGATCTCGTCCTCGACGCGCCAGGCGGGGATTCCGGACCGCTCGAGCCGAACGCGAGTCACGTCGACCGGTTCGTCTTCGAACGTGAGGTCGATGCCTGTCAGCGCCGAGAGGCGTTGCGCGACCTGCACGTAGGTGAGCGCTTCCGGTCCCGTCAGGTGCCATGGCCGGGCACCACCGGGCTCGGCCTCCAGTGCGCCGACGATCGCCGCAGCGACGTCGTCGCGCGCCACGAACGCAGCGGCTCCCCGACCCGCCGGTCCCCGCGCGACGCCGTCCCGCTCCAGAGCGGGCTCGAAGCGTTGCGGCAGGTCGTCGAGGAAGAGGT
This sequence comes from Trueperaceae bacterium, assembly GCA_013697735.1. Taxonomy (GTDB): domain Bacteria; phylum Deinococcota; class Deinococci; order Deinococcales; family Trueperaceae; genus SKWV01. Next base: position 10,556 of record JACCWH010000218.1, on the reverse strand, counting down.
TGGCGCGGAGCACGGTGGCGCGCACGTGGGTGGCAGCGAGCGCCGCTTCGCTCTCGAGATGCGCTCGCGCCAGGGCGCCGTCGCCCGGGGCGGCGGCACCCTGGAACGAGAGGTAGACGATGTGATCGACGCCCGCAGCCTCCGCCGCCTCGAATGCGTCGGCGTGCATCCGAGCGCGTGCTCCATCCGACCCACCGACCGCCAGCACGACGGCGCTCGACGCGCCAGCGAAGGCCGAACGCATCGTCTCCGGCTGGGCGAAGTCGGCCGCGACCACCTCGGCGCCCGGAAACCCCGGAGCCCGCGACACGTCTCGAGCCACGAGCCGCACGGAGCGACCACGTTCGGACAGGAGCTCGGCCACGCGTCGACCTACGAGCCCGGTGGCGCCCGTCACGGCGACGAGGTCGCTCACATCAGTACCGGTAGATCGCGGCGAGACCGGTCTCCGTAGGCATCCGTTCGGCCGGAACGATCACCACCTCACCGCCGTTCCGGAGCACGTGCTCGCCCACCTCGTCGAGCACGTCACCGGCGTCGGAATCCTCGATGTCGCCGAACTCGACGCGGCCGGTCTCCGGATCGACGCGCCCGCTCTCCACACGCTCCGACTCGATGAGCACCGTGTCGACGCGCCCCCCGACTGCTGCTACCGCGACGTCGCTGATGTCGGCGGAGCCCTTCTCGTGGGCAGCGGCGGTGCCGAAGCGTTCGACGAGCTCCGCGAGCCGTGTGAGGTAGCTCGGTTCGAGCGCCTCCCAGGCGTGCTCGAGCAGCTCGTCGAGATCGACGCCCTTCGGGTGGACGTCGATCCGTCCCTCCACCAGGTAGGGGTTGTTGCTCAGCTCGCGGAAGACGCCTTGATACTCCGGCAGGGTGGCGAGCAGCAGCGGGAGCTTCGACGGTTTCGAGTGATACTCGAGGATCGCCTTGTCGATGAAGCGGAAGAAGCGATCCGTGTCGGTGTCGATCTCGTCTGCCCGCGCACCGTGCCCGTGCACCATCGTGCGGCCACCGGATCTTCCGACCGCCGTGGCACGCATCGTCAGGTGCGGCTCCGTCAGCTCGTCGCCGAGCGCATCGGTGATCGTCTTCGGGACGTCGTCGGCGAGTTCGACTTCGTCGAGCGAGTCGCGAGTGCCCTCGAAGAGCCGCACGTTCTCGCGATCGAGCCCAAGCACTTGGAAGCGGTCGGCCGACTGCATGATCCGCAGCAGCGGCTTCGTGTGGAACGTATCGGCCACGATGGCGACCTCCGGCACGGGTCGCTGCAGCCGGTAGACGAGGAACTCGTCGCGGTTGGCGAGCACGGCGAGACCCTCGCAGTTGTGCCGCCAGAACTCCGCGTCGGCTTCGAGGTCGCGGAAGGGACGAAGAAGCCCCTCGACCTCGCCCTTGTCGAAGTCCTCGAGCGACTCCTCGAGGGTGCGGATCAGGTTCTTGAAGCGGATCGGGTCTTGCCCCGACTCGGGGGCATGGCGGTGGGTCGGCTGGTAGATCGACAGGCAGGGAGGGTCACGAGGTTCGAGGAGCCTGTGGGGGTAATCGTGGGTGAGCGAGCGCATGAGGGCCTCCGGGAGCACGTGCCGCCATTCGTCCAGGGCGACACGGCGTCGGTCGTCGCGTGGGCAGAGCGTGGTGTCACGCCCGCGCGCGGGTCCCTCACCGTACTGCCCGATCGCGCTCCAGCCCCGGTCACGTCTCACGCGAGTAGAAGCCCACGGCGCCGCGACCGGCGTCCTTCACGCGGTACATCGCCACGTCGGCGGCCTTCATCAGACCATCGGTGAGGCGGGCGTCACGCGGGTAGAGGGCGACGCCGATGCTAGCAGTGATCGCGAGGCTGCGGCCGCGCAGGACGAACGGAGCGTCGAGGGACTCGATGAGCTTCTCCGCCACCTGTCGCGCGTCGTCGTCGCTCGAGACCTCCTGCAGCACGACGGCGAACTCGTCGCCGCCGAGCCGGGCGACGGTGTCGGCGGCTCGTACCGCCTGCTCGAGGCGCCTCGCGACCGCCTCGAGGAGCGCGTCGCCGACGTCGTGTCCGAGCGCATCGTTGACGTCCTTGAAACCGTCGAGGTCGAGGTAGAGAAGGGCGACGCGCTCGCGACGACGATGCGCCTGCGTGATCGCCTGCTCGAGGCGATCCAGGAACAGACGCCGGTTGGGGAGCCCCGTGAGCGCGTCGTGACTCGCGAGCCGCTCGTAGCGCGCCCGCTCCTCGCCGAGATCGCGCTCGAGCCGAAGCCGCTGCAACGCCACGGCCACCTGTGAGGCGAGCGCAGCGGCGAGCGCCTGCGCATCGTCGTCGAAGGCGTCGGCACGGTCGAAGTTGTCGAGGTTCATGTACCCACCCGCTTCGGCGCCCACCATGATCGGCACCGAGAGCGTCACGGTGATGTCTCCGAGCCTGCCGGCGCGACTGAAGGCGTCGCGGCGCTCCCGTCCCACCCGGTCCACGTTCTCTTGGACGAAGACCCGCTCCACCGCGGGAGGCGTGCCCCGAGCCATCTCGTACTCGGTGAGGTGGACGGACCTGAGCGCCTCGAGATCGAACCCGACTGCGGCCACGAAACGGAAGACCTCGCCGTCGACGCGCAGCAACATGCTTCCTCCCTGGGCATCGGGCACCAGTTCGATCGTGCGCGTGAGGACCTGCTGGTAGAAGCCGTCGTCGAGCGCCGCCGTGAGCATGTCGTTCGTAACGCTCACGAGTGCCTTTCGGAAGGCGACCTCTCGCTCGAGGCGGGCGAGTGCCAGGCGCCGTTCGGTCACGTCGCGCCGCAGTGCGGCTTCGAGTTCGGTCGCCTCGGTGACGTCGGTGACGATGCCGTGCCACAGGGTGCCGCCACCAGCCGTCCGCTCCGGCACGGCGTGGCCGCGCACCCAGCGCATCCCGCGCTCCTCGTCGACCACGCGAAAATCGTGCGTCCAAGGTTCGAGCGTCTGGCGCGACACCTCTATCGAGTCCGCGAGCCCGGCGAGATCGTCCTGGAGGACCCTCGAGAATGCCGCGGCAGCATCGCGCCGGATGACGTCGGCCTCCACACCGAAGATCGTCCGGGCACCGGCGCTGACGTATGGAAACCCGAGCTGCCCCGCGGCGTCGGACTCGAACTGGTAGACCACCCCGGGAACGAGCGCTGCGAGCGCCGTGAGGCGGCGAGCGACCTCGTCGCGCTCCCGAGCAGCGCTGCGGCGCTCGAGCGCCGCAGCGATCACGTTCGCCGCGGCCGTGAGGAGCGCCACCTCCTCCGCCGACCACGAACGCTCCGCGCGGACGCTATCGAAGCCGACGAAGCCGAGCAGACCACTCGGCCCGGGCATCGGCACCCACAGCATCGATCGAATCGCTTGAGAGGTGAAGAGCGCTACGAGCGGCAACGCCGGGTCGAGTGCTGCGACTCGTTCGATCTGCACCGCCTCGCCTCGCTCGAGGGCGCTCAGCCAAGGCGCCTTGTGCGCGAGCGCCATGCCCTGGACGTCGCCCTTGACGGCGCTGACGCCGGGTGCGACCCACTCGTGCGTGTTGGAATAGGTCTCCGCCAGCACATCGAACGTCATGACGTACGCGCGATCCACGTCGGTGGAAGCGCCGACGTCGGCGAGCGCATCCTCGATGCTCTCGTCGATCCGCTCCTCGAGCGTGCGGGCGAGGCGCGCGGAGACGCTGAGGATCAGATCCCGCAGTCGGACGTCACCGCGGTTCGCCGACGGGTCGGGTGACTGAACCATGTGATACGACGCTACCCGACAGCTCCCCACCCACGAGAACGATTCTCCCCGCGGTTCATCGCAGGCCTTGCTCCTCCGCGACGCCGCGGAGAAACCTGAGCGCATCGGCCCAACTGACGAACTCGCACACCTTTCGGCTCCGCAGGTCGTGGACCACGATCCGGCGTCCGTTACGCCCGTCGACGACGCGGACGATCACGCTTGCGGCAACTCGGCGCCTCTCCATGACGGCACGATGCGCCAGCGGGCGTTACGTCATCGTCACGTCCGCGCGTCGGACGACCTCGCGGCGAGCGCCACGTCGAACTCGGATCGTTGGTTGGGCGGAATGCGCGACCACAGGTCGGACACCTGCGACCCGAGCCGCGCCACTTGAGCGTCGCTGCCGAAGCGCAAGACGGCGATCGCCACGCGCCCCAGCGACACCGCATAGTCCGTCGTGGGCACGGCGTCTAGGGCCCCGTCGAGGTAGGAGCGCGCGCGCACGACGTCGCCCGCGCGCGCGTGGATCTCGGCGCAGCGTGCGAGGGCGATGGTTCGGATGTAGGGCTGGTCGTGGCGGTCGACGAGGGGCCGATAGTGGGCGAGCGCCTCCGCGAAGCGTCCCGCCTCGAAGTGATTGGCAGCGAGGTTGTTGCGGAGGATGGGGGTGTTGTCGTAGGAGCCGAGGGCGAGCGCCTCCTCCGCAAGATCGACGGCGTCGTCGTGGCGGCCGAGCTCCGCGTAGCAGAACAGGAGGTTCACGCAGACCTCTACCTGGTGGTAGCGCGCGCCCAGGGCCCGCGCCAGGTCGAGCGCCTCCAGGTGGAGCGGCAACGCGCCGGCCGGCCGGCCGAGGTCGTCGTAGAGCGATGCGAGACTCGTGAGGAACTGGACGAGCATGAGGCTCGGAGGCGCTCCCCGCAAGCGCTCGACGACCACCTCGAGCACGTCGGCGGCCTCCTGCGGGCGCACCAACTCCTTGAGGACGCGCACGCGCATCATCACGCCCTCGAGCTCGAGATCGGGATCGTCGACGAGGACCGCGAGTGAGCGCGCCGCAGCGACGATCGCCTCGGCCTCGTCGACGCGCCCGCGGTGGAGTGCGAGCGACACCCGCGCCAACTCGTGCGCGAAGCGAAACGCGGCGGCGTACGACGTCGTGTCGCCGAGGCCGACCAGCCACCTCTCGGCCTCGTCGGCGTCGCCGGACTCGCGCATCGCGTTCACGGCCGCGAGCCGCACCCAATCGCGATCCTCCCCCGGCGGCAGCCGTGCGGCCGCGACATCGAGGGCGGCGATAGCATCGTCGTGCAGGCCACGGGAGCGGAGTCGCGCCGCCTGCTCGAGCCAGGCACCGCGCGCCCGGGCATGGTCGCCAGCACGCCAGCTGTGCTCGGCTACGACGCCCGGTTCGGCCCTCCCCTCGAGCTCGTCGGCGAGGAGCCCGTGGAGGACGCGCCGCCTCAGCTCGTCGATTCCCCGGTCGAGGCACTGGCGCAGCAGATCGTGCCGAAAAGCGCCCCCCTCGAGGAAACCGGCGTTCGACGCTTCGGACAGCGCGTCCGCCACGGCTGGCACCGACAGGCCCGTGACTCGCGCGAGGAGTCGCACGTCCATGCCGGCCTGGGCGAGGGCGGCGGCTTCGAGTACCCGGACCGTCGACGGTTCGAGGCGTGCGACGCGTCGCCCGATCACGTCGAAGACCTTGGTCGGGACGTCGAGCTCCGCATAGTCACGCGTGAGCATGTCGACGTCCGTGTGCCACCCCTGCTGGTCGGAGCGCAACACGCCCGTGTCCAAGAGGGCACGGAGCGTCTCGAGCACGAACATCGGGTTGCCGCTCGAGCGCTGCCAGAGCCGCTTGGCGAAGACCGGCGGCCCATCGTCGATCCCCATGAGGTCGCCGATCAGCGCGCGGATCCCGTGTTCGTCGAGTGGATCGAGGGCGACGTCGCTGAGCACGCCACGGCTGCGGAGCGCCTGCAGCGTCGCGCGCAGCGCCGGCCCGTCTTCCCCGACGCGGTACGTCCCGACGATCCGCAAGCCACGAGCCACGAGGTAGACGATGAGTTCGAGCGACGCAGGATCGGCCCACTGGAGATCGTCCACGACGACCGATCCGCCGCTCGCGTCGACGACCCGCGCGAGCGCCTCGGCGAGACGCGCCTTGGCGGTCCCGGGCTCGAGCGGACCCGGCGTGAGATCGGGCGCCACCTCCGGTACCAGGCGAGCGAGGTCTTCACGGTACGGCCCGAGCCCATCGGCGTGCGCCGGATTCGTCCGCACCGCGGTGGCGAAGGGATGATACGGGAGGCCCTCGAGTCCCTCGTGCGCCGAGCACCAGAGCGCGTCCGGCTGCAGATCGCGCACGAAACGCGTCTTGCCGACGCCGGGCTCTCCGACCACGACGATGAGCGGCGTGGTCGCCGCGCGCGCAGCCGCGAGCTCGCGCTCGCGCGCAACGAGTCGCGAGGGCTGCAACGAGCGTGCGGGGAAGCGGCGTGCGGCGTCGGAGGGCGGCCGATCGGCCGCGGCGTCGCCACGGCGGAGCGCTTCCACGAGCGCCCGCGTCGGCGCGAGCGGCTCGAGGCCGAGCTCGGTCCACAACCGTTGGGCGAAGCGGTCGAACGCGACGACGCCCGCGTCGCGGCGCCCGGCGTACGAGAGCGCCTGAAGATACCCCTGGAGCACGTCCTCCGCCATAGGGTCGAGCTCGAGCAATCGACCGAGGCGCTCGGCCGCGTCGACGTAGCGTCCCTGGGCGAGACTCGTCGCCGCCTCGCGCATCGACGCGCCATGGAACGCAGCGTGCAGATGCTGGCGCTCGGTCTCGAGCCAGGCGTCGACGCCGCCGACGTCGTGCACCACGAAGCCGTCGAGCAGTGGTCCGCGGTAGAGACGGAGGGCGCCGTCGACGTCGCCCACTGCGAGAGCCCGCCGGAACTCCGTCACGTCGCACGCGACGCTCCAGCGCACGGAGGTCGGGGTGACCTCGAGGCCACCCGCGAGATCGAGCCGCTTCACGCGCAGGAGCAACTGACGGAGACTCCCCTTGGCGCTCGCCTCGTCGGACTCGGGCCACAGCAGGAGTGCGAGGCGGTTGCGATCGACCCACGCGCCGTCGTAGGCGACGTAGGCGAGGAGGCAGCCGCGTCGATCCGCCGGAAGTGCTGCTACGGCGCCCGGAGGTCCGACTGCAGCCGCGCCGAGCAGGAAGAGCGCGGTCTTCTGCATCGTCGGGGCAGTGTACGCGAGGTTCGGCGCGCGCACCACGCGACACTCGAACGGACCGATCGTGGCCAGCGCACGGGTTCGGTGTGCCCGCGCGACGGTCGCGCGACGGTGCTTGGAGCGCCCAGGACCGACGTTCGCCGCTGCCAACGGGCACATTGGCAGCATCCGGCGGCGTCATCGCTGCAAGGACTTGACGAATAGCGCATATCGGGGTATATTGCTCTCTATCAGACGAAGCAAGCGGCGCCCTCGAGGGCGCTTTTTCATTGGACCGCGTGCTCGTAGGACCGCGTGCTCGGCGACCGTGCCGAGGTGGGCGGCGTCGCGGCCTCACCCTTTGACGGCCCCCGCCGTGAGCCCGGCGATGAATTGCCGCGACATCAAGAGGTAGATGATGAGCAGGGGCAGGCTCGCGAGCACCATGCCCGAAAAGACCAGGCTCCAGTTGACGAGGTGCTGGCCGAAGAAGATCTGCATGCCGAGCGGGATCGTCTTCCAGGTATCGCTCTGGATGAACAGCAGCGGAAAGAAGAAGTCGTTCCACCACGGGACCACGTTCACGATCACCACGGCAGCGAGGCCCGGACGCACGAGCGGGAGCATGATGCGCCAGAAGATCTGCACCTCGTTGCAGCCGTCGATGCGGGCTGCGTCCTCGAGTTCTCGCGGCAGGTTGCGGAAGAAGACCGAGAGGAGGAAGACCGACATCGGCATGCCCGACGCGGCGTACGTGAGGATGAGCGAGAACGGTGTGTCGAGTAGGCCGAGGTCGCGCATCAGCAGGTAGAGCGGAAGGATGCCGAGGCGGATCGGGATCATGATGCCCGCGAGGAAGAAGAGGAAGAGGACGCCCCGAAGCCGAAAGCTGTAGCGCGCGAGGGCGTACGCCGCGGGCGCAGCCGTGAGCAGGAGCAGCACCGCCGACCCGCCCGTGATGAGCAGGCTGTTGCGGAGGTAGAGCCCGAACTTCGCTCGGGTCCAGACGGTGCGGAACGTGTCGAGACTCCAGCTCTCGGGGAGGCCGAACGGATTCCGGAAGATCTCGGGTGTCGGCTTGAAGGCCGTCAGCACCATCAACACCACGGGATAGAGGAAGACGACCGCGAGCAGCGTCATGAAGAGGTAGACGGCGACGCGGGTGGTGCGACGATCACGCCGACCGCGCTCGGCAGCGTCGACGTGGCGCGAAGAGGCGGGCGTGGCCACGTCAGTACTCCGTCTGCGAGCGCTGCGTGAAGCGCACCCCGAACGCGGACACGACGCCGATGATCACCAGCATCATCACGCCGATCGCGGAGGCGACACCGATCTGGCCGGGCTCGCCGCCGGTCGTCGGATCGCCGAACGCGGTGCGGTAGAAGAAGGTCGCGAGGAGATCGGTGGCGTAGTTGGGACTCCCGGAGGCGCCCTGCATCACGAACACGAGCTCGAAGGCGTTGAAGTCCCAGATGAACGTCAGGATCGTGACCATGGCGATGCTGGGCAGGAGGAGGGGAAAGGTCACGTACACGAAGTCCTGCAATGGGGACGCGCCGTCGACGCGCGCCGCCTCGTGGAACTCGGCCGGGATCGCCTGCACGGCGGCAAGGTAGACGAGGATGGGAAAGCCGAGCCACCCCCAGGCGTTGACGAGGATGACGGTCATGAGCGCCGTGGAGCGCTGACCGAGCCAGGGCTGCACCAGGTCGCCGAGCCCGAGCCCGCGCAATCCTTGCGCGATCGCGCCCCACGTCGGGTTGAGCAGCATCAGCCAGAGGAAGCCGACCACCACGAGCGAGAGCGTGTACGGCAGGAAGTACGCGGCCTGGAAGAAGGCGAAGCCGCGCCACTTCTTGGCGAGCTGCACCGCAACGAACAGGCCGAGCGTCGTCTGGATCGCGAACGTGACGAGGAAGAAGATGACGTTGTGGCTCATCGCGCCCCAGAAGCGCTCGTTGTAGGGCCAGCGGGTCAGCACGGTCACGAAGTTCGCGAGGCCGTTGAAGCCGCGCCGGATGAAGCCGTCCCACTCGTAGACGCTGTAGGTCAGCGACGACAGCAGCGGGTACGCCATGAAGGCTCCGTAGACGACGAGCGCCGGCGTCAGGAAGACGAACAGGTGCCAGTGGCGGCGCCACCAACGGCGGGCGTGGAGCATCTCGAGCCTCCGGGGCGGCGTGAACGGGACGGGAGTCAGGAAATAGAGGTAGGAAAAGAGCTGGTGCCGAGCCCTCGAGCCCGGCACCAGCGACGTACCTTCAGGCGGAGATCACGGGAACTCGAACCATTCCGAGACGCCGCGCTGGATGTTCGCGACGGCGACGTCGACACCTTGATCACCCGCCATCACCGCCTGCATCTCGTTCTGCAGCAGCGTCGACCCGCTCGGTTGGCCGAAGCGGAAGGCGGTGAGCATCAGGTAGGGGGTCCCCTGCTCGTTCATGCGTTCGACCATGCCGGCGAGGGTATCGCCCGTCGGTTGCGTGCCGGGGACTGCCGAGATCTGCTGGAGTTCGTCGGTGAACATTTGACCGAACTCCTGCGTCGCGAGGAACTCGATGAAGCGAAGTGCGGCATCCTGATCGGGGCTGTTGGCGTTGATGCCGTACGAGCCGTCGACGTAGAACGAGATGCACGACTCGCTCGAAGCGTCGTCTGCCGGCACGGGGAACGAGCCGATCCGCAGATCGGGATTGAGTTGCGCCATGTTGCCGAGTTCGTACGAACCGCCGATGAGCATGCCCGCCTGCTCGAAGGCGAAGAGCGTCTGCATGTCGGTGTACCCGACGCCCATGTAGTTGTCGGCCATGTACGGCCGCAGCGCGGCCATGCGCTCGAGTGCTGCCGCGAAACGAGGGTCGGTGAAGTCGGTCTCGCCGGACGTGACGTCGCCGAAGAAGTCGTCGCAGCCATAGAACGTCGGCGCCACGGCGCCGAAGAGGGTCTCGACGGTCCACGGATCGCTGGCACCGTTGGCGAGCGCGTTCACGCCCGACGCCTGCAACGCACGACCCACCTCGAGGAACTCGTCCCAAGTGGTCGGCTCGGCGAGGCCGAGGCGCTCGAACATCGCTTCGTTGTAGAGCACCTGCACGGTCTGCAACGCGAACGGCACGCCATAGACGCCTCCGTCCGCTCGGTTGGTCGCCCCGAGGAGGACCCCCGAATCGAAGCCCGCGAGCGCGTCGACCTTGTCGTCGAGGCGGACGAGCAAGCCGGCGTTCGCGAGCGGCTCCATGCCGCCGTAGGCGCGCAGGTGGACGATGTCGGGGCCGCCTCCGCCCTGGAGGGCGGTGGAGACGATCGTGTTGTATTCGGTGTTGAGGTAGGGCGTGAACGCGACGCGGATGTCGGGGTTCTCGGCCTCGAACGCGGCGATGAACGTCTCGTAGGCGGCGACGTCTTCGGTACGCCAGCTCCAGAAGTCGAGCGTCGTCTGCGCGAGTGTCCCGCCGGCGAAGGCGAGTGCGATCAGGGCGATGAGTGGTCGGATGGCGTGGTGCATATCGATCTCCTCATGGTGCGTCGAGGCCTCGCCCTCGTGGTGGGCGAGCCGTCGGTTCGGGCGTCTCGATCGCGGTGAGTGTACCGGTCCTATACCACTTCGTCAATCCGCCGGTGGTGCG
>JACCWH010000206.1 GCA_013697735.1 Trueperaceae bacterium | reverse complement strand
CCGGTGGAGTGCCTGGGACGCGTGCACGCCCCGATTGGCCTGGACATCGGCGCCATCACCCCCGCCGAGATCGCCGTCAGCATCCTCGCGGAACTGATTGCCATCCGGCACGGCAAAGATGTGTCCGCGACATCGATGAAGTGGTCACGGCCTCGCCACGAAGACCACGACGTTCACGAAGATCACAAGGACCCCACAGAGACACGTCGTGATCTTTGAGACCTTCGTGATCGCCGTGAGTAGACCGTGACCAGCGACAACGCCATACTGATTCGCAACGCCACCATCCTGACGATGAACGATGCGCTCGACATCGTGCACGGATCGGTGTCGGTGCGGGACGGCCGGATCGCGTCGGTCGGGGCCGAGCCGCCGGGGCGGCACGACACGACGATCGACGCCGAAGGCGCCTACCTGCTGCCCGGATTCATCCAGACCCACGTGCACCTGTGCCAGACGCTCTTCCGCGGCTACGCCGACGACATGCCGCTGCTCGAGTGGTTGAAGCAGCGCGTCTGGCCCATGGAGGCTGCGCACACGCCGTCCACGCTGCGGGCCTCGACGGTGCTCGCCGCGTCGGAGCTGCTGATGACGGGAACGACGACCGTGCTCACGATGGAGACCGTCCACGATACGGATGTCGTCTTCGAAACGCTCGCCGCGCTGGGCATGCGGGCCGTCGTCGGCAAGTGCATGATGGATTCCGACGACGAGGTGCCGGCGCGGCTGCGGGAGCGGACGCGGGCCTCGATCGACGAGAGCCTGGCGCTCAAGAAGCGGTGGGACGGGGCGGCGAACGGGCGATTGAGCGCCGCGTTCGCGCCGCGGTTCGCGGTCTCGTGCTCGCGCGAGCTGCTCGAGGCGGTCGCCGAGCTGTCGACGCGTGAGCAGGCGCTCGTGCACACGCACGCGTCGGAGTCACGCGACGAGGTCGAGGTCGTGCGCACGCTCTCGGGCGGGTATTCGAACCTCGAGTACCTGGCGCAGACAGGCCTCGCCACCCATCACCTCTGCGCGGCGCACTGCGTGTGGGTGACCGAGGCCGAGCAAGTGCTGTTGGCCGAGCGCGACGTCAAGGTGCTGCACTGCCCGGGCTCGAACCTGAAGCTTGGCTCGGGCATCGCGCCGGTCACGGAGATGCGCGCGCGCGGCATCTCCGTCTCGCTCGGCGCGGACGGCGCGGCTTGCAACAACCGGCTCGACATGTTCGAGGAGATGCGGCTGGCCGCGACGCTCCAGGCCGTCCGGAGCAAGCCGGGCGCCCTGACCGCACGGGATGCCTTGTGGATGGCGACCCGCGAGGGCGCACGGGCGCTGGGGCTGGAGGCCGAGATCGGATCGCTCGAGCCGGGCAAGCGCGCCGACCTCATCCTCGTCGAGCGCGACCGACCCCACCTCGCCCCGGACCACGACGCCTGGTCCACCCTCGTCTACGCCGCCCGCGGCACCGACGTCCGCCTGACGATGGTGGACGGCGAGATCCTGGTGAGGGATTTTGCCCCGACCCGGCTGGATCCCGCCGAGGTCGCCGCCGACGCCCGCCACGCCGCCGCCGAGCTGGCCGTCCGCGCCAACATTTAGCCCCCTGCGAAGCGTGATGCGTTGCAGACGTCCCGGAGCGCGGCGCCGGGATCGCCAGGCGCGACGACCGCGCATAGTGGGCCCATGTAAGGGAGGAGCAACGCCGCGCGCGCGGAAGCGGGTGGTGAAATCGAGCTGCGGGCGCCATGCCTCGACGATCGCCCGGCCGACGAAGCCACGCGCCCAGGCGTTCATCTCTTCGGCGACGGACTCCGCGACCGCGAGAAACGCGGGATCGGGGCCAATCGCGAGCTTCTGGTTGCGCCGATTGTCGAGCGACATCGTCTCGACCTGTCCGAGCGCGTCCTCGCCGTCGAACATCCAGCCGTCGGCGCCGGAAAGGAGCGCGTACGCGACGTTGCGCAGGCTGCCCGCAAGCGGCATGCGGGGCCGGGTGGCCGGCCCCGTCCCCTGGATCCATTGTCGTTCGAGATCGGGCGGGATCGCGCCGCCCTCGAACCGGTTGACCCGGCGGTATCGGGCGGAAGGGGCGAAGGGGCTGAAGCATCGGAGTGCGGGGGGCCGTCGAATCATGCGCGACCGACGGCGGAGCGCGAGCGGGCGGTGGCGCTCGTGCGGGAGAGTACAGCGGGCCGGTGGACGTGCGGTTTGGGCCAACGCTCGCGGCCGAGCATCTGGCGAGCGAAGACGGCCTCACGGTGCATCCCGACACGTTGCGGCGGTGGCTGCTGGCCGCGGGGTTGTGGAGTCGGGCGCGAAAGCGATCGCCGCATCGCGCGCGGCGGGAGCGCAAGGCGCATTTTGGCGAGCTGGTGCAGCTCGATGGCAGTTTCCACTTGTGGTACGAGGACCGGGGGCCGCGCGGCTGCCTGATGAACCTGGTCGACGATGCCACGGGCCGGACGCTGGCGCGGCTGGGGGCTCAGGAAACGATCTGGGC
>JACCWH010000059.1 GCA_013697735.1 Trueperaceae bacterium | reverse complement strand
TCATGTACAAGGCGTGCCGCACGGCGCCGGAGTGGTACGCCTCGACCGCGAGGATTCCCGCGGCATTCTGCAGCACGATCGGCTTGTTCGTCACGAACGGAGCCGCACCGTTGTACGCGGTGACGCCCACGTCTTCGAACACGAACGTGCCGTGGAGGAAGAAGAGCTCATTCGCGTACGGGTTGAACGCAGCGCCCTCGCCCGCGGCGAGGATGCCGGCGGCTTCGGCTGCCGCGGCGAACGAACCGCTGAAGTTCAGGGTCGGACGATCGGCTACGGGCACGCCGAGCACATCACCGAGCGCCGAACGGAGGAACTTCACGTGGGCGAGCTCGTGCTCTGCCAGCTCGTTGGCGAACTCGCGGACCCCGTCACTCCAAGCGTCCGACGGGTTCGTCCCCTCGACACCGTCTGGAAGGATGATGTCGGCATTGCCGCCGATCGCTTTGAGTTCGTTGATCCTGCCTACGGCGGCAAGATAGAATCCTGCCTCCAGATACTCGAGGTTCAACGCGAACGTCAGGATGGCCGCGTCGACGTTGTCCGTCATGGGCGGCTCGGGTTCCGCCCGAACGCCACACGCCGTGAGGAGCGCGCCGGCTCCCACGACACCCATGCTCGAGATCATCGTCCGGCGGTCGATTCGTTTGCCTAGCACCTTGTTGAACTGCATGTCGAACCTCCTCTGCGATTGCGGAGCCGTACGCGGCGACCGGTGCGGCCCTCGCGTCGCTCTCCGAACACCAGGTACACGTCCTCGGCCCATTCGGATGCATCGGGGGCTCCGGCACCGGACACGCGCGAGTTCCGTGGTAGGTTCCGCGGCGTGGCACGTGGACGCGCACACGTCGCAAGGGCGCCCCTCACGCGCGCATGGCCATTCGTAGCAGCGTCGGCGTGGATGGTGCTCCTCGCGCTCGCGCTCACGGCAGCGGCGCCCGCGACGTTGCCGGGCGCCCAGTCCGGCGCGGCAGCGGGCACGGCCCATGAGGCGCTCGTGGAGACGGGAGCCGACCTCTACGCCTTCAACTGTGCGACGTGCCACGGCGCCACGGGTGCTGGTCTGGAGGAGGCGCGGGCGACCTTTCCGGCCGATCATGCGTACTGCACACGGTGCCACGTAGCGCGCAACCCGCCTCGGATGTCGAGCCTCGACATGGAGCAACGGCAGACTGCCTTCTCCTTGGGGGACCCGCCACGTCTCGACGATCCACGTGCGCTCGCGCGCTTCGGCACGCTCGGTGGACTCTTCCGCTACGTGCGCGCGACGATGCCTCGGTGGGATCCCGGGCGCCTATCGGACGAGGCATACTTGGCCATCAGCGTGCACGTACTCGAACGTGCCGGCCTCGGCGAGGCCCTTCGAGGCGTCGAGGAGCTCCTCGCCACCATCGAGGGGTCGGCCGTCGACGTCGAGCGGCTCGACGCCGTGCCGCTCGCCGTGCCCTGACCCTGCAGCGTCCCGCCCCGTGCGCTGGCCCGGTGGTACCTCAGTCGCGCCGGCGCGGGTCGAGCGCGTCACGCAGACCGTCGCCGACCATGTTGAGCGCGAGCACCGTGACCATGATCGCAAGTCCCGGGAACGTGACGGCCCAATGGGCATCTCGAATGAAGGGCCGGGCGCTGTTGAGCATGCTTCCCCACTCGGCGGTGGGCGGTTGCGCCCCAAGGCCCAGGAAGGAGAGTCCCGCAGCTGCCAAGATCGCGCCCGCGAGCGACAGCGTCACCTGGACGATCACGGGCCCGAGCGAATTGGGCACGACGTGCTTGAACATGATGCGGAAGTCGCGCGAGCCGACCGCTTCTGCCGCGGTCACGTAATCCATCTCCCGAACCGTGAGGACGGCGGAGCGCGCAATTCGCGCGAACTGCGGGATGTTCGCGACGCCGACCGCGATCATCACGTTCAGGAGGCTCGGACCGAGCGCCGCCACGATCGCGAGTGCGAGCAGGAACGCCGGCAGGGCGAGGAGGACGTCGACGATCGCGGAGAAGACGCTGTCGAGCCGGCCGCCATAGAAGCCGCCGATCAGGCCCATGAGCCCACCTATCGCCAATGCGATCGCGACCGAGATGAATCCGACCTGCAGCGATACGCGGCCGCCATGGATGATCCGGCTCATGACGTCGCGACCGAAGTGGTCGGTGCCGAGCCAATTCTCTACGCTCGGCGGCTGCAGTCGGTTACGGAGGAATTGCTGATTCGGGGGGTACGGACTGATCTGATCGGCGAAGATCGCGGCGAGGATGATCACGATCAGTGCGACCGCGCCGATCGTCGTCCGGGGGCTGGCGCCGAGCCGGCGAACGAGCCCTTTGCGTGGCGCCACCGAGTCGAGCGTCCCGCCGTTGCCGTCGGCGCCGCGCGCGGCGTCCACGCCCACGTCAGCTGTACCGCGTCCGCAGGCGCGGGTCGAGGAAGGCGTACAGGACGTCGACGAAGAGGTTCACGACGGCGTACATGATCGCGAACACCATCACCACGGCTTGGACCACCGGGAAGTCCTTCGCTCGGATCGCATCGACTGCGAGGCGCCCGATGCCGGGCCAGGAGAAGATCGTCTCGGTGATCACGGCGCCTGAAAGGAGGCCGCCGAACTGCAGGCCGATCACCGTCACCACCGGGATCATGGCGTTGCTCAGCGCGTGCCGGTAGATGATGCTCCGGTCGAACACGCCTTTGGACCGCGCTGTGCGGATGAAGTCCTGGGAGAGCGTCTCGAGCATGGTCGATCGCGTCATGCGGGTGATGGCGGCGATGGCGCTGGTGCCGAGCGTGACCGTCGGGAGCACGTAGTACACCCACCCCCCGTGGCGTCCCGATGACGGTAGCCACCCAAGCCACAACGAGAACACGAGGATCATCATCAGCCCCTGCCAGAAGACCGGCATGGCCAAACCACCGAACGCCAATACGGTCGCACCGTGATCGATCGCCGTGTTGGGGCGATTCGCCGAAATGACGCCGAGCGGCACCCCGATCACGACTGCGAGCAGTGTCGCGAGGAGTGCGAGCTCGACCGTCGGGCCGATTCGCTGGGAGATCTCGGCCGTGACTGGACGGTTCGAGCGAATCGAGCGGCCGAAGTCGAGCTGGAGCATGCGACCGAGCCACAGCCCGTACTGCACGTACGCCGGTTCGTCGAGACCGAGCCTGGTGCGCAGCGCGGCCAACTCTGCCTCGGGCGCCGCCTCGCCGAGCATGAGGATTGCGGGATCGCCAGGGGTGAGGTGCATGATCCCGAACACGATGACGCTCACGCCGAGCATCACCGGGACGATGAGTAGGATTCTGCGCGCGATGTACTTGATCATGAGGCCCGTTCAGCATACCAACCGGGGCCGGGACCGTGCGCTCCGTCCGCACCGAACCCAATCCCGCGATCACGATGACGCGACTGCACGTCACACGAACGCGGGTGGCACCCAAAGGCGCCACCCGCGTCGAGGTTCGCCGCTCGAGGCGGCGTGGCGTCAGTTCTTGCTGACGTTGTAGAGGCGGTGGTGGCCGGCGGGGTGCGCGACGAAGCCTTCGATGTTGTCGCGCGTACCGTTCGTCTCGACCGTGATCAGCAGGAAGATCCAGGGCGCCTCTTCGGCGATGATCTCCTGTGCTTCGCGGTAGATCGCCATGCGCTCGTCGGCATCTTCCGTGGCGCGGCCCTGGTCGAGGAGTTCGTCGACTCGATCGTTCGACCAGAAGGTCCGGTTTCCTGGGCTGCCGAACTGGCTGCTGTGGAAGAGCGCGTAGAGGCCGTAGTCGGCGTCCGCGGTGACCGTCACCCATCCGAGGATGAACATGTCGTGGTTGCCGGCTGCGGTCTCAGCGAGGTAGGTCGACCATTCGAGCACCTGCACGTCGACCTGGATACCGACCTCACCGAGCTGCGCCTGGGCGATCTCGGCGATCTGGATACGGAGCGGGTTGTCGTTCGTCCAGAGGGTCGTCGAGAAACCGTCGGCGTAGCCAGCCTCGGCGAGCAGCGTGCGAGCGCGCTCCGGATCGTAGCCGTACGGTTCGAGGTCCTGGTGGGCGCCGAAGACCTGCGGGGAGATCGGGCTGTTGGCGACGATCCCCTGGCCCTCGTAGACCACGTCGACGATGATCTCGGAGTCGAGCGCATAGTTGATCGCCTGACGGACGCGAACGTCGTCGAAGGGCTCCTTCTGTGCGTTGAAGCCGATGTAGTTCGTCGAGAGCGTCTCTACCTCGAAGAGTCGAATGCGGGGCTGATCGGCCATACGCGCCGAGTCGCGCGGCTCGAGGGAGTAGGCGATGTCGATCCCGCCGGTCTCGAGTTCGATCGACCGAACGGTGCCCTCGGTGATCGGGCGGAAGACGACCTCCGCGGGGAGCACTTCGCCGCCCCACCAGTCTTCGTTCCGCTCGAGAACGATCTGCGACGCGGTCTCCCAGCTCACGAAGCTGAAGGGGCCGGTACCGATCACGACCGACGTGCCGTAATCCTCACCCGCGGCGGTGACGGCGTCCTCGCTGAGGATCGACGTGGCCGTGTGCGCGAGGTGAGCGAGCATCGGCACGAACGGGTTCTTGGTGGTGATGCGGACCGTGTGGTCGTCGACGACTTCGATCTCGTCGATGAACCCTACGAGGAATGCGGCCGGCGCACCGGTCTCGGGGTTGCGCAGCCGGTCGAGCGTCCACTTGACGTCCGACGCCATGAGCGGCGTGCCGTCGTGGAAGGTCACGCCTTGGCGGATGGAGAACTCCCAGGTGAGGTCGTCGATCTGCTCCCAGCTCTCGGCAAGACCGGGGACGAGTTCGAGTTCCTCGGTCTGCACCACGAGCGTGTCGTAGATCTGCCGCATGACGCGGGCGGACGGCTGATCGTTCGTCTGATGCGGGCTCAAGCTGACCGCGTCGGCGCCTTGACCGACGATCAGTCGCTGCGCCTGGGCACCGCCGAACGCGAATGCAATCGTGGCGAGTAGGAGTACGAGTCGCTTCATATGGACCTCCGGGTGGGGGGTTGTGTGATCGTGCGATCCAGTGCAACACGACGTCTCGACGAGACGCCGGGCCACCGTCACGTGAGCGTTCGAACGGCGACGACGGATCGCGAGTTGCGGTCGAGCGGCGCTGAGGCCGGTATCGCTCCTTCCCTCGTTGGAATCACGTGCGAAAAGACTTAGACCCACACTCTACCAAAGTCTCGCGTCACCGTCGCCTTCATGCGGCGCGATCAGGTTCGCACGCAGCGGCGTATGGCCTCGTCGAGCGGCGGCAGCATTGCACCGCGCTCGCTCCCGAGCACGCTGTAGCGTGGTCGCGGCGCAGAGAAGGCAAGCTCGGCCTGGAGGCACGGCACGATCACCGCTCGGTCCCAACCGCCGTGCTCGGCCGAGAGGCGGGCGAACTCGCACCAGCTCGCCTCGCCCCCGTTCGACAGGTGCCAAACGCCGCGTTCACCGTCCACGAGCAGGTCGAGCGTCGCCTCGACCAGATCGGCCACGAAGGTGGGCGACACCACCAGGTCGGTCGGTGCCCACACCTCCTCCGCCCGTGCCAATGCCCGAAGCGCGCGCGTCGCGGGATCGGCGGCATCACCGTGCCCGAATAGGAACGATGTCCGCACCACGAGTGCCGCCGGAAGGTGCATGAGCACGAGACGCTCGGCTTCGGCCTTCGCCCTGCCGTAGACGCTCAGCGGGGCCGACGGGTGCCGTTCGAGGTAGGGATCGATTCGCGCTCCGTCGAACACCAACCCCGACGAGAACGTCACGAACGCCGTTCCGCGCTCTGCGCACGCTGCGGCCAGCACGCCCGGTCCCTCGGCCTCGGAGCGAAAACAACTGTCTGGATCCCCCTCGGCATCGTCGACGCCGCCGTACGACGTCGCGTTCACGACCGCCCACGCACGCGTGGTGCCGAGGAGCCGGGTGACCTCCTCCGGGCGGGTGATGTCGAGTTCGGCGCTCGTGAAGATGCGGTAGGGCATCCCACGCGCGATGCACGATCGCGCCACGGCGCGCGCCAGGCCGCGCTCGCCACCCGTGATCAGGATCGGCCGCCCCCTACCGCGGCGCTCGCTCGGCACGTCCCCGAGGCCGCCGGTCGCCACGGCGCTCGGCTCGTGCCAGAGCCGCTCCGGCCGGCGCCACCAACCGGGCTCCGCGAGCACCGGATGCGCGTGCTCGCGACCGGCAGCGAGGTCGCGGACCATCGACGCCAAGGCGGTCGGTCGTGGACGAGGAGTCGCGAGATCGAAGACGCCCGTTTCGTAGGAGCCCCGTTCCTGCGTGAGCAAGCTATTCCAGTCGTACGCCCCGAGCAACGACCAGACGGTGACGGCACGGACGTCTGCACCTTCGCTGCGGAGCGTAACGGCCGCCTTCCATACCTCGTGCAACCAGCGGAGCTGATCCTCACGCGTACACCCGTTGTGCACCTCCGTCACGGCGATCGGGCGGCCGTACCGCGCCCAGGCCTCGCGCAGGATGACGGCCGGTCCGGCGGGCCCAGCCGCGCAGACGCGCGCGGCGAGGACGTCTGCGTAGCGATGGCGGCCGTTCCCACCGTGAGCGGCCTCGGGATAACGCTCGAGACGCTCGTCGAGGAAGCGCTCCCCACTCAGGTAGTGATTGATGCCGAAGACGTCGGGCGGGCACGGATTCTCGGCGAACCAAGCGACGTCGCGCTCCGGGACACCCGCCCAGCGAAGGTAGCCCCAGAGGGGGTGATCGCGGTCGACGCGGCCGCAGAGGAGGTCGAAGGAGAGCCAGCGCCGCTCGTTTTCGAAGTCGGCCTGATAGGCGAGCGCGGGCGTCGCGTAGACCTTACCGACGTCTTCCGTCTGTATGAGCGCAGCGTCGGGGGTGACTGCGCGAATGGCGCGCATCGCCAGTACCGTCGCCCGGCATTGGATGACGAGCGCACGAATGAACGTCGTCTCGTCTCGACCATGGGGGTACCAGTGCCCGTACAGGCCACTGAAGCGCGCAGTGGTGAGGGGTTCGTTCACGGGCGTGAAGTGCCGCACCCAATCGTAGCGGCGAGCGACCTCCCCGGCGAAGTGGGCCAGGCCGTCCGCGAACGAGTCGTGGAGCAGGCTCGTGTGCGGCGGTCCGCTGCCGTGATGCACCAAGCCGACGATCGGCTCGATGCCCAGCTCCCGGAGCCGCCCGAGTCGCGCGTCGGGCCACGACCAATCGGAGACCTTCGTCGGATCAGGAGCCGTGCGCGTCCAGAGCACGGGGTACCGCACGGTACGCACACCCAACGAGGCGACGAGGTCGAGATCGTCGAGCCGATTCTCGTGGCCGGTGAGCACGATCTGGTCCAGGTACGAATCCCCGGCGCGTCGCACAGTGCACTCGAACCCTGCCCACACCTCCGGCACCGCGAGCGCTGACGGCGCGAGTTGCGCGCGGACGGGGGGGCCGGGCGTCACGACACCCTGGACTCCCGCTCCGCCTTGACACCCCGGATCTTGTCGAACAGCGTCAGGGACTGCGCGACCACCTGGTCCATGTTGTAGTACCGGTAGGTCGCGAGGCGACCGACGAAATGGACGCCCGGCGTCGCGTCGGCGAGGAGCTTGTATTCGGCGTAGAGCTCGGTGCACTCCCGACGCGGAATCGGGTAGTAGGGGTCGCCCTCGGCGCGCGGGTACTCGTAGACGATCGCCGTCTTGGGATGCACCTGCCCGGTGAGGTGCTTGAACTCGGTCACGCGCGTGTAGAGCTTGTCGTTCGGATGGTTGATCACCGCCACGCGTTGGTGCTCCGGCGTGTCGAGCGTTTCGTGCGCGAATTCGAGCGACCGGTAGGGCAACGTGCCGTAGCAGTGGTCGAAGAACTCGTCGATGGGCCCCGTGAAGATCATCTCGTCGTACGGGATGAGACCCTCGATGTCGCGATGATCGGTGTTGCGCATGATCTCGATGTTGGGGTGGTCGAGCATCCGCTCGAACATCGCCGTGTAGCCATGCAGCGGCATAGCCTGGTAGGTGTCGGTGAAGTAGCGGTCATCGGTGTTCGTCCGCGCCGGCACGCGTGCCGTGACCTGCGCGTCGAGCTCCGATGGATCGAGGCCCCATTGCTTGCGCGTGTACCCCCGGAAGAACTTCTCGTAGAGGTCGCGCCCCACGCGCCCTACCACCACGTCCTCGGACGTCGTCGAGCGCTCGACCGGCTCGGCGCGGGATTGGTAGAACGCCTCCACCTCGTCGTCGCTCGACAGCTCGAGTCCGTAGAGCGCGTTGATCGTCGTCCTGTTGATCGGAATCGGCACGAGCATGCCATCGACGCTCGCAAGCACCCGGTGCTCGTACGGCCGCCACTTCGTGAACTGCGACAGGTAGTCGAACACGCGCTGCGAGTTGGTGTGGAAGATGTGGGGTCCGTACTCGTGGATCAGCAGGCCGTCGTCATTGTGGTGGTCGTAGGCGTTGCCGCCGATGTGGGAGCGGCGATCGACCACGAGCACCCGCTTGTTGGAAACGCGTGCGAGCCGCTCCGCGACCACGCTCCCGGCGAAGCCTGCCCCAACCACGAGGTAGTCGAAAGACTTGGCCTCAGACATGCTTTCCGACGGCCTTCCGCAGCGCAATCGACCACCTGGTCGTCGACGTGCCGACGGTCGGCACCGCCCGCGAGCGTTCGGTGTACGCGGCGCGACGCCTCGTCGTGATCGCGTCGTCGATGAGATCGGCCATGCGGCGCCAGGTGTCGTCCCACGAGAGCGCTGCGAGGAAGCGATCGACGCGCGCCAGGCGCTCGGTCGCGTCTTCGGCGAGTGCTGCCTCCACCGCGGCCACCACCTCGTCGGGAGAATCGGCGATACGCACCAAGTCCCCCTCACCGTAGGGACGCACCACGTCCGGGATCGACGTCGAGACGACGGGCTTTCCTGCGGCGAGGTACTCGGGGGTCTTGGTGGGGCTGATGAACCGCGTCGCTTCGTTCCGGGCGAAGGGGAGTAGGGCGACATCCCACCCAGCAAGGTAGTCCGGGAGGTCGCGGTAGTCCTTGCCGCCGAGGTAGTGGATGTTGGGCGCCCGCGGAAGCTCCGCTTCGTCGATCTTCACGACCGGCCCGAGCATCACGATCTGCCACTCGGGGCGCCGCGCTGCCAGCTCGGCGAGGAGCTCCGTATCGAGTCGCTCGTCGATCACCCCGCAGTACCCGAGCCGCGGATGCGCGATCGAGGCTTGATCGACCGGATCGTGCCGCGCAGCGTCGCGCGCACGTTCGAAGTGCTGCTTGTCGATGCTGCTCGGGAAGGCGTGCGTGTTGGGGTGATGGTGGCGCTTCTCCTCGAAGAGGCTCTGGCCACCCGTGAACACCACGTCCGCTCGTCCGAAGAGATCGAGCTCCCGCTCGAGCAACCTCGCCGGCGCCCCCTTGAACGCTGAGAGTTGATCCATGCAGTCGTACACGACGGCGGAAGGATCGAACTCGAGCGCGTACGGTAGCGCGTAGGGGGTGTAGTACCAGACGACGGGATCGTGCAGCCGATGCTCGCGCGCGAGTCCGGTGAGCAGGGCGCGCATCACGGATTCGATCTCGCGCTCCTCGAGGCCGTGGGGCACGTGCGGCACCACCACTTGGACGCCCTCTGGCCGTGTCGAAACGTCGAGCCGGGCTTCGCCCTCACCCGCGATCGGCTCCTCCACGAAGAAGACTCGGTGATCACGCGCGCAGCGGCCAAGGAGGTGTTGAGGACGCTGGTACACGAAATCCCACCGGAGGTGGGATAGACACAGCACGTCGTACGTCATCCGTTCGCCTCTTTCTCTCAGGTCCCTCGTGGGACCCCCTGCCGCGCGTCTCTCCCCTCGGGGGCGGACGGGGCATGGTCGAAGCCCAGTGTAGGGTCCGATCGAGACCGCCTTCACCTCGTTCGTCACGAATTGAAATATGAGGAAGGACGTCCAGGACGTGAGAAAATCGTAAGTCGTTGCTCATGGCAGCCAGCCCTGGACGCGACCGGCGACCGCGTGCGGCGTCACTCCCGCTCGCGGACCCCTTCCAGGGCAAGCGACCGCGCCTGCCACTCCTGCTCCAGGCGATCATCGTCGGGGTGACGCGACCCCGCGGTCGCCAAGGCGAGGTCGCGCAAGGGGACCTTCGGCGTACGGTCGGCACGCAGCAGCCCGTTCGCCTCTTGATAGGTGTCGGCGAACTGCGTGTAACAGAAGCCCGCGAGGAGTGGTAGCTCGCGCACCACCGCGAGCAGCTCACGGTAGTGGCGGAGGAATGCCTCGGCGTCCTCCCGGCGCGTGTAGCCCCACGTGTCGCCGGAGGCGTCGGAGAGCGCCATGCCGCCGAACTCCGTAAGCATGATCGGTTGCCCTTCGTGGGGGTAGCCCTCGAGCGTGAGTAGTCGACCACCGGGCCGCTCGCGCTTGAAGAGGTGGGGCATCGCCTCACCCGCTTCGTAGCGGTGCGCGATGCGCTTCACGTCGGCGTCGTAGTCGTGGATACCGACGATGTCGGTGGCACTCGACTCCCAACCGTCATTGCCGATCACGGGCCGTGTGGGGTCGAGCGTCTTGGTGAGGTGGTACAGCGCCTGGACGGCATGCCGCTGCGCCGCCACGCTCGGGAGGTCGGGAACGCCCCACGATTCGTTGAACGGTACCCAGGCGACGATGCACGGGTGGCTCGCATCGCGGGCGATCACCTCGAGCCACTCGCGCGTGAGCCGCTCGATCGAGCGTCGCGTGAAGCGATATGCGCTCGGCATCTCCTCCCACACGAGGAGGCCGTGGCGATCGGCCCAATGGAGGTAGCGCGGATCTTCGACCTTCTGGTGCTTACGTACGCCGTTGAAACCCATGAGCTTGGCGAGCACGACGTCCTGACGAAGCGCATCGTCGTCCGGCGCGGTCATGCCCGTATCCGGCCAGTAGCCCTGATCGAGGACCATGCGCAGTCGAAAGGGTCGCCCGTTGAGGATGAAGCGATCGCCCTGCACCCCCACCGACCGCAGGGCCGTGTAGCTCGTGACCCGATCGATGAGCTCTCCACGATGTCCCCAGAGCTTGAATTCGGCGTCGATGAGGGTCGGCGTGGACGGGCTCCACAGGAGCTCGTTGCGGAAATCGTCGATGCCCGGGTCCGGGAGTGCGATGCGCCGATCGACCTCGCCCGAGAGAACTGCGTACGTATCGTCGGCGATGAGGCGCTCACCGTGCGTCAGGCGCACCTGTAGCCGTAGGTCGTCGCGATTGCCGCCGTCGATGACCGCCTGCAGCCCGATCTCCCACCCCTCGAGATTGCTCGTCCAGCGCAAGGCTTCGATGTGACTCCCTGGCAGGCGCTCGAGCCAGACGCTCTGCCAGATGCCGGTCGTCCGCGGGTACCAGATCGAGTGCGGCGTGCGCTGCCAGTCCTGCTTCCCTCGCGGTTTCGCCAGGTCGTGCGGATCGTCCTCGGCGCGAACGACGAGGTGGTGCGTACGGTCGGGCGACAGCACCGAGGTCACGTCGGCACTGAAGGGCGTGTGTCCCCCCTCGTGCTCGGAGACCATCGTCCCGTCGATCCAGACGGTTGCGCGGTAGTCGACCGCACCGAAGCGCAGGACCAGGCGATCGTCGGGGCGTACGTCGCTCACCGTGAGGTCACGCCCGTACCAGCAGGCGCGGAAGAAACCTTCGGCCTCGATACCGCTTGCTCGCGTCTCCGGCGCGAACGGTACGAGGATGCTGTCGGTCCACTCGACGTCGCCCGGGAGCCGCCAAGCCGCCATGGGATCGAGCGCGAAGGCCCATGGGCCATCGAGTGAGATCGCACCCTCGCGCACCAGTTGGGGCCTTGGGTAGCCGCGTGGGCCCCAAGGCCCTCGGCGATCGGTATCGCTCATCCATTCCCTCCGCGAGCCAACCAAAGGGCGATGCTGACCCGCGCCGGCCACTCTAGGCCACAGGGCGAACCGCGGGAGGTACCGATGGCGAGTACGTGCACGCGACGCGGGTGAATCGTAGTCAGCGTGCGGCGTAGCGTCGAACGCCCCCGCCGCTCGCCTTCGCCTCGTACATCGCGAGATCGGCGGCACGCAGCAGGGAGGCCATGTCTTCGCCATCGGCCGGGAAGAGGGCGACACCCACACTCACGCGCAGCCGCACCGAGTTCGGCACCACGCCGCCGCCCGCGAGCGCTGCGATGTCGCGCGTGAGCGCCTCGTGCAGGCGGCCTGCTGCCTCCGCGACGGCGGCTCGATCCACCGCCTGAAGGACCACCACGAACTCATCGCCGCCCATGCGCGCCACCAGATCGTGCTCGCGCACGCCGTGTGAGAGGCGCTGCGCCATCTCCACGAGCACGTCGTCGCCGAGTTCGTGTCCGTAGCGATCGTTCACACCCTTGAAGCCGTCGAGGTCGATCATCAGCAGCGCGAGCGCGTGCCCGGTGCGCCGTGCGAGCGCAATCGCCTGATCGAGCGTGTCGTCGAGCTTGCGGCGGTTCGACAGCCCGGTGAGGGGGTCGGTCGTGGCGAGTCGCCCCGCTTCGGCTTGCGCTGCGAGCAACTCCCGGTGCCGCACGCGGTGCGCGAGATCCTCGACCACCACGTCGGCGAGATCGCGCAGCACCTCGAGTTGCACGTCCGAAGCCTCCGGGCGGGGGGCGACGTCGAACACGCACAGGCTGCCGAGCGAGTGTCCTGGCTCGACGAGCAGCGGCGTGGCCACGATGGCGCGCACCCGGGGCCCGTTCGCGACGATGGGGTCATCGGCGAAGCGAGCGTCGGTGCGCGTATCGCGCACCACGAGCGCTTCCCCGGCGCGGGCGGCACTGCCGACGATCGACGACGCGCCGAGGTCCGTCGCGCCGTCGAATCCGAACGCTCCCGGCGACCAGATGCGCTCCCCGTCGATCAACGTGACGGCGGCCAACGGCGCGTCGAGCGCACGCGCCGCGAGGCGAGCGAGGCGCTCGAACCCGTCGGCGCCCACTCCGTCGAAGAGCTCCACGAGTGCCCCCTCCGCGAGGAAGTCGCGGATCAAGGTCGTGCCCGTGGGCGTGTCGATCGGGGTTGCCACACGCGTATGCTAGCAGAGGCACGCGCCATCGTCACTTTTGGCGTACGTCGCCCCAGCTCGGCGCCGCCCTAGGCCGCCAGTCGCCGAGCTCCGGTGCTACGCTGTCGTCGTGCCCAACGCCACCGGTCCGATCGGCGTGTTCGACTCCGGCGTCGGCGGCCTGAGCGTCCTCCGTGCCCTCTCGCGCGCCCTCCCACACGACGATTTCCTCTACATCGGCGACACCGCCCGCATCCCCTACGGCAGCAAGCCGATGGCGATGGTCCGAGGCTTCGCCGAGGAACTCGCCGACCTGCTGGTTGCGTACGGCGCGAAGGCGATCGTCGTCGCCTGCAACACGGCCTCGGCAGCCGCCCTCCCCGCGCTCGCCGAACGCATCCGCGTTCCCGTCTGGGGTGTGATCGAGCCGGGCGTCGCAGCGGCCCTCGCGGCCACGCGCGGTGGCGTCGTCGGTGTGCTCGGCACGCTCGGCACGATTCGCTCGGCCGCCTACCAGTCACGGCTCGAGCGGGCGGGCGTCGCCGTGTGGGCGCGCGCGTGCCCGCTCTTCGTTCCGATCGTCGAGGAAGGCGTCTCCGACACGGAGATCGCAGCGCTCGTCGCGCGGCACTACCTTCGCGACCGGCCCCGCGACCTCGACACGCTCATCCTCGCGTGCACGCACTACCCCGCGCTCGTCGACACCCTCGCGGAGGCGCTCGGTCCGGCGGTGACCCTGGTCGATTCGGCCGAGACCACCGCAGCAGCGGTCGCGAGCGAGATGGCGTCGCTCGGGCTGGCGACCGCGACGCGACGCGCGGGCCACGTTCGACACCTCGTGACCGGCGACATCGCCGTCTACCGTCACACGGGCACCGCACTCGGATGGCTCGAGGGCGACGTAGCACCCCTGACGCTCGCTGCACCGCGCGCCGGCGTGGTCGTGGGCGGTCCACGGTGAGCGCGCGCACCGGGCGCGCCCCCGACGCTTTGCGAGCGCTCATCATCCGGCGCGGCGTCAACCGCCACGCGGAGGGCTCGGCGCTCGTCGAATGGGGCGATACGCACGTGCTCGCCACGGTGAGCATCGAGGCGCGCCTCCCACCCCACCTCCGCGGCAAGGGTTCGCGGTCGGGTTGGCTCAACGCCGAGTATGCGATGCTCCCTCGCGCCACTGCCCTTCGCAAGCCGCGCGAGCGCCCGAGCGTCGGTGGGCGGACGCAGGAGATCCAGCGCCTGATCGGCCGCGCGCTGCGTGCGAGCGTCGATCTCCACGCGTTCGCCAACCGCACGCTCACGGTCGACGTCGACGTGCTCCAGGCGGACGGCGGCACACGCTGCGCAGGCGTGCTCGCCGGGTACGCCGCCCTCTTCGACCTCGCGGACGCCGCGGTGTTCGCCGGCACGCTCACCGAATGGCCCCTGCGGCACGAGGTCGCTGCGGTGAGCGTTGGACTCGTCGACGGCGAGGTCCTCGTCGATCTCGATTACGCCGAGGACGTGCGTGCCGCCGTCGACCTGAACGTGGTCGCGACGGCCACCGGCGACGTGATCGAGGTGCAGGGGGGCGGCGAGGGTGAGATCGTCGACGCGGAACGGTACGTCCAGCTCGTCGCCGTCGGCATCTCGGCCGTCGAGCGCCTCGCTCTGCAGGTACGTGGGATGTTGCGGTGAGCGCTCGCGCTCAGCCGCCGCACCCCATCTGGGCGATCGCGACGGGTAAC
This sequence comes from Trueperaceae bacterium, assembly GCA_013697735.1. GTDB lineage: Bacteria > Deinococcota > Deinococci > Deinococcales > Trueperaceae > SKWV01. Next base: position 9,770 of record JACCWH010000059.1, on the reverse strand, counting down.
GCCGGTAAGGTACGCGAGTTCACGGCGGCGCTCGAGCGTCGAGCCGTACGGCTCGTCGCCGCCGCCGACCTCGGCGTGGGCTCCTTTCCGCCCGAGTCGGGCTCGACGTACGAGGAGAACGCGATGCTCAAGGCCGCCTTCGTGGCGCTCGAAACGGGACGAGTCTCCCTCTCTGACGACAGTGGGCTCGAGGTCGACGCCCTCGGGGGCGAGCCCGGCGTGCACTCCGCACGCTATGGCGGCGACCTCGAGGATGGCGAGCGCATCGCCCACCTCCTACGGCAGCTCAGGAGCGTGCCGGACGAACGGCGCACGGCGCGATTCGTTTCGGTGGTCGTCGTCGCGCGCCCTCAGGGCGATGTCGTCACGTTTCGAGGTGTGTGTGAGGGGCGCATCCTGCAAGGTCCGCGGGGCGACGGCGGTTTCGGCTACGACCCGGTGTTCTTCTCGAGCGACCTCGAGCGCTCGTTCGGCGAGGCGACGCTCGCGGAAAAGGGGCGAGTGAGCCACCGGGGGCGGGCGCTCGAGGCGCTCGACGCGTGGCTCGATACACCACACGGTGCGACGTTCATGCTTCCGTCATCCTGACGCTACGACGTATCGTGAGTCGGCGTTCTCACGAACCGGCATGGTTCGATGAGGACTGTTCCGCACCGTAGGTGCGGCCGGTGAGGAGGTCCTTATGATCCGTTCAACTCGCACGTTTTTGGCCGCGCTCGCATGCTCCTTCGCGGCCTTCGCGACGTTCGCGCAACCGCAGTCCACGACTCCACTCCCTGAAGGCGCCGCCGCTGCGCTCGCCGAGGGTGGAGCGCTCATGGCCGAGGCGCTCTCTACCTATCCCGCACAGTATCCCGACCGGCCGCTCTGGCAGCAGGCGTTCGAAGCCGGGCAACGCGCGATCAGCCTCGCGCCGGACCGCCTGGAGGGGGTGCGCTTCCTCGCGGAGGCCTACAGCCGCAGCAATTGGTACGGCCCGGCGTGGGAGCAGTGGCTCGAGTATCGTCGCCGTGGCGGCCCCGACGTGTTCGAGAACGACCCCGCGGCGCGCGAGCTCCTCGCAGCCGTCGGGCACGAACTCGGCTACGGCGCCTACACCCGGCAGGAGTTCGATCTCGCGCTCGATTACTTCCTCTCCATCGTCGATCTCGTGCCCGACGACATCAACGCGCACGTCTGGAGCGGCCGGATCCTGATCGAAACGGAGCGCCCGGACGGTGCGGTCCCGTACTGGCGCCGAGTGACGGAGCTCGATCCCGACGACGACCGCGCAGCCTACTTCCTGGGTTTGGCGCAGGAGCAAGCGCGCTGGGGCACGCGGGCCGTGAATTCGTTCCGTGAGGGCGTGGCGTACTACGAGAGCGACCGCCGCGGCGAGGCGGAGGAGCGCTTCGCCCGTGCCGCGGTCCTCAATCCCGGGTACGTCGCAGCGTGGGCGTGGCACGGGCGCGTCGCCTTCGAACGAAGCAGTTATGCCGAAGCGGCGCGCCTCTACGAGCGGGCGCTCGGGCTCGATCCGGGCAACGAGAACTACACCTATTTCCGGCGTGAGGCACTACGGCGGGTCGGGCAGACGGACGCCGCCCGGACGGGCGAAGAAGCCGACGGCGATTGAGAACTCAGATCTGCACGCTCACCCGCGCATCGCGATCGAGCAGGTGGACGGCGTCGGAGAACCGCACGACGCGTGAGAAGTAGCCCATGGTGACGGTGTGCGTGCGTGCGCCGCCTCGGAAGAACTTGACACCACGCAACAGCTCGCCATCGGTGATACCGGTGGCGCTGAACACGATGTGATTGCCCGGAGCGAGATCGCGGGTCGTGTAGACCGTGTCGGCGCTAGCGCCCATCGCCTCGAGGCGTTCACGCTCGGCGTCGTCGCGAGGCACGAAGCGTCCTTGGATCTCACCCCCGAGGCACTTCAAGGCGGCAGCGGCGAGCACGCCCTCGGGTGCGCCGCCGGTGCCGAGGACGGCGTGCACGTTCGTCCCACGGATGGCGGCCGATAGCGCCGCGATCACGTCACCGTCACCGATGAGCTTCACGCGCGGGCCCGCGGCGCGCACCTCCCGAAGGAGTTGCTCGTGGCGGGGGCGGTCGAGGATGACCACCGTGAGGTCGCTGACCTCGCGATCGAGCGCCTGCGCGATGCTCGCGAGGTTCGCTGCGATGGGCCAGCGCAGGTCGACCTTGCCAGCCGCCGGCGGCGGAACGATCAGCTTCTCCATGTACATGTCCGGTGCCTGGAAGAGCCCGCCCTTCTCGGCAAGTGCGATCACGGCGACGGCGTTGTTGACCATGCGCGCGGTGATGCCGGTCCCTTCGACCGGGTCGACGGCGATGTCGACGGGCCACGAATTCGGTCCGTTGCGGCCGACCTTCTCGCCGATGTAGAGCATCGGCGCCTCGTCGCGCTCGCCTTCGCCGATCACGATCTCACCGTCGATGTCGAGCTCGTTGAGCACCCGCCGCATCGCGTCGGTCCCGGCGCTGTCGACGAGATCTTCATCACCCTTACCGGCCGCGCGGCTGGCGGCGATGGCAGCCTGCTCCGTCACCCGAACCGTGTCGAGGACGAGCGCCCGCTCGAAGTCTTCAGCTCGCAGTGAGGGGGGCGTATCGGCCTGGGGTCGGCGTCCGCGCTTGGTCGTCTGCTGCTCCGGGGCGTCGTTTGGGGGATTCGCGTCGTCGCTCATGCTGCTCACTTTGTCACGGCTGCCGCCTGCGCGGGCCGCACGACGCGTGCGGAGCGACACGCGCTCAGGTGTCCGCCACGCCCCCGCCTTCGGAAGAGGTGCTCACGGACGTGTGGGAGGACGCTCCCTCACGCTCACCATGGCGCAGCGCGAGGACCCGCGCCACGTCGTCGAGCGTCGCGCCTCGCAGCCGTAACAGCACGGTGAGATGGAAGAGGAGGTCGGCAGCTTCCCCCACGAGCTCCTCGTCCTGCCCCTGCAGCGCTGCCACGACCGTCTCCCCCGCCTCCTCGATCACCTTCTGGCCCACGAAACCCGCCCCGCGTCGAGCGAGCCTCGCAACGTACGAGCCTTCGGGCATGTCTCGCAGCCGCGCCGTGACGACGCGCTCGAGCAAAGCGGCCACGCCGCCGAACCCGATCGGGCCATCGGCGTCGTGGAGGTCGATCACTCGCTCCGCGCCATCGGGCGCGAGCACGCGGAAGAAGCACGAGCGTCGCCCCGTGTGGCACGCTGGACCCGCCGGCCGCACGCGGTACAGGAGGGTGTCGCCGTCGCAGTCGTAGCGCACCTCGGCCACCTCCTGCACGTTGCCGGAGGTGGCGCCCTTGTGCCAGAGCTCGCCACGGGAGCGGCTGTGGAAGTGGGCTTCGCCGGTCGCGAGCGTGCGTTCGAGCGCCTCCCGGTCGGCGTAGGCGACCATCAGCACGTCGCCGCTCGAGAGGTCCTGGACGACCACGGGCACGAGCCCACCCTCGCCCCAGACGATGGCGCCAAAGGGGTCGTTCATGGTGTATCCCATCGCGTACCGAGGGCTTGGGCCAGGTCGTCGATCAGGTCGAGCGGGTGCTCGATCCCCACCGACATGCGCACCAGATCGCGTGGGGTGGTACCGGAGGCGTGCTCGACGCTCGCGCGGTGCTCGATCAGGCTCTCTACGCCGCCGAGGCTCGTGGCGCGCCGCACGAGTCGCAGGCGCGCGAGCACGTCGAACGCCGCCGCTTCGCCCCCCGGCAAGCGGAACGAGAGCATGCCGCCCGCTTCGTCCATCTGCCGCATGGCGACGTCGTGGCCCGGGTGCTCGGGCAATCCTGGGTAGTGAACGGCGCCGACGCGCTCGTGGGCGACCAAGAAGGCAGCGACCGCGGCGGCGTTGTGGGCGTGCGCCCGCAGCCGGTAGGGCAGGGTGCGGAGGCCGCGAAGGGTCAGCCAGCATTCGAACGGGCTCGGGACGGCGCCTTCGTGACGCTGGAGCATGCGCACGCGCTCGAAGAGCGGGTCGGCCTCGGAGCGGGCCACGACGGCGCCACCGAGCACGTCGGAGTGCCCGGCGAGGTACTTCGTGGTCGCGTGGACCACCACGTCGGCGCCGAGCGCGAAGGGGTCGGCCCATCCAGGCGGCGTCCAGGTGGCGTCGACCGCCACGGCGACACGCTCGCCGAGCCGTTCGCCGTGGCGGCGCGCGGCCTCGGCGACCGCCGCTACGTCGGTGATACGGAGCAGCGGGTTCGACGGTGTCTCGATCCATACGAGACGCGTGTCGCTCGTCAATGCCTCGTCGAGTCGAGCGGTGTCGGAGAGATCGACGCTGCTCACATGCAACCCAGCCGGTTCGAGCGCCTCGCGCAGCAGCGCGCGAAGTCCGTGATACATGTCGTCGGGCACGATGACTCGGGAGCCGGGCGGCAGCGCCCGGAAGACGGCGGAGGCCGCAGCCGATCCCGACGAGAACGACGCGCAGGCGCTGGCACCATGGAGCGACGCCAGCGCTCCCTCGAGCGCGTCGCGCGTCGGGTTCGACGAGCGGCTGTAGACCCAACCGCGCGCATACCCACCGTCGGCGTCGCGCTCGAACGTGGTGCTCATGTGGATCGGTGGTGCGATCGCACCGGTCGCGGCGTCGCTCGTGAGGCCGAGATGGACCGCGAGCGTCTCCGCGCGCCACCCTCGTTTGGAGTCGCCCTTCACGTGCGCCGCACGTGGAGCCCATGCTCGGCGAGGTAGCGCTTGACCTCGGGGATGGTGGTCTCCCCCCGGTGGAAGATGCCGGCCGCGAGCGCGGCGTCGGCCTCGCCCTCCTGGAGCACGGCGCGCAGGTGATCGGCACTCCCAGCGCCGCCCGACGCCACCACCGGCACGTCGACCGCGCGTGCGACGGCTCGTGTCGCGTCGAGATCGTAGCCGGTGTTCATGCCATCCGCGTCGATGCTGTTCAGCACGATCTCACCGGCCCCCAACGCCTGGCCCCGCTCGGCCCAGGCGACGAGGTCGAGCCCGGTGGCGCGGCGCCCACCAGCGACGTAGACCTCCCAGCCGCCGCCGGCCGGCCGTCGGCGGGCATCGATCGAGAGCACCACCGCCTGGGACCCGAAGTGCTCGGCAGCAGCGCGGACCACGTCGGGCTGGGCGACGGCACCGGAATTGATCGAGACCTTGTCGGCTCCGGCCCGAAACAGGACGGAGAAGTCGTCGAGCGACCTGACGCCGCCACCGATCGTCAAGGGCATGAAGCACCTCTCCGCCACGCGACTCGCGACGTCGAGCATGCTCGCGCGCCCTTCCACCGTGGCCGTGATGTCGTAGAAGACGAGTTCGTCGGCACCCTGGCGGTCGTACCGCAGTGCGAGCTCGACGGGGTCACCGACGTCGGTCAACTCGCCGAGTTCCGCCTTGCCGAACTGTCGACCGCGCGTGGTGCGCCCGTCGTGGACGTCGAGGCAGGGGATGACGCGTTTCGCGAGCACGGACGAGTCTACCCGTCGCCGCGTGGGGCGGCGGAAGGCCGGCGCGACGCGCGCACGTCGTCGGCACCGCGCACGAGCGACGAGAGCAGCTCGACGTGATGAGTATGCGGTTGGAAGTCGAAGGCTCGAACCCGCTCCACGTGCCAGCCGCGACGCGTGAGGTCGGCGACGTCGCGCGACCAGGTCGCCACGTCGCACGAGACGTAGAGGAGATGCTGTGCACGCGACGCGTGCAGCGCGTCGCGCACGCCAGCCGAGAGCCCGGCGCGCGGTGGGTCGACGGCCACGAGATCGACGTCGTCGGCCACCTTCAGATCGCGGACGTCGGATCGGAAGATCTCGAAGCCGACGATTCCGGCCTCGTCCGCATCTCGACGGCCACGATCCACGCTACCGCGATCGATTTCGAGCGCGGTGACGCGCTCGCACCGGGGCGCGAGGTGCATGCCGATCACGCCGCTCCCCGCGAAGAGATCGAGGGCGTGACGCGCGCTCGGCGCCCACTCGGCGAGCGTCCGATAGAGGCCGTGCGCGGCGCCCGGATTCGGCTGTGCGAACGAGGTCGCCGTCAGTGTGAGCGTGACGTCGCCGTAGGGCTGCCTGATGGAGCGCGCGCCGGCGAGGCGTTCGGCACCCCCCCGGAAGCGGCCGCGCGGATCGTAGGGAGCACCCACCACGCCGTGCGCACCGGCTCGTACGAGATCGTGCGCAACTGCGAGCAGGTCCTTGGTCGCCGTCTCGGCGACGAGTGCGACGAGGACCTCGCCATCGTCGTTGCCACGCAATACGACCTCACGAACCCCTCGCGGAAGCGCGACGCCGAGTGCGGCATGCCAGCCGCGTCGGCATGCGGCGTTCGCCGTCGGATCGTCGGCGAGCGGCACCACCTCGTGGCTCCCCATTCGGCGGTACCCGAGCCGAACGTCGTCGCCGCGCTCGCGATCGGCGACCGCCGGTTGGATCGTCGCCCTATACCCCCACACCTCCGGCGAGGGTACGACCCCCGCAAGGTCGAGCGCCGGAGCTTCGCCCTGGTGGGCACGTCGCCAGCCATCGAGCACTACGTCCCGTTTCAGCTCGAGCTGCCGTTCGTATGCGACGTGGCCCATGTCGAGTCCCGGGTGCTCCGGGCCCTCGACTCGATCGGGGCTCCCCTCGATCACCTGGAGCACGTCGCCCATCCATACGCCGCGCTTCCGTTCGGCCGCGACGAGCACACGCTCACCCGGGATCGCTCCGGCGACGAGCACGCGGCGCCCGTCCGGTGCGGAGGCGAGGGCGCGACCGCCATGCACGATGCGTTCGATCTCGAGGGCGAGGTGCTCCACAACGGGAAAGTCTACCGCCACACGTGGGACCTACGCGTCTGACACGAGTGCTAAACTGCCGACATGAAGCGTTCGATGCAGGAGATCGTCGAGCTCGTAGTCTTCGGACTCATCGCCGTGCTGATCGCCACTGGGGTCCTGTGGCTGTTCGGCTGGATTTTTGGTCTCGTCGGCGCCGCGCTCCTGTGGCTGTCGGGGTTGATCTGGGCGCTGCTGAGATTTCTCGTGCCGGTGGCAGTCGTGGCCGCGATCGTCTATCTGATCGTGCGGCTCGTCCAGCAGGGTCGGAACGATCGCACGGAGACCTCGACGTATGCTCCGGCACCCACCGAGCATGCGCCGGCGGAGCGGGAGCCGTCGACGACCACGACGACGACCGCCGATCCAGCCTCCTCGGCCGATCCGGCCACATCGGCCGCCCCGGCCACGTCTGCCCCCGACGTCGGGCGCGGTACGCCCGAGCCTGCGCCGGCCCCGCCACCTCCGGCGTCGTCTCACTTCGACGACCCCATCGACACGCCGAGTGCCCCAGACTCGCCAGGCACCGATGCGCCGGACACCAACGCGCCGGAGGACGAGCGGGAGCGTTGAGCTACCGCCGCCGTCCGCGCTGGCATCGGGTTCGTCGCACCCGTAGGGGACGGCTCGGAGCCTTTCGGTGCGGTAGATTGCCGGGATGAAGACGCGCTTTCGCACGGTACGGGGTCGCGTAGTGACGCTCGCTGTAGCGGTGGTGGCCATGGTCGTCGCGACGGCCGGCTGCATCGACCGGGGCGACGCGATGGGCCCCATGGTGAGCATCACGGAACCCCGCTCGGGTGCCACGAGCAAATCCGACGGCCTCACCATCAAGGGGTACGCGCTCGACGACGACGGCGTGGCGGCGATCCGCGTGAACGGGAGCGACCTGCTGTCCAATGCGATCTACGACGGGGAGCGAGGCAAGCGCCTCATCGAGTTCGCCTTCACCATGCCGCCCCTGAACGACGGCGACATGATGATCACGATCGAGGTGGAGGACGTCGGTGGCCGCGTCACCACGCTCCCCTATCGGTTACAGCTCGACAACACGCGCCCCACGCTGGAGCTCGCCGCCGTGACTCCACTTTCGGGCGGCATGCTGCGCGTCGAAGGTACCGTTCGCGACAATACGCTCGTCACCTCCGTGAGGATCAACGACGTCCCGCTGCAGTTCACGCCGGCGCCGGAATTCTCCTTCCGGGTCGACGTCGCCGACGCCGAAGGCGGCGAGATCGTGGTGGAGGACGCGGCCGGCAACGTGACGCGTGGGGCATTGCGATGAGCCTATCCGCCGCGAAGGCGCCTGAAGTGAAGGGGATGCAGGCTCCGCAGCCAGCCACCCTTCCGGTGCGTTCGCACGACGTTTTGGCGGGAATGCCGAGCGGCCGCGCAACGGAGCTCGAGGTCGCCCACGGAAATCGGGACTTCGTTCGAATCCTCGACCTGTTCGGTATCGGCGGCGAGCTTCGGCCGCTCACCCCGTGGGAGGCCGAGGACGAGGAGGGACGGCATCTGGTGCTGGCGGGGTCGTACGCAGCGTCACCGTTCGGCGAGGCCTACGAACCCCTCATGACGTTCCTGCGCACATACCTCGACGGCACCATGCCGCTCGCCTTCCCACAACAGACCGTGTCGGCCTGGCGCGCCGCAGTCGAGACGAACCTGGTCGCGCTCCTCGCCGCCGCGATGCCGAGCCACGTCGACAGTCGTGTGCTCTTCTCGAACAGCGGGGCGGAAGCCGTGGAGGCGGCAATCAAGCTCGCGCGGGCTGCGCGTCCCCGTGCGACCACATTCGTCAACTTCGTCGGGGCGTATCACGGCAAGACCTTCGGAGCGCTGTCGTTGACGCCGAGCGAGGCGTATCAGGCGCCCTTCCGCCCGCTGATGGGGCCGGTGCGCACGCTGCCGTATGGCGACCTCGAGGCCCTCGATCTGGCCCTGCGGGAGATCGGCCCCGACAAGGTGACGGCTATCGTGATCGAGCCGATTCAGGGTGAGGCCGGCATCGTGGTTCCGCCCGAGGGCTTTCTACGCGAGGTGGGCGAGATCGCGCGTCGGCACGGCATCCTCGTGATCGCCGACGAGATCCAATCGGGACTCGGGCGGACGGGGCACTGGTTCGCGTCGACCGCCGGCGGGCTCGATCCCGACATCGTCACGCTCGCCAAGCCGCTCGGCGGGGGCCTCGTGCCCGTGGGGGCTACGATCGTCCGTCACGAGGTCTTCTCGAAGATGCAGAGCGGAACGCACTCCAAGCGCCACTCGAACACGTTCGGGGGCGGGTCGCTGGCAATGGCTGTCGCACTCCGCTCGCTGGAGATCATTCACGACGAAGGGTTGGTCGAGAAGGCTCGCGCCGACGGCGCGTATGGTTTGGAGCGACTCCGCGCGATGCAGGCGGCGCACCCGGCGTTCATCGAGTCGGTGCGCGGCGCGGGGATGCTCTTCGGCATTCAGGTGCGCACGATGGCGCCACCGCGGCTCGTGCCGATGGATCCCGAACTCCTGCCGATCCTGTCGTCACTCCTGTTTCTCAGGGCGCTGCATAGGGACGGCGTTCACGCTTGCTTCTCGCAGAACTCGCTCCGGGTCGTGCGCTTCACGCCGGCGCTCACGATGCCCCGTGAGGTCCTGAGCACGATGTTCGATCGGGTCGAGCGCGTCTTGGAGACGCATTCGAAGCCGTGGCGCATGCTGATGACGGTGCCGCCGAAGACGCTCGCGCAACTCGCTCGCATCGCGCTATGATCCGGCTGCTTCCCTGCGGAGCGACCATACGAGGCACGGAAAGAGGCACCCCGCGGGGTGCCTCTCGATCGAATACCTTGGAGGGTGAATATCGAGCGCCGCACACGTGGAGCGGGAGACCGGATTCGAACCGGCGACATCTACCTTGGCAAGGTAGTGCTCTACCAGCTGAGCTACTCCCGCGTACGGAAGAAGGCCCGAAGCAACAGCCCCAGACCCTCCCCCCAACAACA
>JACCWH010000144.1 GCA_013697735.1 Trueperaceae bacterium | reverse complement strand
GATCGGCGGCGAACGCCTTGGGGGTCGCCAGCCGCGTGGGATCGTGCCCCCGCCACCAGCCGTCGGCCCCGCGGAAGGGGGGCAGCCCGCTCTCGACCGACACGCCTGCACCGGTGAGGACCACCACGCCATGGGCGTGTTGCAGCGCCGATGCCACGGTTGCCAGGTCACGCATGACTGCAGCCTACGGGAGGTGGGCACGAGCCGTTGGCGAGGTCACGCTCGGCGACGGTTTCGAGACGCCGAGGAGCGATTACCGTTCCGTCCACCGGAGTTCGAGGCGCTGCTCGAACCCGCCTCGTTCCTCGCGCCGCTGCTGCCGGACGCCATCCACGTCTGCTGCGTCGATGCCCTCGGCGCTGAGGAGCGCGGCGAGCGCTTCGTACAGGTCGGCGATCTCCGTGATGCGTTCGGTGCGACCCGCCGCGCCGGCGATCTCGGCGGCTTCCTCCTGGAGCTTCGCGAGGAGTGCGCTGATGAAGGCGTCGTGGTCGAGCGGCGCGATCTCGTAGCGCACGCCAGCGGCGTCCATGATCTCGGGGATGCGATCGCGGATGAGCTTGCCGTAGGGGGTGCGCATGGGGCCCTCTCTAGAAGCGGGCGACGTTGCGGGCGGTCGCGATCCGCTCGACGAGGTGGGACACGGAGCTGGCGACGCCGTGGGCGCTCGTGTCGCTGCGCGTGAAGCGGATGGCGACGTCGCCTCGGAGCGCGGGCGACAACTGCCGCGACGCGCCGTATGCCTCGTAGGTGCCGGCGAGCCTCGGCAGACTGCGTCGGAGCGCCTCCACGCCGGGTAGTCGCGCGCGCTTCTGGTGTGCATTGAAGTGCGCGTCGGCCGGGACGAGGTTCCAGAGCTCGTGGAAGGGGTAGATGGAGACGGGGACGATGTGATCGAGGTGGTAGGCACCCGGTGCGAGGCGTTTTCCGGTCCAGGGGCAGTCGAAGTGAGTGCCCTCGTGCATCATGATGTCGATCTGGTTGCGCTCCCAACCGATGGGGAGACGGTTGTCGGGTCGTTCGGTGAGGAGCGTGTAGGCGCGGCCGCGCCAGGTGGGGTCGCCGGCCATGCGGGCGGTGAAGAGACTCCACTCGTGGATGCAGAGCGCTTCCACCCAGAGGGAGACGTCGTGGAATGCTCGCCACAGCTCGGCGGGCACGGCGACGCAGACGTCGCTCGGCCGAACGCCGGGGAGATGCGCATGGTCCGGGAGGAGCGCCGCGCGGCGGGGCCGGTCGAACACTGTCCATGTTCCTGCTCCGGCGTACTGGATGGGTTGGCGGATGGCCTTCTGGGTCTGGCGCAGCGCGGCGTCGTAGAGCTCGACGAGTGCCGCTGGGTAGTGCCGGCGCTTTCGCTCGATCCGCATGTGCTCCACGAGGTGCCAGCCGCCGTCGGGACCCGAGGGGCCGTAGATCTCCTCCACGGTTCGCCGAAGTTTTTCGAGATGCGGCCGGAAGCTCACGTCGTGTCGCGGGCGATCGCCGCGCAGCGACGGGACGCCCTGGAGCACGGGAGGCTCGAGCGGGTCGACGAAGGGCCAGTAGTAGGCGATCCACGCTTCGGCGAGCATGCGCAGGGGCACGGCGACGTGCTCGTGACCGTCGGTGTCGGCGTCCGGGTACGCCAGTACGACGTCGTTCAGTGCGCGGAGCAGGGCGATCTTGTAGCTCGTCTGCTTCGCGTCGTGGCGCAAGATGGTGCTGATGACGTGGTGGCTCACGGATGGTGCAAGGGTACCCGTGATCGTGATCGGGGATGATGTCGTGGGGTGAGGTGCCGACCTGGTGCCGTACGTCGAGGAGTCGGATCACTGCTTCCTGAAGACGGTCATCCCGAGTCGCACGGCAACGCGAACGCGTGTTGGAGGAGTCCGTGATGACGAAGATCGATCCGTACGAGTCCGAGGTACGCACGGCATACGAATCCGGCGAGCTCGAGTCGGTGGCCACGAAGAGTGAGTTGGCAAGGATCAAGGCGGCTGCGCGTGCCACCGGGACCAAGGACCGGCGCGTGAACATCCGGCTGTCGTCGGCCGACCTGCGAGACATCCAGATCGCGGCGTTACGTGACGGGATGCCCTATCAGACGCTGATCGCGAGCATCCTCCACAAGTACGTCTCCGGTCGCCTCACGGAGCGCGATGCCAGCGCAGGCGAGCCGGAGGGGGGATCGTCGACCAGAACGCGGTCGTGACGGCAGAGGGAGGCTGCGGAGGCTTTTCGACAGCAACGTAAACGAAGCGTCGTGCGGGCGGCGCGAGCGTGAGCATTCGGCTACCGCCCCTCCCCGAGCGCTCCATCCGCTAGTATGCCGCCACGTCAGCAGTCGAGGAGCGGTTCATGCCCCGAGGTGTAAGCGGTTCCAGCCCGTCGCCGCGCAGGCCGTGGCGGCCGCGCGGCTCGTCACTCGTCCGCACGGTCCGGTCGCTGATCGCCGGCCTCGCGGTGCTCGCCGCCACGAGCTCGTGCGCGCCCGGTGGTCCGCCTCTTCCGCCGGCCGAGCCGTTCACGTTCCAGGTGGATCCCA